>CAZXCH010000089.1:0-1549 GCA_964639165.1 uncultured Candidatus Saccharibacteria bacterium | reverse complement strand
CATCATGATGACTTTGGTGCCGGGTTCGCGCGCGACCTGTTGCCAATCAATCTTTGAGTCGGGATTCGCCGGGTCTTCGTGGCCGGTGATGATGGAAAGCTTTGAGGAATGTTCGCGATGAGTGACAGGGATGCCCGCGTAGGTGGGCGCGGCCACAAACGATGACACGCCGGGAACCACTTCAAAGGGAATGCCCGCATCCGCGAGCGCCTCGGCTTCTTCGCCGCCACGACCGAAGATATAAGGATCGCCACCTTTCAACCGCACGACGATCTTTCCGGCCTTGGCTTTTTCGACCAGCAACGCATTGATGTCGGACTGCGGCAAAACGTGTTCCTTGGCGCGTTTGCCGCCGAAAATGATTTCCGCTGTCGCAGGCGCCAACCGCAAGAGGTCCGGGTTCGACAATGCGTCGTAAACCACGACCTCAGCCCGCGCGAGTAATTCCGCGCCGAGCACGGTGATAAGTCCCACGTCACCCGGCCCTGCCCCAACGAGATATACTATGCCTTTTGATTTCACTGCGCGGAGTTTAGGGGCGAAAACAGGTTTGGGCAATTCGCAGATTTTGCAGAGTTTTCCGTTTTGCCCACTAACAGTTTGGGGCTAAATTCAAAGGATGACGGATGCGGAAAGAAAAATGCTCAAACGGATGATAAAAAACGGATTGAGAATCCAACACCGTTTTGGAGCGGAACCGGTTCTTGCACGAACAGGCAAGGGATATATGAAGAGCGAAGGTGTCGCCACTCTACAGCGGATTAAAGCCAATTTAAAAAAGAAAGGCTGATAATCGTGCCGAATATCTGGAGACGCAAAGGAACTCTGATAAATCAGTTGTTCCTACTTTCCCGGATGTGACCCTAGAATCCGAATTTTTTTGCGGACAGTCTGGTAGATGGACTCGTTCACGCCCCACTCCTCTTTTGGAGTTCCATAGATCAAGACGACCAATAGATCAAGCCGATCGATGGCCATGGTATTGATGCCAACGCGACAAATCACACTCGACCCCGAAACGTTGACGGTCTGATCTACGATCCATTCCTGCTGTTTCACATCCCCCTGTCCCGTCGCATACTCACAATCCAGACACTTGGTAATGACGCGCAGCTTGGGATAATCAGCCAGAACAGTATTTGCGTATTCAGATGGTTTAACATGTGTAATTTTTGAGACTGCCGGAATGAACTGAAGGCGGAAACCGGTAAGATAGCCATTGGTCGCAGTGACCGGTTCTTTGGTGATGGCGTAAACGACGCTGTTCGAGGTTCCTCCAGTGTAAAAATGCCATCCGTTCGGTTTTAAAATCGCGCCGTCGAGACCCGCCAAATGAACAAGCGAATATCCCTTAGGAACTTGAATACCTATGTCCGTCGTGAAGCAGGAAACTAGTAACGACGACGCGGCAATGATGAAAATCAATGTTCCCAGTCGCACCCTCATAGTTCTTATTAGCCCACAATTGTCATTTCAATTCCGCCGCGATCTGCTCACCAAGCTCCGCCGCTTCCTTGACGGAACGTTTCGCTTCCGTGCGCTTCACGCC
>CAZXCH010000088.1:0-1621 GCA_964639165.1 uncultured Candidatus Saccharibacteria bacterium | reverse complement strand
GATCGCCATGATATTTTTTGATTATGGAGCTTGATAATACGTTACGACCGTTATGGTATAGGCGAACATGTCCGAGTTTGCCGCCTGGGTCTTTGTTGCAGATATCACATTAGGCTGGAGCGATATCGCGGTCACATTGAAGATCCTGATGTTCGTTGAAAGACCCTGAAGAAAATTCTTGATCGCTTCATAACTGCCCGAGCCGTTGACCTGAAAGGAGACCGTTCCGGTGGGTTTGATGATCGATCCGGCATCATCTTCCCCACCCGCGGATGACGGGGCTACCGCCTGCACCGCCTGCGTCGATACTGCCGTCGCCGAGACCGTGACGCCGGTATTGGATGCGATGCCATAGATCTGCGCGAGTGCTCCCGAAATATCCCGGCCAACGGGCAGCGCCATAGCCACCGTCTGGCTCGACGAAGAATCGCTTTGGTAGGTGGTAAGCAGGCTCTTCACCTGGCTTACCAACGTCGCCTCATTTGCATACGCCGCCGCCTCGCTCTCCACCTGTCCCTTAACGGTTTCCAGATTCGTGTAGGTAGGCACAATAAACTCGATATACACCACCAAGGCCGCGGCAACGATCAATGCGGCGATGATGATACTTGAAAGCCGTTTGGATTCTTGTTTCATGTTATTGGCTTGGAGCTGATGCTGATAGCACCGACGGTTTCATAGCAAGGGTCATGGCGAAAGTCCACGGAGCACCGGGAGTCTGCGGTGCGCCCACATTGGAAACGGTCACGACGGCTACTTCGGGTGCGTTCTCAAAAATGGCAACCTGTTGGTTCACGTCGGCCTCGGTCAGCCCCATGCCCGTAAGGGAAACCTGATCGTCGCCGGCGACCAAAAAAGACTGGTAGTAGACGTTCGCCTCGGTATTCTTCTCAAGCCAGGAAAAAAACCTCATCATATTCACATGATTTTGCAGAAGGGACTGCAGATTCGCTATCTGCGAATAATAATTGATCAACTGGGACTGGTCGCTTCCGGGGATGGACTGGCTGAGCGCGCTCATCTGGTCCTGCTCGCTCTTAAGTTGAGATTGCAGATACGGTTCATAGCCGAATGCCAGCCCGGCGTACACCACAAGCGCAAGAAAAAGAAGACCGCCGGAAAACATCATGGCACCCACCGCCCACCCCTGCGTTCCGGTAGGTTCCCGCCCCAACTGTTCTATTACTTTTTCTGGAAGAGGCATGCGTTATATAGTTACTTGCTGAACTGTTTCATCCCGAGGCCGAGCGCGACGGTCATCGGAGCTTCAAGCTCCGGAAGGAATGGCGCGATCACGTCGGGGTACTCGAATTTTGAAAATGGCGCCGCTTTGACCACCGGGATCCCAAAGTCCTTCTCGAAATATTTCTCGATCCCGGAAAGATTTGCCCCGCCGCCGGTAAGAACAATGCGCTCCGTCTTCCCTGCGATAGGAAATTGCTGACGAAACGTATAGTCCGCCTTCTTCACCTCATTAACTATAACATCCAAAAAAGGCATCATGATAGTGGATAACTCGTAGTTCGGCCCGGTGCCGAGGATCCCCCGTTCCTTTTTGAGCTCCTCCGCACGCATCGGATTGATCCCCAGGCTCGTCGCGAGCGCCTGTGTGAGCGACGAC
>CAZXCH010000087.1:0-1633 GCA_964639165.1 uncultured Candidatus Saccharibacteria bacterium | reverse complement strand
CCCCACCCAATAAGAACCGCACGCCCATTCTGACAACCGGAAAGTGGATTGTCCCGAATATCGGCAAATGTCATGTTGTGAATGGAAGCATACGCGCCGCCTGAGATGAAAACACCCGACATAAGAGAACCGCATCCCGTCGGTCCCGGACCCTTAACGGTCAACCCGGAAATGTCCGCACTTACTCCCGTGCCGTCAACATTTATGATCGCACCTTCCGCAGGCAATGTCCCGGGTGCAGTAATAACGGTCGAGGTCGCTCCCGCGCCGACGATCGTAAGATCTTTAGTGATCGATACTGCTTCGGCGTAAGTCCCCGATGCAACATCTACCGTATCGCCGGATTGGGCAGCAGTGACCCCTGCCTGAATTGTTTGGTAAGGAAGCGCCGCGGTACCATTTCCCGATGAAGTGGCACTTGCATCGACATACACCGTTGACGGCGAAGCATATGCATTATTGAAAATGAGGAACCCCGCGCCGACCACAATTGCGATTACCGAACCGACCGATAAGATTTTTTTCATTTTTATTTAATATGTTTTAATCGGGAATACATTATATTCTGCGCGGCGATAGTGGTTGACGAAACCACCCATGCCCGCGATCCCGCTTAAAACAATGGAATTATTTATTTATTGCTCTATATTTCATTAAATCTCCGGCCTTTTCATTAGTTGCACTATTGCGCAACCTTAGATCTGATACGCGTATACTACAAGAAAGCCGTTGAGTATGTCAATTACTTACAACGTGGATTATTCCATCACTTATTCACAGCTTGTCCAGCTATTGGAGATCCTTCGTTTTTGCAGTAAAAAATCGCTGGATGACTAGGCGGGCACGCAGGACGTCCGGATCGCTGACCCGATAATGCACGTGTGTTCCCTCCTTTCTTAGGCGCACCAACTTGGCATGCCGAAGCACGGCGAGATGTTGCGAAACATTCGCCTTCCGAAGATCCAACTTTTTCGTCAAGACGTCCACGGATAATTCGCTCCCCGTGAGCGCATGAAGTATCGCAAGACGATTGGCATGAGCCAACGCTTTATACATCTCGACGTATTTTTCATATTCTGATGGTCTCATAATAGCTACTAGTGATATGGTGAGATAAAAATTACAAAGACAGCAATAAGCGCAAAACTATTATTCGACTCATAGGTAGTTTCTGTATATAACAAAAATGCTCCGATATTTTCGGAGCATTTTCGAAGTGAAGGTTAAAAAGACTAAATAACGATTTTGATTATTCCCAACCCTCGTCACCAGAGGCGCCATATACCGCAGGATGCGGAATGCCATTCATCTTAAGATACACGCCGAGCTGTGCTCGATGATGCACGAGGTGATTGATCGTCTGCCGGAGCGTAGCACCGCGCGTGGATTCCATCAGCACTTTGTCCTTCATCCGAAGCTGCCACTTGTCCGTAAGTGTTTTGTCGTCCATCGCCGCAAGCGTGCTCCGCGCAGCTTCCACACCGCCATCAAACACGGCGAGGAGTTCATTCACGTTCGTGGGCTGCGGCGGCATCTTATAGGTCGTGAAATCAATATGATCATCCATCACAATGCCCACAATCCAGCCAGGGATTCCGGCTACCGTATACGCAAGTCTGCCAAGCGGCATGGA
>CAZXCH010000086.1:0-1698 GCA_964639165.1 uncultured Candidatus Saccharibacteria bacterium | reverse complement strand
GCGTCCGCCGGTTCGCCATTTCAGGCGAACGATATCCTGGACGGACTCACGGCGGGATTCAGCCAGTTCGGCAGCCCGATGCGCAATGATTTCAAGATCGTAAAGCCGCGTAATCCAAAGAACATCGTGCATGATTTCATTTATCGCATGTTCGACAGCGGCGAGAAGATGCTTCTCTCCGCGGAGGAGATCGCGAGCATCTATCATTTGCCGATCTCATCCACCGAGACGCCACGCGTGAAGTGGCTCAAGTCCAAAGAGGCCGCACCGCCGGAAAATCTTCCCACGGCGGGCGTGCTTATCGGCGACGCCATGTTTCGCGGTGTTGCGAAACCCGTCTATATCACCGATGAGGATCGCCGCCGCCATATCTATGTGATCGGACAGACCGGTACCGGTAAATCCACATTGCTTGGCAACATGATGATCGAGGATATCCAGTCCGGCAAGGGCGTGGCGATCATCGACCCGCATGGCGACCTCGTGGAGAACGCCCTCGGATTTGTGCCGAAGGAGCGGCTGGACGATGTCATCTATTTCAACCCTGGTGACCTTGCGCGTCCGCTCGGTCTCAATATGTTGGATTTCAACCATGACCGTCCGGAGGAAAAGACGTTTATCGTGAACGAGATGCAGAGTATCTTCAATAAGCTGTTCTCGCAGGAAACGATGGGCCCGATGTTCGAGCAATATATGCGCAACGCGCTCCTGCTCATGATGGAGGACATGCCGAACGAGCCAGCCACTCTTGTGGAGGTTCCGCGCATCTTCACCGACAGCGCCTACCGCGCCCGCAAGCTCGCGCGTATCCATAACCCCGTCGTTATAGACTTCTGGGAGAAGGAGGCCGTGAAGGCCGGTGGAGAAGCGTCGCTTGCCAATATGACGCCGTACATCACTTCCAAATTCAACAACTTTATTTCCAACGACTACATGCGGCCCATCATCGGCCAGTCAAAGTCGTCGTTCAATTTTCGCGAGGTGATGGACAGCAAAAAGATATTGCTCATCAATCTTTCAAAAGGAAAAATAGGGGATATCAACGCCGGCTTGCTCGGCATGGTCTTCACCGGAAAAATCCTGATGGCCGCACTCTCGCGCGTGGATATTGCGGATGCAGAGAAGCGGCCGGACTTCAACCTTTATATCGACGAGTTCCAGAACTTCACCACCGACTCCATCGCAACCATTTTGTCCGAGGCGCGAAAGTACCGGCTGAATTTGACGATGGCGCACCAGTTCATTGCCCAGCTTGACGAGAAGATCCGCGACGCCGTTTTCGGTAACGTCGGCTCCGAGCTCGTGATGCGCGTGGGCGTGCAGGATGCGGAGTTCCTCGTAAAACAATTCGAACCTGCATTCAACCAGAACGACCTTATCAACATCGATAACCTCAACGCGTATGCGAAGATACTGATCAACGGTCAGACCTCGAAACCGTTCAACCTGAAAGTCGGGACCACTTCATGGGGCGGAGGGAATAAAGAGCTTGCGGAAAAGCTCAAAGAGTACTCGCGTATGAAGTACGGACAGGATCGGCAGGGTATCGAGGATGATATCTTCAAGCGCTTGCGGACATAAGTTTGACACTCGTAAGCGATGGGAATATAAATAGTATCAGTGTGGAATACAATTCGCGCACAGGCGCACTCAGGGGTAGAGTAACTATGTCGAGATCGAATGTTGTAAACTTTCACA
>CAZXCH010000085.1:0-1888 GCA_964639165.1 uncultured Candidatus Saccharibacteria bacterium | reverse complement strand
CACTTCCAAATTCCGCTCCGTCTGTTTTGCCGCCGTCACATATTTGCCCTTCATCCTTCCTTCAAACTTGCCCGATTGATTGATCAAATCCGGATTCGCGTAAAAATCTTTTTTTGCATCCGCGGCGATGAGGGAAAAGAGCTCGGGCGAAACGCCTTGCTGTTTTAATTCATTGATGGCGCCGAGGATCGCGCGCAGATGATAGTAGCGATCGCCGAACGGACGGAGATCTTTGAGCGGCAGTGTATCAATGAGCCTGCGCAAAATATCCACCTGCTCGATCTCCGTGATGCTCGACGCGCCGATGATCGCCGGAAAATGATCCGGATAATCCCGGATGATGCGGTTCGCGAAGCCGTGGAACGTGGAGATCTCCACGCGGTATGCATCGGCGCCGACGAGCTCCACGAGACGGCGGCGCATGGCGATCGCGCCGGATTCGGTGAAGGTGAGCGCGAGGATCTTCTCCGGCGCGATCCCCGTCTTTTGCAGGATGTTCGCGATGCGCATCGTAAGTACCTCCGTCTTTCCCGTTCCCGGCCCGGAGATCACCATGACCGGTCCAATAAGTGTATCCACCGCCTGGCGTTGCTCGGGGTTTAACAGTTTGTATCGTGCTTCAAAATTGGAGGATGATTCGGTGGCTGGCATCCCACAAGCTTACCGCCAAACGGCGCGGCACTCAACGACGAAGGCAACGGTGGGTTTATTTATTTGCAAAATCCTATATATTCTGTTATAGTATAGTCTGCAAATCCAATCCTGGAGGATGTTCCGATGTCGACAGCAGTTATCAACCCCGCAAATCTCCATGGTGTTGTAAACGCCTGCACGCAAGACTGCATAATCGTTATCACAAGATTGGCCCAAAGACTTCCGGAAGACGCACGCAGGGAGCTTTCGCTGAATCTCTGCCACTATTGCAGCGCGAAAGCTATCGGAGCGGATCATTCGTTCCACATTCCGCTCAACGGCGACCGGCAAGTACCAAGCGCCGCAACGGAAGCGGCCGACAAGATCGAATGCCTCGCTGACAAGTGGGCACTGACCAATACGGTTGGAATGAGGCCTCTCTATTCACGGATAATCGCCGCGCTAGCCTGCCATCCTTTGTTTGTGGCGATCTAGCGGAGAGCGTGACATCCCCACCAAATCAAATGACCCCGAAGAAATCGGGGCCATTTTTCTTATTATTTATTTTCCAAGATATCCGGATCTTAGAATCCGAACAGGTGCTGGAAGAATCCGCCGATGGCACTGAATATCCCGCCAAAGCCGAACCCACCACCCTGCGGCTTCGTGGACGAACCGTTCGTTGAGGAACTGTTCACCCGCTTTGCACCCTGATCGATGATGGAGGATGCGGTCACCGCATTTCCATTTACGACGCCCTGCACGATGACGTTGTCGCCAACCGCAATGTTCGCGATCGCGGTGCTTGTGCCATTTTTGACGATTGTCGTACTGGCTGCATTGATCGTGTATGTAACATTGCTCGCGTTCGTCACCGTGAGCGTCGTGCCGCTTATCGCGGTGACGCTGCCGCCGATGACCGGCTCGCCATTACCCTGAATGGACGTGGTGCCCGTAGGAGTGGAACTCGTGCTATGGCCAAGACCCTTGCCACCCATGCCCGGACGTCCCATCGTCGGCACTACGCCGTCGCGGATGACGGTTGCGGCGATGTTCGTGCCGCTTACGGTTCCCTGCACGATCAACGTATCACCAACCGCGATGACCGAAACAG
This sequence comes from uncultured Candidatus Saccharibacteria bacterium, assembly GCA_964639165.1. Taxonomy (GTDB): domain Bacteria; phylum Patescibacteriota; class Minisyncoccia; order UBA6257; family 2-01-FULL-56-20; genus JAKAGE01. Next base: position 141 of record CAZXCH010000085.1, on the reverse strand, counting down.
AAACGGTCGAGGTCGGACTGCCCTTATAGATCTTTGCGTTCGTGGCATCCACCGTATAAGCGGTTGAAGATACGGACGTTACCGGTGTCGAGGTGGCCCGCTCCGGCACCCTGATCGAGAAAGTGGTGCAGGAACTCTTCA
>CAZXCH010000084.1:0-1926 GCA_964639165.1 uncultured Candidatus Saccharibacteria bacterium | reverse complement strand
CGGCTCCCACGGCAAAAGTACAACCACGGCGTTGGCGGGACTCGCACTTATGTGCGCGGGTTTAGACCCAACTATTTTGGTGGGCACAAAATTAGTGGACTTGCATGGGAAAAATATACGAATCGGTCACGGGCCATACTTAGTATTGGAAGCGGACGACTTTCATGCCGCGTTCTTGGACTACTCCCCTGCCATCGCGATTGTCACGAACATCGACCGAGAGCATATGGATTTTTATAAGACATTTGCGAACGCCAAACGTGCATTCTTAAAGTTTTTATCCCGGACGAGGCAGGGCGGCACGCTGATCCTGAACCGCGATGATGCACCGCTCCATTCCTTAAAACCCAAGATCATGCAATTGGCAAAAAAACGCGGCCTGAAGGTGATTTGGTTTTCCCTGTCCGACAACGTGATGGAGGCGCGCAAGATACGCAAGATCATCCCGATCGCGGGCGTTCATAATATCTCAAACGCGCTAGCGGTTTTGAAGCTCGGCGCAACATTAAAAATTTCTGAAAAGAAAATACTGGCGGCAATCGCGTCGTATAAAGGTGCATGGCGCCGGATGGAACTCAAAGGAAAGCTAAAGGGCACAAGCATTCCTGTTTATGATGATTATGCCCATCACCCAACGGAGATCCGCGCGACGCTGGCGGCGTTCAAAGAAAAATTCCCGCACTCACCGCTCATATGCGTTTTTCAACCGCACCAGGCAAAGCGTCTCGAACTGCTTTTTAAAGATTTTACCGAAGCGTTCGATATGGCGGATATCGTTTTCATTCTCCCGCTGTACAAAGTGCTCGGGCGGGACGAGAAATATCCGCATGATTCCGAGGCGCTCGTGAAAGCTCTCATGAAGCGTTCACCTGAGAAACCGATACACTATCTTCTTCGCCCCGCAAAAATCCGCGGCGCGATCGAGGCGATCATTCATGACACGCCCCCGAAAAACTGGCTCACCCGCCCCCCCGTTGTTGTCATGATGGGTGCCGGCGATATTTCCGAGCTTACCGGAAAGCTGTTTAAATAATTTATTGCACCATTTATGTCACTTTTCGACGAATTTAAAGATATCAACGACTTCAAGGAACAATGCGGCTACACGATCGACGGCGATTGGTATCCGCGCGTCACGAAGATCGTGACGATCAAAGCCAAGCCAGCGCTCTATTATTATTACGGCGAGGCAAAGAGCTATCGCGCAGCGAAGGAAGCGACAGAGCGCTCGGCAGAAGAAGGCACAATGCTGCACGAAGCGGTGGAAGGATTGCTCCTCGGTAAGACGGATGAGATCCCAAATGCGGTGGCGCCCGCCGTGCGCGCGTTCCAGGAATTCTTTGGGAAGAACCACATTCATGTGACACCCGAGCTCGTGGAGCGCCGCATCGTGAACCGCGACCATCGCTACGCCGGCACGGTGGACGCGATCGCGCGTATCGACGGAAAGCTCGGTGTGCTCGACATCAAAACCTCGCAGGCAATCTATCGCGACTATAATCTGCAAACATCCGCGTATATGGATGCCCTGAAGAACGAATTTGAAGACCTTTCCACGCGCTGGATATTGAAAATCGACCAGATACAAAAATGCCTGCGATGTGGCGCGATCCGCCGGGTGAAAGGCGGCCGGGAAAAGATCAAGACTGATTGGCGTAACCCCACCATGCGCGGTTGCCTGCACGAATGGGGCGAGCTTTACGGAGACATCGAACTGAAGGAGTTTCCTTATTGGCAGGATGATTTTACCGCGTTTTTAGGGGCAAAACGGCTATGGGAATGGGAAAATGAGGATTGGTTGAAGAAAGCTGCATATTTATAGCGGAAACGTTCGGGAGGGCTGTTGCGTATCATTCCGTGGTATACGGTATAATTGTTCTCTAGGGGTGCGGCACATCAGAAAGGTCGAAATCATATGAAACATGA
>CAZXCH010000083.1:0-2068 GCA_964639165.1 uncultured Candidatus Saccharibacteria bacterium | reverse complement strand
ACATGAGTGCGGATGCCATTCGCGCTGCCCGTGCGGCGTTGCTTGAAACGATAAAGCCGCTCTCACATTCGGAGATCGCAAAGAAAACGTTCCGCGCACAGTACGACGGCTATCGCAGTATCAAAGGCGTGGATCCAAAGTCAAACGTGGAAACCTATTTTAAGGTTGGGCTGGAGCTGACACATCCGCGATGGAGGGGTGTGCCGATATTTATAGAGGCGGGCAAGCGGATTATCGATTCGACGCGCAACGAGGAAGTGACGGAGATAGAGATCGTCTTCAAGCACGAGACGCCGTGCCTGTGCGAACTCTACGGTGCCGCGCACGGCGAGCACTTTAGGAATTCCATCACATTCCGGCAGGATCCGCGCGAAGGCATTACCATTCGTTTTTGGGCAAAAAAACCGGGGATTGCGATGGAGATGGAGGAGCGCGTGTTCAGCATCGATCTGCGTCAAGGCGAGCGTAAATCGCAGTATACGGAAGAATATGAGAAGCTTTTGCTGGATTGCATCAATGGTGATCAGACGTTGTTCGTTTCCAGCCGCGAGATCGCCGCGATGTGGCATTTTGTGGATCCGATCGTAAAGGGATGGGCAAAAGGTCTTGTGCCGTTGCGTCGCTATGCGCCGGATAGCGAAGCGGTCGTCGCCGAGGCAACGACGCTCATCGATCCGCCGGAGCTAGTGGGGGATGCGGGCGCGGGTGGCCGTTCCGGTGCGATCCGCAAAGAGATCGGCATCTTCGGTTTGGGAAAGATGGGCGCGAATGTCGCACGGCAGTTGAACGAGAAGGGATGGCGCGTCATCGCGTCCAACCGTTCGCCCGGGCCGGTGGAGATGATCCAGAAAGAAGGCATCGAAGGCGTGTTCTCGCATGCTGACCTTGTCGCAAAAATCAAAGCGCCACGCATCATTTGGCTTATGATCACGGCCGGAAAGGGGAATGACGATCTACTTTTCGGTAAAGACGGCATCGTTCAGCATTTAAAGAAGGGCGACATTGTGATCGACGCGGCCAATGCGTTCTACGAAGATTCCGTTCGCCGCGCGAAGTTGCTCAAAAAGCGCGGCATCCACTTTATGGACGTCGGGTTTTCGGGCGGACCGGCGGGCGCACGCAATGGCGGATCACTTATGATCGGCGGCGAGAAAGAAATATTCCAACGCCTGGAGCCGCTCTTTCGCGATCTTTCCGTGGCGGGCGGCTACTCATACTTTGGTTCCGCCGGCGCGGGTCATTTCGTAAAGATGGTGCATAACGGTATCGAATACGGCATGATGCAATCGCTCGCGGAAGGTTTTGCGATCATGAAGAAATCGCCGTTCAAGTTGGACCTCGAACAGGTGGCAGAGGTTTATAATCGGGGTAGCGTCATCGAATCAAAACTTGTTGGGTGGCTCGGCGAAGCCTATAAGATGTATGGCCAAGATCTAAAGGCTGTTTCCGGTTCCGTCGCCTACACCGGCGAAGGGGAATGGACGGTCAAGACCGGCAAGAAGTTTAAAGTACCCACGCCCGTCATCGAGGACTCATTCAAGTTCCGCGTCCGCTCAAAAAAATCTCCAAGCTATATCGGAAAGGTATTATCCGCGTTGCGTAACCGGTTTGGCGGTCATGCGATAGATCAAGGAAAGGAAAAATAAGATTTTTTTCTAAGATGGGCCAAAATGACCCACAGGCATCCTCAGTAGCAAAAATCCCTCAAATAAGGTATAATATACCTATGATCCCAGAAGACATAAAGAATTACGGTAAACAGTTCGATTTTGAGCCTGCTATCGAGAACGCCGCCAAACTTAAGAAGTTTGGCAAATTTGTGGTTGCGGGGATGGGCGGATCGCATCTGGCGGCCAGCGTGATCAAGGCGTGGCATCCGGAGATAGACATCGTTGTGTGGTCCAATTACGGTTTGCCGCCGCTCGCGGAAAAAGATCTCAAGGATCGGCTGATCATTCTGAGCTCATATTCCGGCAGTACGGAAGAGACGATCGACGCCTTTACCGCGGCAAAAGCAAAGAAACTTTCGTTCGCTGTCGTTGCTGCAAAGGGAAAGTTGCTCTCCATG
>CAZXCH010000082.1:0-2113 GCA_964639165.1 uncultured Candidatus Saccharibacteria bacterium | reverse complement strand
CGCCGGATTTACATTCGGCTCGTTGGGATAGAGCACCGAGAAATTCTCCGTCGTGCCCGCGGCAATATTGCTCAACTGCGTCTCTGAAACGCCAACGGGGTTCCCATCCGACCCCTTGAAAACCACCATGACCACGACCCGTCCGTACGCCGCCACGCCCGTATTGACGAGTTGCCCGCCGACGGAGACCGTGGTGGAAGCCACGCTCGTCTGGATGTTCTGGAGGGCGAACTGGCCGGGACCGACCGAAGGGATGGCGCCAATTGTGGAGCTTGTGATCCACGAGACGCCGGTGACCACGAATACCGCATGATCAAACGGTTGCGCAACGACTTGGTTCAGTACCGCAAGGTACTTGGTCTGGGACGGATAGATAAATGACTGCCCCGGGATGGATTGAATCACCGTACCCGACGCGTCATCAAGGTCGATCGCGTAAGTGAATCCCGAAGCGCCGTAATCCGCGGAATGGTTTGTTGCCTGCACGAGGAAGGTATAATGGCCCGGGCTCGTGACGAATGTCGTAAGCGTCCCCGGGACGATGACCGTCGTGCTGGTGGGCGCGCATGTTTGAGGCGTACACACGGGCGGCGTGGAAGCGACGATCACCGGCCGCACAAACACCAAATAGATCCCCGCGCAGATGACAAACACAACGACGGCAAAAAGCGTGCCATAAATAAGTTGCTTCGCGCGACGGGTGGACATGCACTTATTATAGATGATAATGAATGGGCATGTACATCGCCGCTTTAGCAATAGAGGTCGCGTTCGCGATTCTGGTCGTCGCGCTCTTTTCGTCGATATTTCTTTCCCGCAGAAGCGGCGCGCCCTACTATCCGACCCGAAAAAGCGCGATCCGCGAAGCGCTGAAAGAAGCGGGACTCAAGCCCGGCGAATCATTCTATGACCTCGGTGCGGGCACGGGCAAAGCGCTGCTCATCGCGGAGAAAGAGTTCGGCGCCCGCGCCACCGGCTTTGAGATATCCGTGCTCTTCTATCTTATTGGAAAAATAAACCTGCTCGTTCATCGCTCGCACGCGGCGCTCATCAAAAAAAATCTTTTCCGCGCGGATCTCGGCGATGCCGACGTCGTTTTTTGTTTCCTTGCCATCCGCTCCATGCAAAGGATGGAGGATAAAATAAAAACCGGACTCAAGTCCGGTGCGCGCATTATCGTCTACGCGTTTCCCCTCCCGACAATGACCCCGGCGAAAACGATCACCATTCACGCCAAGTGGAAGATGTTCATCTATCGAAAGAAAGCATCCAACGCTTGACGCAAGACGGATAAATAAGGTAATTTTATCTCGATTTCCTAAAGGAGGATTTCATGTTCACTCTCCGAGTGGAGCAGATGGTCGACGGCATTGAGGCACAACCGCCCATGCACTTTGGTTCTTTCGGAAGCAAAGCATTCGGCGACGACCTCAAAGACGATGTCGAGGATGCGGCGAGGGCCATGTCCCTCAACATTCAGTGCGAAGTGATTCCCCTGCAAGAGGTCACCGACCCCGAGGAGATCATCCGGCTTGTTGTTGAGCGCAGCGAGCTCGCCTCTGCATGACCAACCTGAAAAGGCGCACCACGCTATGTGGCACGCCTTCTTTTTTTATGGAATGAACGGCACTTTGATGTCGGCACATCCTACTTTCCCCACCGCAAGCGGTAAGTATCATGGGATTGGGACGCTTTCACTTCTCTGTTCGGAATGGGAAGAGGTGGGACACGCCCGAATGAAGCACCGACATCAAAAAGCCGTTCGTATGTATGTGGGCGTTCTAAAAAACTAGCAGATTAATAGTTTTTTAGAACGCCCACCCACATACTCACTACTTTATGAGTTTTTGATTCTTTATTGTAGATAAAGAATGAGATAGTGTGCTGCATGCTTTTGAAAACTATTAATCTGCTAGTTTTCAAAAGCATGCAGCACACTATCGAATGCAAGTCAGCATTGGGATGGTTGGCGGGATTATTAGTACGCCTTGGCTAAAAACATTGCTGTTCTTACACCGAGCGCCTATCAACGTCATAGTCTATGACGAAATCACGCATACCTAATCTTGGGGTGGGCTTCGCGCTTAGATGCTTTCAGCGCTTATCCCTTCCA
>CAZXCH010000081.1:0-2152 GCA_964639165.1 uncultured Candidatus Saccharibacteria bacterium | reverse complement strand
GGGGATTTCTCCCCTAACATCTTAGCAGGATGCTGCCTTCAGCCACTCGGCCACGTCTCCAATCTCACTGGTTGAGTGTAAATTATTATGCGAGTTTTCTCAAGTGATGCCGCGCGGAGAGAGCTTGTTCTTTCGCCCGATTTTTGCTATAATGTGTTGGAGTTTGGAAGTACTAAAAGTTTTCTGGTATTTTAATAATTTCATTCTGGCTCGTGATATATCTCTATTTATGCCAAAAGAAACACTCAAAAAAATTGCTATAGAAGCCACCGTCAAAACCCGTCCGCCGATCGTCGTCGTGATGGGGCATGTTGACCATGGCAAGACGACGCTGCTCGACTATATTCGCAAGGCGAACATCGCTGCGCGCGAGGCGGGCGGTATCACGCAGGCCACTGCCGCCTACGAAATAGTGCACAGCGATCGGAAGATCACGTTCATTGATACGCCCGGGCACGAGGCGTTCACCGCTATGCGTTCGCGGGGCGCGCAAGTCGCCGATCTTGCGATTCTCGTCGTTGCCGCGGACGAAGGCGTGAAGCCACAGACGAAGGAAGCAATCCAGATCATTCTGGACGCGAAGACGCCGTTCGTCGTCGCGATCAACAAGGTGGACAAGACCGGCGGCAATTTAGACAAAGCACGCAACGATCTGATGGCGGCGGGCGTTTTGCTTGAAGGTTATGGCGGGCAGGTGAGCTACTGCGCCGTTTCCGCAAAGACGGGCGAGGGCGTAAGCTATCTCTTGGATCTGATCCTCCTTGCCGCAGATGTGGAAGAGCTTACCTACGATGCGTCTGCGCCGGCGTCGGGATTTGTGCTCGAGGCTAAGCGTGACCCGAAGCGTGGCATTGAAGCGACGGTGATCGTAAAGAACGGGACGCTCTCGCGCGGCGATGCCGTGAAGACGCGCACCGCTTCCGGCAAGGTCAAGATACTGGAGAACTTTTTAGGCAAGACGGTGTCGGAGCTCGAACCATCCGCGCCGGCGATCATCATTGGTTTCGAAAAGATCCCGCAAGTGGGTGAAGAGTTTGCGGTAGGGGAATTGTCGGCGGCGGCGCGGAGCATGACGGGATCCGGTGCACCGGGCGCCGCAAGCGGCACAGTGGCCAAGACAACAAATCAGATCGCGAAGTCCAAACCTAACACATTGAATTTGGTCCTTAAGGCCGGCGACGCCGGATCACTCGAGGCGCTCTCGGTCGTTTTGCGTGGCATCGACCAGAAAGGCGGCAAAGAGATCAACATAGTAGAGGAAGGCGTAGGCGATATCACGGATGGCGACATCCGTCACGCGATTGCGACGAAAGCCGCTATTATTGGTTTTAAGAACCGCGTCGAGAAGGGCGCGAAGGTGCTTGCCGATGCGCAGTCAGTGACGGTCATCACGTCGGAGATCGTATATGATCTTTCAACGGCAGTGGAGGAATTTTTTAGCGGTAAGCGCGGTCCGGCAGGCGCGGGCGAACTTGAAGTGCTTGCGGTGTTCAATCAGGAGAAGCCGCAGAAGCAGCTCGTCGGCGGTCGCGTGACGGGCGGCACGTTCCACGGGAAGACGTCATTCGACATCGTGCGCGGCCATGTCGGCTCGACAGCAATCGGCAACGGCAAGGTACTTGGATTGCGCGAAAAGAAGAGTGAGATATTCCAGGCGGATATGGGAAAGGAGATCGGCGTCCTGCTCGATTCGCAGACGACAATCCAGGTGGGGGATAAATTATTGATTAGGAAATAACGCGCGCGGCTCGCGCGACGCGCATCATAACATGAACTTTCGTTCCGAGCGGGTGGGAAAACTGATACGCGAGGAGCTTTCGAAGATGATCCTTCGCGAAGTGGAGCTTTCCGTGCTTGCGACCATCACCGAGGTGGAGGTGGATAAGAAGCTTGAAGGTGCGCGGGTAAAGGTAAGCGTGTTGCCGTCCACGGCTGCCGCCGAGAAGGCGGTACTGACGGCGCTCGAATCGAAAGCCGGGTATCTGCAGCATCTTCTGCTCAAGAAGATCAATATCAAGCCAATGCCACGGATCTTTTTCGTGGTTGATCATGGCTTCGAGAACGCGGCGCTGGTTGAAAAATTATTAGGGCAGGATACTATTAAGGCTCAGGAGGAGGATGGGCTCGATCGCGACGGCGAGTTGGAGGAATA
>CAZXCH010000080.1:0-2245 GCA_964639165.1 uncultured Candidatus Saccharibacteria bacterium | reverse complement strand
GTGCGGATGATGCTGGTAGTGATTACTACTATGAAGGTCGCCTTTTGGGGCGATTTAAAAATAATATTTGACTTGCTTTGTTAACGACCTGTACTCAGTATATCAAGATACTCACTCGCCGCAAACCCTCCCTGTGGATAACTACAGAATAACCTTAAAAAACCGCTTTTTGCCTACTTTTATGACCTCCCCTCCCTTGAGGACCAGCGGTGATTGAAGATCGCGGCAAGGACGGTTATCCACATCAAATCCCCCTTGTTCCACGAGGCGGCGGGCCTCGCTTTTGCTCTTAAAAACGCCGGATGCGACGATAAGATCCACCGGCAAAATAATACTGTTGTCTATCTTCAGTGTTGGAATGGCGTCGGGAATTTCGCGGCGGGAGAAGGTCTTGGCAAAATTTTCCGCAGCGGTCTGCGCTTTTTTCTCTCCGTGATAGCGCCTGACCACCTCAAACGCAAGGATCTCCTTCACTTTTTTTGGATTATCGCCTCCTTTTATGCCATCAACATATTTTTTGATCTCTTTCTCCGACACATCCGTCGCAAGATGGAAATAATTCGGGATTTGATCGTCTCGCACGGACATCACTTTGCCAAATTGATCCTCCGCAGTATCTATAATATTGATCACGTTGCCCCAGCTCGTGGACATCTTGCGGCCATCGGTGCCTAAGAGCATCTTATTTGTCATGATATCCTGCGGCTTCTGCTTGTAACGCTCCTGGATCTTACGCCCGGCAAGAAGATTAAAAAGTTGATCGGTGCCGCCAAGCTCCACGTCCGATTTGACCGCGACGGAATCGTATCCCTGTATGAGCGGATACAAGAACTCGCGCAAGCTGATCTCTTTATGCGCTTCCCATCGGTCTTTGAAATTTCTGCGCTCTACCATCTGCTGGATGGTGAACATCTCCGCGAGCTCGGAAATCTCCTGAAAGTTCAGCTTCGCCAGCCACTCGCTGTTATAGCGAACCTCTGCCTTCTTGAGGTCGATGATCTTGCCAATCTGCGCAAGGTAATTTTTGAGATTTTTTTTGATCTGCGCCGCCGTGAGAAACGGACGTTTTTCCAGCTTATCCGACGGATCACCCACCTGCGCGGTAAAATCACCGATAATAAGCACAATCTTGTGCCCTAGGTCCTGAAACTCCTTGAGCTTCCACAGCGCCACCGCACGGCCGATGTGGATCTTGTCCCCCGTTGGGTCTATACCGAACTTCACCCGGAGCTTTTTCCCGGAAAGAAGTGCGGCACGCAAATGACCGGCGTCAATGGCATCCTCCACGTTGCGCGAGAGTAATGTTTCGATCTTTTCCTTGTTCAATTCTTTATTGACCGCCATGTACCCTTATTCTAACACGAAAAAATGGCCATTGACAGGGCTTGGTGTTTCCTCCGTATTGGGATTATCATGAAAATAGTAGAGATTTAAAATCTTATGGAGGCTCCATGTCTGCCAATCTGCTGTCGCTCCCACAACTTAGCTACCTTAAGATGTGGCTTCCGAGAGAAGTAAAACGTGGTACGTTATGGGCGCCCCAAAACCCTCAAGCACTTGCTCTCGGTGACTATGGAGATCCCGAACACCCTTTCGTTGCGGTTTCCCGATGCCCGCGATGTAATGAGGTGATACTGTTAAACCATCTCCAATGCGCGGGCATCCGCCCGGCGATCTGCCAATCGGGGCGATGCTCCTGCGAGTACTTTATCTGCAAGTGTGAGATGGAGGACGAGCATGGTCAGGAATACAGCATCCGGACCGAAGAACGAAGAACACAATAGTTTTACTCCCAGCCAAAAAGCCCGACGCTTCACGCGACGGGCCTTTTTCTTTCCGCCTGCAATAATTTTTATGACTTCTTGACGATCTCGTCCACTACGCCGTAGGCCTTCGCTTCTTCCGCGGAAAGCCAGAAGTCGCGTTCGGTATCTTTCTCTACTTTGGCGAGCGGTTGTCCGGTGCTTTTTGAGAGGATCTGATTCAGCCGCGCTTTTGTCTTCAAAATCTGGCGCGCGGAGATCTCGATCTCCGTCGCCTGCCCGCCGATCGAATCAACCGAGACTTGGTGCAAGAGTATCTCCGAGTTCGGCAAGGTCAACCGCTTGCCCTTCTTGCCGGCGGCCAGAAGGAAAGATCCCATGGATGCCGCGATGCCTACACACATTGTTGCCACATCCGGCTTTACGAATTGCATCGTATCGTAGATCGCCATGCCGGCCGTGACCGAACCGCCGGGGCTATT
>CAZXCH010000079.1:0-2264 GCA_964639165.1 uncultured Candidatus Saccharibacteria bacterium | reverse complement strand
TGGTGAACGCCTCAACGACGCTTGCGCAGGATTATCAGAGCGGATTTAACAGTATCGGCTCGACGTTCGTGAATCTGCAGACCGTCATGACGGGATTGCAGAATTTTATGAAGGGAAGGGATGTGAGCGCGAACCAGGACGATCCGAACGCATTCGTGAGCTTGATGCCGAGCTACCTCCAGGCGGGCATCGCTCCCTATGAGACGGCGCTCGTGTCGCAGTACGCAATAGCTATTGCGGCGTACCAGCAGAACATCACGGATTATCATGCGGTGACCGCGAGTTCCAGCCCGGCGACCCTGGATGCATTGTTCACCGAAACCAATAACACCGCCCAGGCGATCAGCGCCACGGTAAAGGACGGAAAGGATTTCTTTAATTACATTTTGAACAACTTCCCAACGAGTGCGAACGGAACCCAGGCACTTCCCGCGGTCACCAACACGTTCCAAAGCAATTTTTCCACCTATACCACCACGATGAGCAGTGTCGCGTCGGGGATACAAAGCACTGTATCGGGGATTGCAACGGACAAGAACAGTATTATCAATACACAGAATTCGCTTACGCAGGCAAGCGAAACGCTCGCTGAGACGCTGGCCGGACCTACGCAGACCACGCTGCTTGGCCAACAGATCAGCCTGCAGACCGCCGAGAACAATCTTACGACCGCGCAGGAAAATCTTGCGTACACGTCGGTGACCGCACCGATATCGGGGGTCGTTTCCGCGATCACCGCTACGGTCGGCGCCACGCCAGGTTCCAATGCGGTGACGATCGTCGGTGATGGCGAGGTTGCGCAGGTGACGCTGAACGAGATCGACGCGGCAAAGGTGGCGCTCGGTGATAAAGCGACGCTTTCCTTCGACGCCCTAAGCGGCCTTTCGCTCGCGGGAACGGTCGTGGAGATCGATCCGGTGGGTACGGTAAGCCAAGGTGTCGTCAGCTACAACGTACAGGTTGGTTTTTCCCAGCCGGCGGACACTTCAAGCACGATGCAGGTCAAGCCGGGGATGAGCGTGACGGCGAACATCGTAACGCAGGTGGCGCAGGACGCCATCGCGGTACCGAACGCGGCGATCGTCAAATCCGGCAGTACGTCCTATATTCTTGAACCGGCCACCCCGCTCTCCGCCGCCGATCTCGCATCAAGCGCGAATGGAGGGATCGTCATTGCGACGACGAAGCAGGCGCCGGTGACGACGGGATTGTCCAATAGCACCATGACGGAAATAACTTCGGGCGTGAACGTCGGTGACCAGATCATCGTTCAGACGATCAAATCGAGCGGCACTACGAAGAGCACTGCGTCGACCGGAGGAAACGCACTCCAGCTTCTTGGTGGCAGTGGCAATCGCGCGCCTGCCGGTGGTGGCAGCACGGGCGCGGTTCGCACCGGGGCGGGCGGATAATAACGGCAATGACCAACGAATGGAAAAAAATATCATCGTATGTAAGGACATCAAAAAAGCGTATGGGACGGGGGATACGGAGGTAACCGTCCTGAAGGGAATAACCTTTTCCATAAAAGAAGGTGAAATTGTGGCGATCATGGGACCGTCCGGTTCCGGTAAATCCACGCTCATGCACATTCTTGGCGCGCTCGATACGCCGACGAGCGGCGAATATTTTTTGGACGGCAAGGATGTTTCAAAGCTCTCCGACGAAGAGTTGGCGGACATTCGCCGCGAAAAGATCGGGTTCGTATTCCAAGCATTCAATCTGCTTCCGCGCACGAGCGTGTTGCGCAATGTCTCCCTGCCGCTCATTTATGCGAACATGCCGAAAGAAGAGCGTGAAGTGATCGCGGCGAAAGCGCTCACCGACGCCGCACTCCCGGAAGCATTTTGGGGTTATCACTCCAACCAGATCTCCGGAGGCATGATGCAGCGCGTCGCGATCGCGCGATCGCTCGTTAACAACCCCGCGCTCATCCTTGCCGACGAACCGACGGGAAATCTGGATTCCAAAACGGGCGAGATCGTCCTTCACACATTCCAGAATCTCAACATGACCCAGGGCAAAACAGTGGTGATCATCACGCACGAGCCGTATGTGGCGGAACATGCCGACCGCATCATCCACATCATGGACGGCAATATTTTGACCGACGAAAAGAACCATCACAAGCGGCTTGCGCGTAAAGAAAAAGACATTCCCCATGACAACACGTGATCTTTTTGAAGAAACATACAGCGCGGTGACCGTGAACAAAGTGCGGTCCGGTTTGACGATGCTCGGCATCGTGATCGGCATCGCGTCCG
>CAZXCH010000078.1:0-2518 GCA_964639165.1 uncultured Candidatus Saccharibacteria bacterium | reverse complement strand
GGCTTCGAACCATGAAGTCGGGGTTCAACTCCCTGCGGGGGCACCGACAAAAAGTAAACTAGCTCTCTTCGCAGACTATTAATCTGCTAGTCTGCGAAGAGGGCTAGTTTGCTTTTTGTTTGTTCGTTATATCGCCGCAGGATATTCCATATAGGTACCTACCTTCGCGCCCGACGGGATCCAGTTGATCATCCATTGCATATTACCCGGCGGCATACACGCGAGCTTCACATCGAATGTCGCCGAGGCATCTCCGGCAGCATTTTGCACAAAAGTGACGCCGGGCGCCGGGGCAAAGAATTTTGTGATCGCATCGGCCGAAGCGACATTCCATTGAAGCGGTTTGGCGCATCCGTCTCCGGGATATGAGACCGGGTAGATATCAAGATCGTCGAGGACGCCGGGCTTTCCGAATTTTATCAACGTGTAATCCGTGTGCCCCGAAATAGAATAAAACTCGTACGTTTCAACCACATTGCCGCTTCCTTTTGCATCACAATGATAGTCCGCCTGAAACGGCATGACGTCGCTCTGTTTTAAATAAGGATCAATTTCATTATCTGCGTCATTGAAGCGTGCGACGTCCTCCGCATACGTGAACCCCGTAAAGTTTGCGCACGGAACGGGTTCGCTCGCGCCGACCGGCGACACCGTAAGAAAAGTTGGATTCGATTCTGAGTACTGTATGTCCTTTGACGGTTGTTGCACCGGTTGAGATGAACCGAGGTCCGCATTCATCGGCGGCGTGTTCTCCAAAGGCGACGCGGGATGCATTGTTCCCTGATAAAACACCCACCCGATCCAAACGCAAACGCCACAGGCAAGCATCGTGGCGGCCACGCGGATCACGATAAGAGCGGAGGTAGAGTGTTCGTCCATTACGAGCGCCGGCGGATTATATCGTCGGCGGCGGTGTGGGTTGTGCTGGTGCAGCAGGAGTCGCCGGGGGTGCGACGGCAGGCATACTGCCGCCTTCTTTTTTGGCGAGCGCGACAATGTAAAGGACGATGAGGATCACGCCAAGCAACGTCGCCTTATTGAGATCCGGGATGATATCGTACTTTTCGAGCAACACGTTCATGATAAGGATCGTCGCCGAATAGAGGAATCCTAAGCTCACCGGGAAAATGCTGGACACCGCAATGCCCACCAACACAAAGAGTCCCGCGAACGCCTCGATTACGAGCCAATAATCGATCTGGCCGGTGGATTGTATGTATGATGCGGTAAAATATGCGAGCGCGAGCGAGAACGCGAAGATGATGATCCCGAACCATATTTTAAGAGAAAGATTCTTTGCGTTCATATTATTTAAGCTTCTCTTTGAGTTTGATGATGGAAAATGCGACAGCAACTACGAGACCGAACGCGGTCGCAATGACGCGGGCAAACGAACCGAGCGTCCAGATCTCAAAGTAGCAGTACATGATGGTAAGTCCCCCGCCGATGAGATTGCTGTAGAGAAGCGTCTTGCTTCTCTTTGTGAACAAACCCCAAAGGAGAATGCCAAACCCGACGGCAAGCGCCACGATGACGGCCGGAAGCGACCCGGTCGTCGCACCGGGCTGGGTCATGCCGCTGATCAGATAGCGCGCGAAAAGCGGCAAAAAGACGGAGATGCAAAATACGATTGCTATCTGGCGCACACGCTGCAGTTGCTCGGCGGGTGTCTCCTTAACAAGGGTGGTGTCGGTATCTCCCTTGGGACGGAAGATGGCGAACAGGATGATGGCGAAGATAATGAGAAGAACGAGATAGCTCGCATCGAAAAAGGCAAAAGAAAGACCCGCGAGGAATATCGCCAGTATGAGGAACGGCCAGATAAATAGAGCGGCCAGAACTTCCATATGGTTTCATAATACCACATCAATCGGACAACCCTGTGCATAATTACTCGCGACCCGATTGCATTTTCCGCGTATCCTTAATAGAATACTTCTGATATTGCCCCTATAGCTCAGTTGGTAGAGCTGCTCCCTCTTAAGGAGAAGGTCCCAGGTTCGAGTCCTGGTGGGGGCACCGATAAAAACAAAAAGAATATCCTTCTCGCCTCCAGGCAGATGACCGTTCGGCGAGAAGGATATTCTTTTTGTTTGTTCGTTTTCAGACGGGAATTGAACAATTGGAGCGGGTATTGATAGTAATTGCCGCACGGTAAGCTGTTGTGCTATGTTTAGCGAGGCGACGGAACCTTGGCGCGCCGGAGGAGAATATGGCCACGAAAAAGGCGAGGACCGACCCGAAAGCAAATCCACACCTGTTCCTGAAATTGTTTCGACTGCAAATCTGCGAATGCAAGCCGCGGATCGCGGAAAGCGTGCTTAAGAACATCATCGGCATTATCCCTGATGCGGAACTGAAGCGCGTTGCCCGCAAAGCAAGCAATCACTTCCTGGGCAAAAAAGCAGATTCTGCCAAACGCGATAAGTTTCGTCGCAAGTGCCTGAAGAATCTCCGGGCGATGCGCACGAGAGAACGGCAGAAAGGCGTTCCAATTCCGGAGAACGTCTGCGATTAG
>CAZXCH010000077.1:0-2692 GCA_964639165.1 uncultured Candidatus Saccharibacteria bacterium | reverse complement strand
TTCCGTTCAGGAGCGCCGGGATTGTTTCAATAAGCAGGCGCGAGGAAAGTTCGGCCAGTTGTTTTTCAAGCGCCGGATAGTTCGTGGTCAGTGCATTGAGCGCGATCTCCTTTTGCGTATAAATGGCGCCATGATCCATCTTCTCGTCCATCCGATAGATGGTGGAACCGGTCATGGTCTCACCGGCAAGGATGACCGATTGGATAGGTGATGCGCCGCGATATGAAGGCAATAGTGAAGGGTGGGTGCCAAGTGTCCCAAGCCGCGGGATTGCGAGTACTGCATTTGGGATTATCTTCGCGTACGCCGCGACTACGAAAAAATCCGGTTCGAGTTCACGTAAACGTTTAATGAATGTTTCATCAAGTTTTTCCGGCTGAATGATATCAATATCCGGAGAACTCTTGATCGCAAGCAACTTCGTCGGCGGGGGAGTGACGATCTTTTTCCGGCCGAGTGGCCGGTCCGGATTGCATACGATCGCCGCCGGGGCGAAACCGGAGTCGATCAATTCGCCAAGCACGATCTCCGCAAAACGCGGCGTCCCGAAGAAGACATACTTCATGTCTGTTCGGAAGTGTAGAGCTTCTTCGCTCGATCGATGAAAAGCTTGCCGTTCAAATGGTCGATCTCGTGTTGGAAGACGCGCGCAAGGAGACCCCATGCTTTCACCTTCACTTTTTTCCCCATTTTATTATAGCCGCTCACGATGATCTGTTCCGCACGTGTCACTTCACCCCATTGACCGGGCACGCTCAAGCAGCCTTCCTCGAAGGTGATCGTGGCCTTATCCATTTTCTCGATTTTTGGATTGAACACCGCATAAAATTTTGTACCGCCCTGCGCGTCCGGCACTTCGTCGACGAATACGGAAAATTCCAGTCCGATCTGGTTCGCCGAAAGGCCGATGCCGTTCGCCGCATGCATGATGCGCCGCATGCGCGTAATAAGCTCATTCACCTCTTTTCGCGTAAAATTTTTGAATTCGAACGGAACGGCCTTTTTCCGTAAGAACTTCTCATCTTTTTTCTGCGCGATAGTGACGATTTCGGGGACCATATTATTTTTCTTTTTTGAGCATTGTCATAAAATATGCTCCTTTGTTTTTGACGTTTGCGCGCGTGGCGATATCCTTCGCGAGGCGCATCAGCGCGTCGGGGTCGTTATCCTTGGCCAGCTTAATGTAGAGCGCTTTATGCTTCTCGTCAGCCAATATTTGGGAGATCTCAAGGCCGATAAGCTGGTATTTCTTGTAAACATGCGATTCCTTGCCACGACGCTTGAGCTCTGCCACGTATTTCTCCCGCATCCGTGCCATGGCTCTATGGTAGCGCATTTTTGACACTTTGTCAGAGCCCGTCATCAATGATAAAATGAACCCTATGACCAAAGAGCTTAAAAAGCGGATATTGAGCATTATCGGGATCGTTGTGGTCGGATGTGTGATTTTAGGAAGCGGATTATGGGCCGGATGGGTTGCGGGAAGAAAATATCCCGAGAATATCGTGGTAAGCCAGGCGACGAATATCATGCCGAACGCCTCCACGACCGTGGCGGACTTCAACACGTTCTGGGCGGCCTGGCAGGATATTCAAAATGAATCCCTATGGACGCCGAGCACAACGCCACAGCAACGAATGTATGGCGCGATCAACGGCATGGTTGCTTCGCTCGGCGATCCGTATACGGAATTTTTCACTCCGGCGGACAGCAATCAGTTTCAACAGGATA
This sequence comes from uncultured Candidatus Saccharibacteria bacterium, assembly GCA_964639165.1. GTDB lineage: Bacteria > Patescibacteriota > Minisyncoccia > UBA6257 > 2-01-FULL-56-20 > JAKAGE01. The sequence continues at coordinate 961 of CAZXCH010000077.1, read as the reverse complement.
TCACCGGAAATTTCGGCGGCATCGGCGCGGAACTTGGCGAGAATACCAGCACGGAGATCGTCGTCATGGGCGCGATCAGCAGTACCCCTGCATATGCCGCAGGATTGAAGGCGCAAGACATCATCGTTTCCATCAACGGCAGTTCGACCCAAAATATGAATGTGGATGATGCGGTGAATCTGATCCGTGGAACGGTGGGTACAAAAGTAACGCTCGGCATTTTCCGCGCCGGCTGGAGCGCGCCGAAAGATTTCACGATCGTTCGCGCGGATATCCAGGTGCCGACAGTCAATTTCTCCATGAAAGGAGACATTGCATATATCCAATTAAATGAATTTACGCAGGATGCCGACAATTTGTTCTTCAAAGCATTACAAAATGCGGTGAATGCCAACGCGAAAGGAATTGTATTAGACCTGCGGGGGGATCCGGGAGGATATCTGCAGGTGGCGGTGGATATTTCGGGATATTTCCTCAAGCCGGGTTCTCCGGTGGTCAAGGAGGTCGGCCGCACGGTGCCGGAGCAGGACTATACCGCGAGCGGCAGCGGTGTGTTGGATACTATGCCGATGGCAATATTGATCGATTCAGGCTCCGCGTCAGCGGCGGAGATCCTTTCCGGAGCATTGAATGATGACCGCAATGTACCGCTCGTCGGTGCGAGGAGCTTCGGCAAGGGGACGGTGCAACAATTGGAGAACCTCCCCGATGGCTCGTCGCTTAAAATAACTGTGGCGCATTGGGTATTGCCGTCAGGCCGCATTCTCGACCATGATGGTTTGCTACCGAATTACCCGGTGGCCATTACGGACGCCGACGTCACGAACGGGAAAGATCCTCAGCTTGATGAGGCGCTAAAGATAGTGGCTGACGAGGTCGCCGGAACACCCCTTCCGGCTTCCGCGGATACAAGCGCCGCGGCTGCGGCAGCCGCTACGGCTGCTGCCAAAGCAAGTAGCAC
>CAZXCH010000076.1:0-2702 GCA_964639165.1 uncultured Candidatus Saccharibacteria bacterium | reverse complement strand
GCAAGGGCATTGCACGGGTTGGGAGCAAGGGTGGTGATCGTCGGACGTTCACCCGATAAGACCGAAAAGATCGCGAAGGAACTCGGTGTGCCCTATTACATTGCGGACTTCAGTAAGTTCGAGGATGTTCGGAACCTGGCGGCGCACATCAAGAAGGATTATGGCCATATAGATATTTTGGCCAATAATGCGGGCGGCGTGATGGGTGTTCGTCGGGAGCTTACGGTTGACGGCAATGAGATGACGATCCAGGTCGATCACTTATCGCCATTTCTCCTTACGCATCTGCTCATGGATACGTTGACCGCTTCACACGCGATGATCATCAACACGGCGAGCGCGACCAATCGCTTTAGCGGTACACTCGATCTGGATGATATGAAGCTTGAGCGCGGCTACGGCAGATTTTCGGCGTATGGAAAAGCAAAGCTGATGAATATTCTTTTTACGAAGGAGCTCGTTACACGCTTCGGAGAAAAAGGAATTCATGCGGTGTCGTTCCATCCCGGCGTTGTGGCCACCAACTTTTCGGCATCCTCCGGCGGTTTCGTTGGTTTTTTCTATCAATCGATATTGAATCGTTTTTTGCTTTCGCCTGCGGAGGGAGCCGATACGCTTGTATGGCTTGCCACATCATGGCCCGGCGTTGATTGGATATCGGGGGAGTATTATACAAAACGTAAAATCTATCATGCAAACTGTCAGGCGTATAACGTGAAATTGGCGCATGATCTTTGGGAGAGATCGTTGACGCTGGTCGGGGCGTGAACTGTCCAATATAAATGTAATATCCGCGTTTTGGGAGCGGCTTGGTTGTATGGATAACTTCTGGCCGTGGCGGGAGTGGGGGCATGGATTGTTTCCAGCGAAAAAAAACGGCCGAAGAGAAACGTTCTATTGTTTTTCTCCACCAATCATGCTGGCGACGATGGCGATCGAGGGAGCTTTGGCCATCTACGTATTGCTGAGATATCGCAACGGCCGCTTCGCAAAAGTCGCGGCGGTTCTTCTCATACTCTTGGGCATTTTTCAATTATCAGAATATCAGATCTGCGGCGGCAGCGATCCGTCATTTTGGTCGCACTTCGGCCTCGTCGCTATCACTCTTTTGCCGGTTGTAGGACTGAGACTCGTGTCTCTCGTGAGCAAGAAAAAACATTTCTTTTTCATTGGCTACGGCATCGCCGCCGCTCTTGCGTTGGTATTCGTGTTCGTTCCTCAAAGTATTACCGGAGCCTACTGCGGCGGAAACTATATCATTTTCAGCGGGCCCGCGGCGCTCTATGAATTCTTCGGCATGTATTATTTCGTGTTCCTGATCCTTGGTATGTGGGAGGCGGTCTTGATCATGAGGGAGACGCCCAAAAAAATAGTTCATCGGATTTTGCAGTGGTTCATCATCGGCTATCTTTCTTTCATGCTGCCGATGGGATTGGTCTATGCGTTCTATGCTCCCGCTCGGGTGGCGGTGACGTCGATCATGTGCGGGTTTGCGGTTATCTTGGCGTTCATCGTCGCGTTTGAGATCGTCCCGAAATATTATCAATTAAAAACTCCTCCACAAGCCCCATAAAATCTATCTAAACAACGCCGGGTGCTTGGTCCACGATATCAGAACCATTCCCCGCGGATAATATTGACACCATTGATATTTTATGATAAACTATACGGCAGTTACACTTTTGGCCTGAGGAGGCTCAAGATGTCTTTGAAGGGAAACGTTATCGTTGATTTCCCGTTCAGGGGAAGCGTGCAGATGTTGGTTCGCAACTCTGCCTACCAGCCGGGAACTCTTCAGAGCCTGGCCGAAAGAATATACACCCACTCCCTCAATGACAAACCGTTTGCGGAAGCGCTCCAGCGGTACGTCGATCTCTGTTATACGATTGACAAGATCAAGGTGAGTACGTTGGGGCAGCAAGCATCTACGCTCCGCAGCAACGCGCTCATGCAGGCGATCTCCATCATCTTCGGGCGGGAAGCATTTTCCGTTGAAGGATGTGTGGAGAAGATCGAGCGGCATCTCAAGGACATCGAAAGCGAGGGAGGGCGTGCGACATGGCTCTACCCGAAACTTGAGGTTCTGCGGCATTCCATGAGGCGGGCGCAGATGCTCGATTGGCTCGCTGATTCGTTGAGGCTACCGGCTCTCTTTGTCCGGTTCATCAATCCGGACGTGTTCGCCGGTGCGGCAGCAGAGGCGGGTCGGCAAGCACGGACCCTCGTCAATGAGCTCGTAGTCCTTCGGAAGTATGGGATCAAGCAATCGTACTTCCAGGATGGGCTGCTTCACAACGCATCGCAGGCATGGGCATTCATGGATTTTCGTGATGTCCGGCAGACGATGGCCGAGCACCGGCAGTTCGCTTTAAAGGAGCCGCTCGCGCTTGTCGGGCTTGCCGAGAAGGAGCAACTTACTTCAATTGGCATCGATGAGCATGTGCGTATCATTGGCGAAGGGCGGATGCGTGGCGTGAGCACTAAATTCGGCGCGAGCGCATTCATGTGCGTGGACGAAGATGCGGAACTCGATGCAAGTTTCGGATTCGGCCTCATGCCGGCACGTCAATTCTTCGTGCGGCGGCAGAACGAAGCGATCTACGAGGCCTTACGGTACGCACAAGCCATCCGGCTGTACGACCTCACGGTGCCTCTGATGATTGTCGCGAAGATGCCGCAGCCGAGGGTGCCCGGGGGCGGAC
>CAZXCH010000075.1:0-2709 GCA_964639165.1 uncultured Candidatus Saccharibacteria bacterium | reverse complement strand
CGTTTTTATTATTTTGCCGGCACCGCAACCGCGTCTTTGGCTCTTGCCGCCTTTAGCGCGTCCGCCCACCAGACGAGCTGGTCGAGCATCTGATCGGCAGTGGCATCAAATGACTCGGTCTTGAGTATGCCTTTTTCATCAAGCAGACGCCACGGGTTTACCATGTGTACCGCGGTGCGGATGGAAACCATCTGTTGTTCCGCCACCACCGGGCGCAACTGATCGACGGCGCGCGCGCCACCGACGGTGCCATACCCCACAAATGCCACCGGCTTCTTGTTCCACTCGCGACCAACGTAATCGAATGCATTCTTGAGCACCGCCGGATAGCCATGATTGTATTCCGCGACGGTGAAAATGAATCCGTCGGCCTCGCCGATCTTCGCCGTCCATTTTGCAGATACCGGAAATGGATATGCTCCTTCTTTGCTCATCGCCGCCGCGGGCGACATTGCCTCGTCAAAGAGGGGGAGCGGATAGTCGCGGAGATCCAAGAGCTCCACATCCAATCCTTTCGCTTTTGCCTTTTCCACTATATATTTCGCCGGTTGTTCGCCGAACCTCTGTTGACGCGTTGTTCCGAGAATTACTTTAATTTTTAACATGTTTTTAATGATTTATTATGATTATTTTTTTGACGACATCGACTTTTTCTTTTGTTTTTGCATATCACCTACAAGGCTACTGAGGAGTTTGAGCGTGTGCTCCGTGTTCAGCGCGTAGAATACCTCTTTGCCGCTGCGTTCGTCGATCACGAGGTCGCACGCTTTGAGCGTTTTCAGATGTTGCGACACCGCCGGCTGGGAAAGCTTTACGATACGCGTGAGCTCGTTCACCGTCTTCCGTCCCTTGATCAGCGCCTCAATGATTCGGTACCGCGCCGCGTTCCCGATGCCTTTGCCGAACTTGTTTATTTCCTTGCAGAGATCAGACATATTTAGATATTAGCATATGCTTATATGAAGTCAAGGGGGCTAGTGAAAGGATTTTTTCTACGGTATAGTCATTGCATGTCACAGGAGGAAGCTCCAAGAATGGAGAATGAACCGAATCCGGAGCGTGCGCTTACGCGATTTGAGATACTGGGAAAACTGAGTCGTCACTGCGAAAAGTTCAAAGTTGAACGGGAAATGGAGGACGCCGAAGGAATATACCTCCTTGAGGTTGTGGATGAATTTCATCGTACCCGGTACATCTATCAACGAAAAGGATCGTTTCCCGGGCGGGGACACGAGATCAAATCCGTAACAACAACCATTCTCGAGGAGGATATTGAAAGCGGCTATTCGAAGGTCGTTTCTGATTACGATGCGGCGTCCGGTTGGTGGATAGATCAATAACAAAAAAGACTATGGACAGTAAGAAAGTTGTAATCCGGAAAACACCAAAGCATGGCAACGGAGTGTTCGCCCGCGTGAAGATCGGGAAGGGCGACGTTATCGCTGCATTCAACGGAGTTATATACGATTTTGATCATGATGATTGGAATGACGACCTCTATAACCATGCCATCCAGTTTGAAAAAAAGCGGTGGCGGGATTCAAAGGGGATTGCCCGGCTGGTAAATCATTCGTGCGATCCCAACTGCGGCATCCGCGACCTTTTCAAGATCGTGGCGATGCGCGACATCGTTCCGGGCGAAGAAGTCACCTGGGATTACGGCATGACGGAAAACTATGTATGGCGCATGAAGTGCACATGCGGATCGCCGCTCTGCCGGAAGACGATCGGCGCTTATAAAACAATGCCGCGTGCCATCCGAAAAAAATATAAAGGCTATATTTCGGCGTGGTTGATCAAGGAATGATGTTTGCGTGATATAATAAAAAATATGAAAAAAACATTAAATATCATTGCGGTCGTTTTGGGCATCGGGTTCATCGGGTTGGCGATCTATTATTGGGTGACGCCGGCGGATATGCTGCCGATGTTCGTGCCGGGCTATGATGCCGCGATGGCGACGCCGCACGTGAAGCACGGTATCGCATCGCTCGTGGTGGGGTTGGCGCTTTTGATCTACGCCTGGTTCGCGAGCGCGAAAAAAGTTTCGTAACGATGGCGGTATACGCACCGAAGGAGGTTCCCGAAAAAGGATTTTATTATCACTACAAGCACGACCCCGAGGGTCCGGTGAATGACTATGCGTACGAAGTGATCGGCGTCGGCCATCACACGGAGGATTATCTTCCGCTGGACGATGTGCTTATGGTCGTGTACCGGCCGCTCTATGAGGGCGAGGTTTATAAAGCCGGAAAGCTCTTCGACCTGCGCCCGCTCAAAATGTTCATGGAATACATCACAAAGGAAGGGAAGACATTCCCGCGCTTCAAGAAGATAAGCGACGAAGCCGTGGTAAAAGAGCTGCAGGCGATCCGTGAGCGGATGTATGTGGACTAGAATGCTGGTTATTTGGCGGACGAATCACGCTCCGTGGTAAAATTGAGCAATGGATGGGGAACAAGAAATCCGGGACATCGTTTTCGATCCCAAACTTAATGCATTTGCAGAAAAGAGCTTGACCCAGTCGCTTTCTGCCATCGGCTATCGTAAAGAGTTATTAATAGAGTTATTCGACTCTTTGAAGGAATTGCAATGTGAGAGATACGGAGAACTTCACGCAAAAGAACTCCATCAACTCCATACAGTTCATTTTTTAGGTGAACTTGCGGGTGGTCTTTTTAGAAAATATGTAATACCCGAAGTCCCTGC
>CAZXCH010000074.1:0-2720 GCA_964639165.1 uncultured Candidatus Saccharibacteria bacterium | reverse complement strand
TTCGGCGGGCTATTAATCGGAAAGGTAAAACCAAGCTACGTGATTGCCGCGAGTACCTTTGTGGCGGGAATTGGACTGTTTATGTTCTCATGGATCGATCCGCGCTCTACCGCGCTTGATCTTATTATTCCGCTCGTGGTGATGGCGTTCGGCATGGGATTCGGCATGGCGCAACGTACAAATATCATCGCGGTTGTGGTGCCACATGACGAGATCGGCGAGGCATCCGCCATTCTCGCACTCGTCCGTAACATCTCCGGCGCGTTCGGCGTTGCCATCTTCAGCACAATTCTCACCAACGTCATCAACTCCAATGTGTTTGCCATTGCGCGGCAAAGCGTGCTCAATGGATCGGGCAGGCAGCTGATGCAGCAGTTCACGAGCCTCATTATCTTGAAGGCACAGGTGTCAGGATATTCCACGGTATTTTTGATTGCGTCGGGGATCGTCTTCGTGGGCGCCTTCGGCGCGTTCTTCATCAACGTCCCTCGCGAGGCGATCACAAAAGAACATCACGTGGTTGCGGAATAAAATAATATATAAAAACTATTTATGCCAATCGCCATCATTGCCAGTTTGACCGTCTTCGAAGCCTTGCTCATCGTGGTGCACCTTGCGGTATATGCCACGCTTGTGGTGGCGTTCGGCATCGGCGGTCTTTGGCTCAAGACGCTGTTTGTTATCTTGGCGTTGACGTTCTTTTCCGCCAGCATCCTTGCGCATTTTTATAAAGGCGCCATTGTGGATGGGTACTACCGATTCTCCGCGTATTGGTTTGGATTGATCCACTTCCTCTTTGGCGGCGCGGTGATATTTTATATAGTGCTCAATCTTTTTTACACGCGCGGCGCATACGTTTCGCCGTCGCTCGTCGGAGGCATATGTTTCGGCGCCTTCTTTTTGCTCCATCTCTATGGCACGGTCAATAGCCAGCATCCAAGGGTGACGAGCATCAAAGTGAAGTTTTCGACCATTCCTGGATTCCGCGAAGATTTTTGGAAAGGCAAAAAGATCGTGTTCGTGAGCGATTTCCAATTGGGAAATATTTATAGAGAAAATTTCACCGGGCGCGTTGCGCGGAAGATTACCGCGCTCGACCCCTATGCGGTGTTCATCGGCGGTGATCTCTACGACGGCGTCGTGTGCGACGAAGAGAAATTGATCGCACCGTTGCGAGAGCTCCATCCGGCGGGTGGCACATACTACATCACGGGCAATCATGAGTATTATCTCCGCGATGTCCCGGGGGCCCTGGCGGCTATCAGTGCTCTGGGTATCACCGTGCTTGATAACAAAAAAGTGGACATCGGCGGCATTGATCTCATTGGCGTCGATTATCGGTCGGCGCACAAACGCGAAGATTTTAAAGAACTACTGGAGCACATCGGCGTTGACCGCTCGCGGCCGAGCATTCTCCTTAAACACGAACCGAGCAATCTTGATGTCGCCGAGGCGGCGGGCATTTCGTTCGATCTTTCCGGTCACACACACCACGGGCAGATATTCCCGCTCATGCTCTTTACCCGGCAGATCTATAAGGGGTTGGATTATGGCTTGAAGCAACTCGGCAAAATGCAGGTTTTCACCTCAAGCGGCGTGGGCACGTGGGGTTCGCCGTTACGGCTTGGCACGAAGTCCGAGATCGTTCTTATTGAATTTATCTAACGTTCTATTTTTCCGCCGCCGGCCGGTGCAAAAGCATAAAGCAGAGTATCATCGCGAACGCAGTGAGCGACATCGTGGGGATTGTGATGTAGCCGTATTGGATGAAATAGACATACTGACAGCTGGGGCCGATCGCAGAGCAGGGGACGATTGCGCCTCCGCCGAACTGAAGATACATATGGTATGCGGCAACAGGGAATCCGATTGCCGAGAGTGCAAGGCACGCCTTCTGGGTGAGATTTTGGAATTTGCGGACACGCTCTTCTTTCTGGGCGAACAGCGAGAGGAAGAGGATCACTGCCTGCGTGTACAAGAGCCCGCGTTGTATCCAACAGAGCTCGCATGGCGCGAAATGCGCGTATTCGGAATAGAACAAACTTCCCGCTACGGCGCCAAGCGTTACGAGGAAAGAAAGAAGCATCGCGCGTTTCCCGACAAAATCATCCACTTTTTTGCCCCAGCCGTGCTCGCTCAATGGGGTAAGGATGATCGCAAACAAGAACACAATGACGATATCGGAGGCGATCGTTCCAAGCGAAAGGATGTTGGTGACAAATTGGACGAGGGGGGTCATAAGCAGAGTGTACGTTGATTATATCACGATGTCACAGCGCGCAGCCGGTCTTCTGCGCGAGCGTCTGGGGTGTTTGCACGCCTACCAGGCGGGAGCCATCCGGAAATATCCAAGTCGGATATTGGGTGATGCCATGGTCGATACACACCTGCGTCTGCCCCGAACCGCTCGGAAGCGAACATTCCACGTAGGGCAAATATTGCGCACCGGTGCCGAGCTTGGTTTTTTGGTCCGCGCAATGGGGGCACCAGAATGCGCCGTAGAATGTGGTACTACTTTGCCCGATGCATTTTGCGAGTGCGTCGTAGAGATGTGCCGGCGGGGGAAGCCCCTGCGTGTACACAAAGATAGCCAACGCAGCGCAGATGACGAACATTACAACAATGGCGATCCGTATCCTGCGGAGGCTTCGCTTCTGTTCTTCTGTGGCGTTTTCCATGGAGAATAGGTCTGTTCATTTTATCGCTTTCATTGATATTTA
>CAZXCH010000073.1:0-2864 GCA_964639165.1 uncultured Candidatus Saccharibacteria bacterium | reverse complement strand
CGTGGCCGAGTGGCTGAAGGCAGCATCCTGCTAAGATGTTAGGGGAGAAATCCCCTCGAAGGTTCGAATCCTTCCGTCTCCGCAAAAAAAATTATTTCATCGATGAATGCAGCCGGCCCAACAACAAGGCCGGCGCATTCCTTCTTTAAGCTCCGAGCACACCCTGTCCACGTGCTGCTTTCTGGTCTCAAGTTTCTTGACTGAGATGGTCCAGCATATCCATTCATTGCGTGCGAGGGGCGTGATGTCCTCCCATTTTGCCCGTGCGGCCGGGTCGGAAATAAGGGCTTTTCGTAAGTCCGCCGGTATTTTGTGCACCGTACCCATTGAGATTTCTTTTTTTGTCATAATGTTGTCGAAGTTCCTGTTTACCAGATGAACGGGATAAGTGCCTTCGTCCTTTTTTTATACGCAGGGTACTGGTCCGGAAAAAGCTGCATCATATACCGCTCCTCCACCGGAATGCGGTAGAGAAAGTTTGCGGTAAAGAAAAGGAATACGACGAACCATATGATACCGGCTACGAGCGCGGAACCAAAGAGTGCGAGGATCATGCCGGTATAGATCGGGTGACGCACAAATGCATACGGGCCGCCGGTCACGAGTTCGTGTCCCTCTTTTATGGAAGGCGTTCCGCTCCAGTTTCTGCCCAGATATGCGCGCGCCCAGATCGCAATGCCAATGCCGACGACGCACAGAACGACGCCGAGCGTCTCTATGCCAAAATCAAATTCGTATCCAAAAACCTTCCAAAATGAGCTTGCCTGCAACAAAAGCACGACGACAGCCGTCATCAAAATGCGGATGCCGGCACTGCGTCCCCACCTTCCCCCTTTGATATTGCGTTTGACCCCGATCGCGGAGACGAGCCAATACACAACGAAAACTATCCAGACGAGAATGATGCTGTTATTTAAAATAGGCATGGGATTAGTCTAGTTGAAATGACGTCATTGCTCAATGATGCGCTCAAAATGTGAACGGTGTTGCATTACGCCAGTCGGTAGCGAATATTTTTGCAATCTGTGTGATGATATTCTTATCCTGCGTGGTCATGCCAAGTTCGCGATTCTCGTCGAGCGATCCTTTGGAAAAATTCTCCGATCCGACAAATGCGCGAGTGCCATCGGCAATGATCATCTTGGCGTGAATATAGAGCGGCGCATCGTCCTCATCCGCATAGGTGCGCACATGCGCGCCTGCGGTCGTAAGTTCGGCGAATTGCCATTTCCACTGCGACGAGTTCGTCATCACTACGTACACCGCGATGCCCCGGCGCGCAGCATCAATGAGCGCCTTCGTCACGTCCATATCCGCCATCTCTTCGTTGTATATACAGAGGGACTTCGTGGCGTCGTCTATCATATCGATCAACGGTCGTTCAGAGCCCGGACTCCAGAGCAGGTCATCACCCGCATCGCCGTTATTGCCGCCAAGCGACGCCTTTTCCGAGTCGACCACGACACCTCGCTGTGCGGCGGCGCCCCTCCAATCGTCGTTAAATGTATCCTCCATCGCCGTAACATCGTGCGGATCAGTATCGGCCAATCCAAAATCCCGTCCCGTGGCGTAATACTTCGCAACCCAGTTGAAGGTCATGATAAGCGCGCGGCTTCCATCTACAATCATCGATTTTTCGTGCGTCAGGGAAAAATATCCGGGCGACCATCGCACCGGAACGCCGTGCGCCGCTAAAAAATCATACGCCGCCGTATATACGGTCGGCGGTGAGCCTTTATATCCCCCGCTCAAGATCACCCGCACCGCCACGCCGCGCGCCCCGTCCGCCACGATCGCCGCCTCGATCTGCGCGTCATCAAGTTCGTACATCACGATATCGAGCGACGACCTCGCTCCGTTGATCATCGCGAGCACCGGCGCGATGCCGGCATCCGGTTCAACAACAAGTGAAAGCGCGCCATTCGCGGCGACGGTCCTTTTTTTAATGAATAGTTTTGGCGCGATGAAAAGGGCGAGAAAAATCGCTCCCCCCACAAGTAGAATTGCCGCCATGAATTTCCAATTCATCCGGCAACACTACCACGCGCACATTAAAAAAATATTATCGCGAAAATCCTATCGCCACGCGCCGATGATAGCGCCCGCAACGAGAAGCGACACGAACATATCTCCGATGTTCAGCCAGAACAATGTCATCTTGCCGCCGCACAGCGTATTGCCGAACGCGAGCGTGACGACGAACCCGAACCACAGCAACAACGAGACCGATATCCCGCCCGGCACCCCAACAGCGCTCGTCGCAACGATCATGGCATCCAACACCGTGAACATCACCACACTTGCGACGAATTGCTCAAGATAGCTCCACGGCATTTTTTTCTTCATTTTTTCCTGCTCCTCCTTGCTCAGCTTATTCAACCCTTGCTCGCGCATAAAAAATTTGCCGAACAACGGCCCATACCAAACGCTTCCGACGATCATCGACGCCACCGCGCACACGAACACCGCCCAATAGTTTATTGTCATATTGTTTTTACTTTTCTTTAATTGTAGCAAAATACGGCTAATTCCATTATGCTAATGGTCATCATGGCTGCTTCAAAACCCGGCGATAAAAACTTCTGGCTCCGGCTCCCGCACCCGATCATGGCGATGGCGCCCATGGCGAACGTCACGGACGAGGCGTTCCGGCGCATGTTCGCCGAGTGCGGCAAACCCGATGTCTTTTGGACGGAGTTCGTCTCGGTGGAGGGACTGCTTTCGCGCGGGCGTGAAAAGCTTTTGACCGATCTGTGGTTCAGCCCGGACGAGCACCCGATCGTGGCGCAGATCTTCGGCGGGAAGCCGGAGCAGTTCGAGGAGGTGGCGCCACTCATTAAAGAGCTCGGTTTTGACGGTATCGA
>CAZXCH010000072.1:0-2868 GCA_964639165.1 uncultured Candidatus Saccharibacteria bacterium | reverse complement strand
CTCGGCAATGAGAAGATCTACATCGCGGAGTGGTCCGACGAACCGGAGAAGTTCATCGCGAATGCGTTATCTCCGGCGAAGGTTGAGCGCGTGGAGATCCTGCCGCGGCGCGAAGCGCGCGCATACGTTCCGGAGAGTCAGCTTAGCCTTGCGATCGGCAAGGGCGGACAGAACGTGCGGCTCGCGGCGAAATTGACGGGATGGAAGATCGACGTACGATCGCAGACACGGCCGGAGGAAGAAGTGGAGGGGGGAGTGGCCGGACTCGTCGATGCGGGCAGTGTGGGCGGCGATCAGATCGCCAAGCCGGAAGATGATGACAAAGAGGATATCGCAATATAAACGTTTTATAATAAAAATATGTCGTACACATTGATTTTCGTTCCGGTCGCGATCGCAATAATCTATAGCGCATTCCTTGCGTTGTGGTTGAAGAAACAGCCTGCGGGAGATGCAAGCATGGTGGAGATATCAAAAGCGATCCAAGAAGGGTCGATGGCGTATTTGAACCGTCAGTATAAGACCGTGGCGGTGGTCGCCGTTATACTCGCGGCGGCGATCTGGTTCGCGCTCGGCGCACCGGTCGCGTTGGCATTCCTTGTCGGCGGCATTGCGTCGGCGCTCACCGGCTATATTGGCATGAACGTCGCGGTACGCGCGAATGCGAAGACGGCGGAAGCGGCCAAGAAGGGATTGTTCCCGGCGCTCTCGCTCGCGTTCAAAGCTGGTTCGGTTACGGGACTCCTGGTGACGGCGCTTGGACTCTTGGCGGTCGCGGGCACGTACTTCGTCTCGGGCGGAAATATTGAAGCGCTTATCGGCTTGGGATTTGGCGCGAGCTTGATCTCCATCTTCGCGCGCTTGGGCGGCGGTATTTATACCAAAGCTGCCGACGTCGGAACCGACCTTGTCGGAAAAGTTGAAGCGGGAATTCCGGAGGACGATCCGCGCAACCCGGGCGTCATTGCGGATAACGTGGGGGACAACGTCGGTGATTGCGCCGGTATGGCAGCGGATCTTTTTGAAACGTATGCGGTGACGCTTACCGCAGGTATCTTGCTTGGATCGCTCACGACGCTCGTGTCGGGCACAATCGAATTCCCGTTGCTCCTTGGCGGCATCTCGATCATCGCCTCTATATTAGGGACGTTCTTCGTGCGCTTGAGCAAGAATAATTCGATCATGGGCGCTCTCTATAAAGGATTGATCGCTTCGCTCGTGTTCGCCGCGATCGGATTCTACTTCATCTCCGTGTACGTGTTTGGCGATGCGTATTTGAACATCTATCTTTCGTCGCTCACCGGTCTCGCCGTCACGGCGCTCATGGTGATTATTACCGATTACTACACCGCAAAGCAGTTCCGTCCGGTGCAGTCGGTTGCGGAGGCATCAAAGTCCGGACACGGAACGAACATCATCATCGGCCTTTCGGTGGGAATGGAGTCGACGCTCCTTCCGGCATTTGTGATCGCGCTTGGTATCTTGGCGAGCTATGCGCTCTCGGGGATCTATGGCGTGGCCATCGCATCCGTCGCGATGCTTTCCGTCGCGGGCATCATCGTCTCCATTGATTCGTTCGGACCGATCACCGATAACGCCGGCGGCATCGCGGAGATGACGAAGCAGCCGGAACATGTGCGCAAGATCACGGACTCGCTCGACGCGGTAGGAAACACAACAAAAGCGATCACGAAAGGATACGCGATCGCATCCGCAGGACTTGCGGCGTTGGTGTTGTTCTCGAGCTACGCGAACGAGGCGAAAGGCATCGTGTTCAGCTTGAGCAATCCGGCGGTGCTCGTCGGGCTTTTGCTCGGCGCGGCGATGGTCTACTTCTTCGCTTCGCTCACGCTCCGCTCGGTGGGTCGCGCCGCAGGCGCAGTGGTGGATGAGATCCGCCGCCAGTTCCGGGAGATCAAGGGCTTGATGGAAGGCACCGCAAAGCCGGAGTACGGCAAAGCTGTTGATATTGTGACGAAGGCGGCGATCAAAGAGATGATCATCCCGGCGCTCGTGCCGATCGTCGGCGTGCTCGTTGTCGGATTCTTGTTGGGTGCCGCAGCGCTCGGCGGACTCTTGATCGGCACGATCGTCGGCGGACTCTTTATGGCGCTTTCCATGACCGCGGGCGGCGCGGCCTGGGATAACGCGAAGAAATATATAGAGGACGGCAACTTCGGCGGCAAAGGTTCGGAAGCGCATAAAGCGGCCGTCACCGGCGACACCGTCGGCGATCCATACAAGGACACGACCGGCCCGGCGATCAACCCGTTGATCAAGGTGGTAAACATCATCGCGTTGCTTATCGTAAAATTCATTCACTAAGACACCCATATAAGAATCATGAACAACAAAAGATCATTACGCGGCGAGGACGAGGTCTCGCAGTACCTGATCCCGACCGTCATCGAAAAAACCAGCAACGGCGAGCGGGCATACGATATCTACTCCAGATTGCTCAAAGAGCGCATCATCTTTTTGGGCGGTCCGATCAATGACGGGATGGCAAATACGGTGATCGCGCAGCTGCTCTTCCTTGCACACGAGGATTCCAAGAAAGACATCCAGCTCTACATCAATAGCCCCGGCGGTTCGGTCACGGCCGGCATGGCGATCTACGATACGATGCAATACATCAAACCGGATGTTTCGACCATCTGTGTCGGCATCGCGGCGTCGATGGGCGCTTTCCTTCTCGCCGCCGGCAAAAAAGGGAAACGGTTCGCCTTGCCGAACGCCGATATCCTCCTCCACCAGGTGATGGGTGGCGCCGAGGGCCAAGCCGTGGAGATCGAGATCGCCGAGAAACAGATCTTGAAAACGAAAGAACGTTTGAATCAGATCCTTGCGGAACACACCGGCCAATCG
>CAZXCH010000071.1:0-2903 GCA_964639165.1 uncultured Candidatus Saccharibacteria bacterium | reverse complement strand
GCTGCCAAAGCAAGTAGCACCGGACAATAAACGTAATCATTAAAATATCATGAAGGTAATCTTTCTGAGCGACGTGCGTAACGTCGGTAAAAAATATGAGATCAAGAATGTGAGCGACGGCTATGCGCGGAATTTCTTATTTCCCAATAAGCTCGCCGAGACCGCCACGCCGGAGGCGATAAAAAAGCTGGAGTCCATGAAGGCTGCGCATGAAAAGGAATACAACGAAGCACGGGCGCACCTGGAATCGATTGCGCGCAAAATAAATGAGACCAAAGTCCAATTTGAGCTGAAAGCCGATAAGTCCGGTGCGGTGTTCGGTTCGGTCAACAAAGAGACGATCCTCAAGGCAATGCGAGAGCACAAACTGATCGGCGCGGAACGCATTGACATCGATCTTAAATATCCCATCAAAGAGCTCGGTGAATTTTCGGTGGCGATCGATCTAAAGAAAGGCGTCATGGCAAAGCTTGGAGTGTTGGTGGTCAAGGCGGAATAAAAAACCACCGATTATTCGGTGGTTTTTTTAATGGAGTTTCTTAGGA
This sequence comes from uncultured Candidatus Saccharibacteria bacterium, assembly GCA_964639165.1. GTDB lineage: Bacteria > Patescibacteriota > Minisyncoccia > UBA6257 > 2-01-FULL-56-20 > JAKAGE01. The sequence continues at coordinate 2,358 of CAZXCH010000071.1, read as the reverse complement.
GATCACCTGTACTACCGTGGCCTTCCTGCGGGATCCGTCAAAGTGACCCTTCATTTTGGTGACAAACTTGACCACGCCGTTTTTGCCGGCAAAGAGGGTATCATCGTCCGCACGAATGACATTCACGCCCGGAGTGTACTTGGTGCCGCGCTGGCGGATGATGATCTGGCCGACCATCACTTTTTGGCCGTCTTGAAGCTTGACGCCGAGGCGCTTGGCAACGGAATCGCGTCCTAATTTAGTTGAACCGATGGCTTTGGTATGTGCCATAGAATGATTAAATAGAGATTAAACGTTATTTCAAATGTCATTCCATTTTATGTTAGAATGCAGGTAATGTCAACAACCAACAAGCTTGTTATCGATATAGAGACCATCGGGGAAGATTTTGAGTCGCTCGATAAGGCCACCCAGGAGAACATCACCCGGTGGATCAGGCGGGAATCCGGCAGCGAGGAGGAATACAAGATCGCATTGGAAGACCTTAAGAACGGCCTCGGATTTTCCCCACTCACGGGCGAAATCGTCGCGATTGGCCTCCTGGACTATCACAAAAACGAAGGCGCGGTCTATTACCAGGCGCCAGGCCAGCGGAACGCGGAGGTTAAGGAGGATGGCATCAGTTTCAAGCAGATGACGGAAAAAGATATGCTCGCAAAGTTTTGGGAGCTCGCCGAGCACTATCAGGTCTTTATTACATTCAACGGCCGCGCTTTCGATATGCCGTTCATTATGATCCGTTCCGCGGTGCATGGCATCCGACCGACGAAAGACCTGATGCGCGGTCGCTATCTCTATCAGAACAATCCCGAAGCGTTGCATATCGATCTTGCCGAGCAATTGAGCTTCTATGGTGCAACACGCCGTAAGGGAAGCCTGCACCTATGGTCGCGCGCGTTTGGCATTCCAAGCCCCAAAGCCGGTGGCGTGACCGGCGATGACGTCGGCCCGCTTTTCAAGAAGAAGAAGTTTTTGGATATTGCAAAGTACAACGTGCGCGATATTCGCGCCACGCGGGATCTGTACACCAAATGGGAGAGCTACCTGCAATTTTAACCGCCGGAGTTAATAAGGTTTTAATGTCCATCCGGGTATAGTGTCCGGGTGGAGAAAATAAAAAAATATATCTTGATGCACAAAAGGGAAGTCGCCTTCGGCGCGATCCTATTCTTTGTGGCATCGCTCGCCTTTGGTTTGGGATATACCGCCAATCGGCAGTTCGCTCATGCGCCGATCATCATAGAAAAGTGCTCGGAATAGAAAAACCGCCTTTTGGGCGGTTTTTCCGGTTCAAATGAACCTCGATCTGCGATTAATGTTGTGACGGTGCCGCTACTGCATTCGCAACCGGTGTTGCCGGCGCGGGAGTGCTGCTTGTACCGGTCATTGTTGGTTTCGGAAAAGAAGTATCGGTGTGTTGGGACATCGTTACGGTAATGTCCGGAGTCGGAGCCAATTTAGGCTTTCCCGATCCGGATGTTCCGGTCGATACCGTCCGCACTGTTTCTTTTTCCGGCCAGAACAAAATCGCAAGGATTGCGATGACGAGCAGAACGATCACGATGGTCGGCCAATGAGCCTTTGTGAAAGACCAAAGCGATGATGCCTGCGCGGTCTGCGGCACGGTGTTCACCGTCGCCGGCTGGGTTTGCGCTACCGTCGGCGTCGACGGGGTCGTTGCCGGAGTTTGTGCAACTGCCACCGGCGCCGTTGCCGGAGTGTTCACTGCTACCGGTGCGGAAGCTGGAACCGATGCACTGCCCGTAGTTGCGATCGTGTTCGCCATTGCAACGAGTGTGCTCTGCATGCCGTTAAGCGTTCCTTGCACCGCTGTTTGCTGCGAAGGAGTAAGGGTCGTGTTCGCGGCGAGCGACGTGTTCAACTGCGAAAGCGTCGCGGCAAGCGTGCTCAGCGTTCCCTGGAACTCATTGATCTGCGCTGCGGAAAGTCCCGCTGAAGCGGCCGAGGTCGGCGCCGTCGCGACAGGCGACACCGATTGCGACCCGGTTCCTGCGATTGACGGCGGGATCACACTTGGCAATCCGCCATCGCCGGCGGGGACCATCCCTGCCTGCATCTCAATATTTGCCAGGGTTGCCTTTGCAACGGCGAGCTCCTGCTGTATGGTTGCCACCTGGTCGGGCGTAAGCGCCTGTGCAGGGGCGGTTTGAGCATGTACTGTCAGGATATTCCCTCCAATGCTCCCTATTGCGACTATCAGTCCAGCGAAAATAAGTAATCTTTTCATGGATAGTAAGGTTAATTAATGAATTAATTGCAATAATGACGGCCTTTTGGAAAAATATAAGGCTGTCAAAGAGCTGAGGGGTATGTCAAGTTTCTACCCATAGTATACAC
>CAZXCH010000070.1:0-2911 GCA_964639165.1 uncultured Candidatus Saccharibacteria bacterium | reverse complement strand
CCACTGCCTGTTTATCCGTCGTGACGGCATCCTGCTGCTGCAAGAGCGTCGTCGTCGCCACCTGATTGGCCTCCTGCGCCGAAAGTTGCGCCTGTTCCAATGCTAACTGTGCCTGCGCAAGCGCGCGCTGTTCGCTCGTCGGATCAAGCCGGACGAGCACCTGGCCCGCGGATACATGCTCACCAACCTTCGCCGGTATGGAGGTCACTGTCTCGGAAACTTTAGCCGTAACATTGATGGTGGTTCCTGCCTCTACCTGACCGGTGCCGGAAACGGAAGAAACGATGGTTCCCGTCGCCGCATCCTCAACGACGTATTTCGTGACCGTCGGCGCCACATTTGCGCTTGCATACCAATAATATCCCCCTCCGATAATTGCAACCACGACGATACCGGAAATGATCTTATGTGCCCGCATTTTTTTTATGAAATTACCGATCATAATATGGTGTGTCGTGAATTAGTTTGTGGTCGACGATGATACTGCGGAAAGGATACGGATGAATCGGGCACCGATCTGACCATTGCTGTCCGGCTCGCCGATCACCGCAATCTGGTCGCCGACCGCAATATCGCCGATTGCGCTGTCGCTATCCCCGTCGCGGATGACCGTCCCCGATGACACCGCGACCGACTGCTCATTGTTCTTTTGATCCGTCACCGAAATGGTGGACGTGCCAACATCGATAACCGTCCCCACTACACCATGGATCGCGCCCTGCATGGGCGGTGCCATCATACCGATCGGGCCGCCCGGCGGACCGCCAAAAAATATCTGGTAGTAATTCCGGTCAAACCCCGCAGCGAATCCGGCGCGTTCATAACCGACGGCGATGCCGAGCCCGAATACCACAAAGAGCACGATCAAGCCACTCAGTATCCATAACACTGCCCTTACCCTTTTTGATTCCAGAAAGTTGCTCATAGCGAGAATGTTCCTGCACGCCCGTGACGGAAGAGCGAGGCTTTATCAATGAGCGCCGCCATGGACCAGATGGCGAACAATACCCCGCTCAACAGCAACGCCGTGGTAAAAATCGGGAATGTTTCGATCACGGAGAAGGCAAAATCCGGAAAATTGGCAGCCATGGACGAGAAGTCCGAGAACATAAGCGAGGATATCTGGAAGAACCCCGATTGCGAAAGGCTCGCAACGAGGTTGACGTATCCCGTCACCGCGATACCAACCGATGCGCCGAACACGCACGCCGAGGCGGCGATCTTTATCCCGAGCATCCGCCGCTCATGACGACCAATGCGAAGCAGGATCTTTTCCGTCAGGCCGGCTGGGGGCTCCGGGGTCGAAAGAGTGGAAAACAAATCTTCATAATTCATACCTTCAACTATACGAAGCAGAGGCTTATTTAGGTGCTTGCGAGGAATTTCCGGAGCTGAATAAGCGCCCGGCGATGTTTGCTCTTGATGGTATCAATGGGCTCCTGAAGTGTGTCCGCGATCTCCCGGAACTTGAGATGCTCGGTATACCGAAGAAAAAGCACACTCCGGTAGGACGGGCTCAGATTCTGGAGAATCTGTTCCAGATTCGCCTTGGTCTGCTTCCGTTCCAGCAACTCATCCGGCAGATCCGGCCCATTTACATACGGCGCAAGGAACGTATCGAGGTCGGTTTCCCCTTCCTCGATTCTGGAGAACAACACCGCTTTCTTTTTTTTGACGGCATCAAGCGCGGTATTTTTTGCGATCGTCAGCAGCCATGTTTTGAAGTTCTTTTCCGGATCGAACTTTCTGATGTTCTTCCAAACCTTAATGAATACGTCCTGTACGATGTCGTTTGTGGCGTCGGCATTTCCCACATATCGATATGTGAATTTATAGACCGTCGGCATATAACGATCTACGAGCGCGGCGAATGAATCGCCATCGCCCTTCATGAACGCGGTGACGAGCATGGTATCGTCGTCGGATATGTGCGCTGCACGTACTTCGTTAAGGCTCCTTTCGTTCTGTTTTTTTTCTGTCGCTACAAATGTCGCGTCAAAGAATATATTATCCATATGTGTCATTTTTATTCTACACCATTTCCGTCGCGGCCATAGAGGCCGATCAGTTCGGCTCTCGCGAGAGTATGTCCTTCTATCTCTTTCCGGAGCACCGCCACGGGCGCGCCTTCGGGAATATCCAAAATCTCGTCCAGTGCGTACAGCTGAAAATGATAATGATGCGGTGCTCCGGGCGGCGGGCACGGACCGAAGTACCCTGCGCGGCCCGCGCCGTTCTCCCCCTCCACGCTGCCCGGCGGGATGCTCTCTTCTTTTATCAAGGTCGTTGCCGGATGAATGTTCCATACCGTCCAGTGCGTGAAGCCTCCCGGTATCGGCGCATCCGGATCGTGCAATATGAGCGCCAGACTCTGCGCCTCCGCGGGCACGTTCTGTATCAAAAGCTCGGGGTTCATATCCCCGCCGTCACAGGTGAACTTTCTCGGGATCATGCTCCCGTCATCAAATGCAGAACTGGTGATGATCATATACGCGCAATAGTACCTTATTTTACGGAAAAAGTTATCATTCGGCGCTTTCTACGGGCGATTCGGCAAGAAATTCGCTGTATTCCTTCCGAAGGAATGCCGCGTCCCGCGGCTTTGTGACGCCCGGATAACGCCACGCGCTGATCACCTTCCGCGCGCCCGCGACATCCTGCACCATCACCCAAACCTCTTGGCTCCACGACTCCTTTCTGCCGACCAGCTTCATGGAAACCGGCTGCATCATCGCCACCGTCTTCGGCGCGACGCCTTCCTCCACCCGCTTCGGCGAGTGAAGCACATGACGCACCCGCGAGGGCGTTAGCCGGTAGTGATTCATTTTGGCGCGCGCATGGAGCGTCCATTGCAACTGGATCGGTTTCTTAATAAATGGCATCTATTCAATTATACCCTTCGCCGGATTAA
>CAZXCH010000069.1:0-2963 GCA_964639165.1 uncultured Candidatus Saccharibacteria bacterium | reverse complement strand
CGCACATTGATCTTTTCGATCAGCTCACGCCCCCAATTATCCTCAAAAAGATTATTAAAGAAACGGAATGTCAAAATATTTTGCAAGGTTTCTTTCGCCAGATAATGATCAATGCGATAAACCTGTTCCTCCTTGAACAGCCGCGCGATGCGCTCATCCAATGCTTTCGCGCTCTTTTCATCGCTGCCGAACGGCTTTTCTACCACCACACGCGTCCATCCGCCCGCCGATGCGTCGCAAAGTTCCGTGAGCCGCGCCTTGTGAATGTTCGTAAATATCATGTCGTAAAACTGTGGCGGCACGGAAAGATAGAAAAGCTTGTTGGAGCATTGGCCGTGCTCGTCGTCTATTTTTCGCAAGGCATCACCAAGCGCCACGTAATCTGCATAGGCATCAAAAGTGATCTTGTGATATACCACCGTTTTCAAAAATGATGCGACCGATGCCGGTGAGGCGTGCTTTACTTTGACCTCCAGGATGGCCTGAATGTGCCGCTTAAGGTCTTCGTCTTTCCAATCTCGGCGAGAAACGCCGACAAGCCTGAAATGCGGCGGCAATAACCCTCGTTCGTGCAGATTAAAAAGCGCCGGAGCGATCTTTTTCGTCATAAGGTCGCCCGTGACGCCGAGCACGACAAACGTGGTCGGCACATGTGATTTGGAGGTATTCATTGGTATCTATTATACACCGAGGTTGAAAATTAATTACCCACGGTCATTTTCAATTTTATATCCATAGCCGTGCACCGTCTTGATGAGCTTTTGCTCGTGACCTTCGTCTATTTTTGAACGGAGAAAGCGCACGTGAACGTCAACCGTGTTGGTGAACGGGTCGGCGTTCATATCCCATACGTGTTCCAGGATCATCCCGCGCGTGAGCGTTGTCCCGGCGTTACGCATCATATATTCAAGCAGGGTGAATTCCTTCCGGTTCAGCTTGATCTCATGACCGGCGCGCGCGACGGTATGTGCAAGCGTATCCATCACCAAGTCGGTGATGATGAGCTTTGGTCCGGTGAGCTTCTTCTCGCGCCGCATGAGCGCGCGAACACGGGCAAGCAGTTCGGCCACAAAGAACGGCTTAGTGAGGTAGTCGTCGGCACCAATATTGAGCGCTTCGATCTTGGTGTGCGCATCGTTTACGATAGAAAGCATGATGATAGGGAACGTCCGCCCTTTGGCGCGGATCGCTTCGCAGATATCTAGGCCGCTTTCGCCATTGCCAAGATTAATATCGAGGATTGCTAGGTCGTACTCATTGACCTTTGCCCACATAAGCCCTTTCGCGCCCGTCTCTGCCCAATCCACAGCGAAATGCTCCGTCTTAAGTCCGTTTATTATGAACCGCGCTATTTCCCGCTCATCCTCTATTAATAAGATTTTCATTCCTCCACCATACACCCCGCACATTAAAAATATATTAAATTTTTTATAAAGAAACAATAAAGGAAACAGAGGGGGTAGCCCTGCGTGGCCTCCAGGCAGATGACCGTTCGGCGCCACGGGTCTGTTTTCCGGTTGACAAGAAACCTATTCAGTGATAAACTTTTTCCGGGTTAGATTTTTAGCTCGTTGTCATTACCAATATCTCACAATGGAGGTCCTGTTTTGAGGGTTTTATTCGTCGTTGTTACAACCATCGTATCATTGCTCACGGCAAGCTCAGCGTTTGCCCCAAACGTAAGTAGCGCTACGGTGATTACCAACCAAAGCTCGGCACGTACCACTCAACCGATCATGGAACCGGTCAAGGTCCTCATGACCGCCTACGTCCCAAAGCCAGGATCGCTAACAACTGCCGAAAACGATGCCAACGCAACCCCCGGCATCGCAACCGACTACGGCGCCTTTTCCAAGGGAACAAAAATACTGATTCCCGGCAAGGGAATTTTTTCCGTGGATGACACCGGAGCCATACCGCGAAGGGATTGGCGCTTGAGGCATATCCGTCATATCGATCTCCGGATACCGCCCCGCTATCATTTCGGCACAAATCCCGCCGATGCGTTTCGTGCGGCAATCGACGAGGCAAATAGTATCGGAATAGGCTGGGTGCAAGTATATGTCATCAAACCTCCCGTTTCGCGAGGTCACAATAGCTGACGGATAACTCGGCAACAAAAAGGCGCTCATCACGAGCGCCTTCTTTTTTTTCTTTCTTTAATTCCCTACTGGCTGCTCGTGCTCGATACCGAGAGCAGCGTGATTGTAAAATGCAACGTCGCGTTCGGCGGAATCACCGATCCCGCACCGCCCGCGCCGTATCCGAGTGCCGGAGGAACGGTCAGCTCACGCGTTCCGCCAACTTTCATTCCCTGCACGCCCTCGTTCCACCCCTGGATCACCGACTTTCCCGGAACCGTGCTCCCGATGGTGAAGCCGAACGGCGTCCGTCCGGGATTCAGCGAACTGTCGAAGACCGTGCCGTTATCCAATTTGCCGGTATAGTTGACCGTCACCGCATCGCCGAACGCTGCCACCGTCCCCGTCCCTATCACGTCGTCTTTTATTACGAGTCCATCCATGGTTGTTATTGGTTGTCCCACCGCCGTAGGCTGCGGCGTTAGAACATTATTATTGTTGTTAATTGTTATATTTACCTGAGAATTACCAATACTACTCACATACCACATCAATACTCCAAGAATCGCTATTCCCACCACCACGCACACTGCAATTAAAATAGTTTTTTTCATGATATTTTTGCTCCCGGCGGAACTTCTTTGATCGGCGAAAAAATCACCGCCGCGCCATCCTCGCCGTGCGCAGCAAGCAGCATTCCGTTGGATTCCATGCCCATCATCATGCGCGGCTCAAGATTGGCGATGATCACGACACTTTTCCCCGTAAGATCCTCCGGCGCATACCATTTTGCGATGCCCGAAAGGATCTGGCGCGGTTCCGGTTCGGCGATGTCGACCTGAAGCTTCAAAAGCTTCTCCGAACCCTCCACGCGCTCCGCAG
>CAZXCH010000068.1:0-3204 GCA_964639165.1 uncultured Candidatus Saccharibacteria bacterium | reverse complement strand
TCTGGCGGACAAACCACCGTCTTAACGGACAAAGTGCCATTAGTAACGCCCGCGGCCCACATGTACATTGTCGGATTCCCTGTCTCCATGGAGGTACAAGGATCCAACGTTCGGTGCGATGTGGACAATCAAACGGTTCCCGCGGTCATGAACGGCAATCTCCTTCCTCGGGGAGGCATCGGATTCATAACGTGGGATTCACAGCCGGGCAATAGTGAAATCACGGTGACTAAAGTCTCAGTCACCCCGCTATAGATATGAACATCACAAAACTTGGGCATTGTTGCCTCGTGTTGGAGAGCGAAGGAATAAAGATACTCACCGATCCCGGTTCGTTCACGACGGAACCGGTCAAGGCGGTGACGGGGATCAACATCATTCTGATCACCCATGAGCACACGGATCACTATCACGTTGAATCCATCCAGGCGGTGCTTGCGAACAATCCGGGCGCGACGGTGGTGAGCAATAGCGCCGTGGCAAAATTGCTCGCGGAGAAGAATATCCCGTGCACGGTGGTGGGTGATACACAATCCGCGACGGTGGGCGGCACGAACGGCACCGGCGGTGTGTTGATAGAAGGGTTTGGGAAGGATCACGCCATCATCTATGACACGATGGGCGCATGCGAGAATACCGGCTACTTCGTGGCCGGCAAATTCTATTTCCCGGGTGATGCGTTTTATGATCCCAAGCGGCCGATCGATGTGCTCGCGCTCCCGGTCGCCGGTCCGTGGATGAAGATCAGCGAGGCGATCGACTTTGCGAAGCTCGTAAAGCCGCGCGTCGCGTTCGGTGTGCATGACAGCATGATCGTTCAGGGATTCGGGAGTTTTGCGGCGATGATGCTCCAGAAATTTCTCAAAGAAGACGGCATTGAATATATTGCCTTCGCGCCGGGGGAGACGAAGTTGTTGTGACAAAATAGGGTTATCCACAGTGTATATAGAGTATATATATGGATGTGATATCATATATATATGAACACAAAACCGGCACGGCTCACCGAAAAGCAAAAGAATTTCTATGATTCTCTCAAGCGATTGATGGCGAAGAACGGGGAGTCGCCGACGGTTTCCGAGCTCGTACGGCTTATGAAGTTCTCATCGCCGCGCGCGGTCACGCAGTATCTTGAATCATTGGAAAGCAAAGGGCTCATCGAACGCCGCCGCTACGAAGCAAGGGGCATTCGCATCGTGGGCGAGGATTACGACGGTTCCGGCGCGGTCGGCATCGCCACGATCAATATTCCCGTCATCGCGTCCGCGGGATGCGATCAGATGGCGGTCTATGCCCAGCGGAACTTTGGCGACTATATTTGTGTCGCGACGGAGCTTTTGCAAGGGGTCAAAAAAGATAATGTGGTCTGCGTGAAGGCAGTCGGCGATTCAATGCTCGATGCCGGTATACGACCCGGCGATTATGTGCTCGTGGAGATGACGGAAGATGTGAACAACAATGATCTTGTGGTTGCGATCGTCGACAGCTTCGCGGTGATAAAGAAAATAGAGTTCGCATCGAATGCCGTCATCCTCCAGCCGGTATCCTCGGACCCGCAGTACAAGCCGATCATTCTCCGGCGCGATTTCCAGATCTTTGGCCGCGTCATTGATATCATCCGCCTCGAGAAAAAAACCCAGGATATTGAGATCGTACCGCTCTACCGCGGCCCGGAAGAACCCATCATCCAGTGGGAGCCGATCTAAAAAAAGACGCCGTGTTTAGCCGAAGCTAAGCGTGCGTCTATAAGTACGGATAAGGCTCGCGATGTTTGGAGAGAACTTCCCGCATGGAATGCTCCTCCAACCAGTGGTCCGGCGTCACCGCAAGTGGCGTTCCGCTGTATCGCCCCTTTTTAAAGGGAGGACGCGCAGTGAGAATAGTGCTGTCGGGTCGCAGAAAGGGGCTTGTCGAAAGCATCTGCCGACACACATGACAGGGATGCAGGGTGGGACACAGTATCTGGCTGTGATCGTCAAGCTGAGGTTCCCCGACAATCACCATGCCGATGATAAGCGTACCTCCCGTCCTTTCGACCTCTTCATGCATTCTCCTCTCTGCACAGATCTTTGGAGCATCCTTGGAATCCTTGGAATTGGCTCCGGTTACGATCCGCCAGCGTTCGAAGAACGTGCGGGCGCGTGCATTGAAGACGTAAGCAGCACAACCCACAAGAAAGCCACGGTAATTGGTTGCTTCCGTTTCGCGGACGCGCACTGCTTCCCAGTACAGATCGTCGCGGACGTTTTGAAAGCGCCACCTATGTTCCCGCCAATTGATCGACCGGCCGGGATCAAGGTAGCGTTCAAGTTGTGCCAGGCTCATTTCCAGTCCGGCACAGAGTTCGCGACGCTCTTGGGACGAGAGTCTCTCAAGAAAGCTCACTTTATATTCCTCCAGCCGGGCGATTCCCGCGCTGCAGTCTTTTTACAACAAAAAAAAGAAAATGTCAACCTTTGCTGGGAGGCTTGGAATCGGACCAAGATTCACGGCTTCAAAGGCCGCTGTCCTACCATTAGACGACCTCCCAATGAAAACAAACGTCCTGTATAATGTAGTATAAAGGATAAAGAGTCGCAAGCAACGGGTAAAAAATAATTTAACAAATATTTCATGAAATACGAACTTCCCAAACTTCCTTATTCCTATGACTCGCTCGAGCCATATATCGACGCGAAGACGATGGAGATCCATTACACCAAGCATCATCAGACGTACGTAACTAAGTTGAACGAGGCACTGGACAAGCATCCAGAGATCGCGGACAAGCCCTTGGAGGAATTGCTCGCCAACCTGGACACAGTGCCGGAGGATATTCGCACGGCGATACGCAACCATGGGGGCGGTCACAGCAACCACTCGTTCTTTTGGACGATCATGGGAGCCAACATGCCGAACTTCGGAAAAGCGCCGGGCGATGGTGTGGCAGCCGCGATCACTGCCGCTTTCGGAGATTTTGAAAAATTCAAAGAGGAATTCGCCAAAGCCGCATCGGGGGTTTTCGGTTCGGGATGGGCATGGCTTGTGATAGACGCGGACGGCAGGCTCGTCGTGACCTCAACGCCGAATCAGGACAGTCCGCTCATGAAACATCAAAAGCCCGTGCTTGGTCTGGACGTTTGGGAGCACGCCTACTATCTGAAGTATCAAAACAAGCGTCCGGATTATATTGAGGCCTGGTGGAATGTGGTGAACTGGGATGCG
>CAZXCH010000067.1:0-3387 GCA_964639165.1 uncultured Candidatus Saccharibacteria bacterium | reverse complement strand
CGGGCCGCGCGGTGCGATGATCATGTGCAAGGAGCAATTCGCGTCCGCGATCGACAAGGCGGTGTTCCCGGGAGTGCAGGGCGGACCGCATGATCATATCAACGCCGCGAAGGCGATCGCGTACGGCGAGGCGCTCAAGCCGGAATTTGCGGAATATTCCAAGGCGGTGATCGCGAACGCGCGGGCACTTGCCAGTGCGCTGCAAGAGAAGGGCTATCGCATCATTTCCGGCGGAACGGATAATCACTTGATGCTCGTGGATGTTTTTGGTAGCAAGAACATCACCGGCAAAGAGGCTGAGAAGGCATTGGAAAAGGTGGGCATCTCCATCAATAAGAACATGATTCCGTTCGATCCGCGGAAGCCGCTTGACCCGTCGGGCGTGCGCTTGGGGACGCCGGCGCTTACCACGCGCGGCTGTGGCCTGAATGACATGAAGACGATCGCCGATCTTATCGATGAAACGCTCGCGCATCGCGAGGACGAAGCGGCGCTTGCGGCAATCAGACAGAAAGTGAAGATGTTCTCGCTGAAGTTCCCTGTGCCGGGGATTGAGTAACGCTACATGTCCACCGCGCATCATAAAAAGATCGCCCACCTCAAAAAAAGCGATCCGGTTCTGAAGACCATCATTGAAGGGATAAAGCTTCGTGAGATCACTGTCACACGAGGGCCGTTCGAAGCGCTTGTGGAAGCGATCGTGAGCCAGCAACTCTCCATCAAAGCCGCGGACACCATCTTTAATCGCTTCGTCGCGCTTACCCCGGGAAAGAAATTTCCCACGCCGCGCGAGATCCTTAAGATGCCGGCCGCAAAGATGCGCACGTGCGGCTTATCGCGGATGAAAGTGATATTTATAAAAGACCTTGCCAAAAAAACGCTGGATGGCTCGCTTAACTTCAAGACCATCGACCAATTGACCGACGAAGAGGTGATAGAGCATCTGACAAGCGTAAAGGGGATCGGCCGCTGGACCGCGGAAATGTTCCTGATCTTCTCCCTGCGACGCGACGATATCTTTTCGTATGGCGATCTTGGATTGCGGAACGCGCTTCGGCGCATATATAAGATGAAGCAGCCGCCCACGCCAGCGCAGGCGGAGAAGATCACGGCAAAATGGAAGCCATATCGCAGCTTGGGATCGCGGTACCTGTGGGCGAGCATTGATAATAAATAAGCGGCCGTATCGGTTGCCGTCGCGCCCGTTTTGCTGCACAATACTCAGGATATGATCATTGACGGAAAGACCATCGCAAACGATATCGTGAGCCAGCTCCAGGCGCTGCCGAAGTCCGGCAAATTTTTTGGCGCGGCGCTTGTCGGCGACGACCCCGCATCTCTCAATTTTTTGAAACAGAAAGAGCGTGTCGCACGCGAACTCGGGATTGAATTCCGCCTCTATCAATTGCCGCTTTCGATCACGACCGACGCGCTTCGTGCGGAGATCGGTCGCCTCGCTGAACCGAAAACGTGCGGCGCGTTCATCGTCCAGCTGCCGTTGCCGGAGGCGATCAATCGTTATTATGTTCTGAACGCGATCCCCAAAGAGAAGGACGTTGATTGTCTGAGCGAGGCCGCGCTCGGCGCGTTCTACACCGAGCGGGGGAAGATCGCGCCGCCGTCGGTGGCCACCGTGGAGGAAATATTACGGCGCGAGCATGGCGATCTCTCGGATGCGCCGGGAGCTCTGCGTGAATTGAAGGCAGTCGTCATCGGCGCGGGATTTCTTATCGGCAAGCCGGTGGGATTCTGGTTGCAGAATCGCGTGGCGGAGCTTGTGGTGTTGGATGCGAGCGTCAAAAACATCCACGATAAGCTTGGCGACGCGGACATCGTGATCGCGGGCGCCGGCCATGCGAATCTTTTTGGCACGCACCACCTGAAAGATGGCGCGATTGTGATAGATTTCGGATTCAACCGCACTGCCGACGGAAAATCGGTCGGCGACTTTGATCCTGTGGGCGCCGATGGAAAGAACATCCATTACACCAAGACCCCGGGCGGCACCGGTCCGATCCTTGTGGCAAAACTCTTCGAGAATTTCTATAAATTGAATTCCTGATTTCTTGTGCGCGCTGAGGGAGTTGAACCCCCGGCCCACTCGGTGTAAACGAGTTGCTCTACCGCTGAGCTAAGCGCGCCATTGAGGAGAATGGTAGCGAAAACGACCTGACTTTGCAATCCGCCGCCGGTTTTATCCACAGAAAAGCGCGACTTGCACACATCTTTTCTAGCGGAAGTATTCTATAATCAAATCAGGAAGCGATTTACATCTTTGGAGGGGAAAACGATGGGTTGGAAAACGGCTCACCACCAAGGAAAACGTTTTACGCATTGTTCGTCCGATAAATTTTATAATCAGAAAAGGAGGTCCTCGCGGGAGGCGAACAATCAGCAGTTGGTCACGCGCCTTCTTATGGAGGCACATGGAGCGGTCGAGGTGGGAGTGCTTGAGAACGTCTTTGGGCTGGCGTCTCCCAATGATGCTTTGATGGTTGCGATTCGCATCAAGCAACTTAAGAAGCGGGAAGAAGCTCTTTTTTCAGGCAAGAAAGTTGGTGTCCATGCCCTTTTCCCCAAGCGACTGAGGATCAGGGAGAATAAGAAAGATAAAAAAGTGAGGAATGTCCACCACCTCACCCCTCGGTGCCGGGAAGACGGGCCGTTTCACGGAAACAACCGGCATAACTTTCTTCTCATGAAAGTCGATCGCCACGATGCGCTGCATGAAGCGTTCGGGGTGAGAACATGGGAAGAGATCATCCGCATTCTCTCACGATGCGTTGACGCTGTTCGCCGTATGGACTTCAATGCCGCGATCGATCTGGTCCAGAAGGCGTTCAAACGTTCCAACCGGCGCAAAGCGCGCCGTGTCTTGCGCAATCTTCAGCTCGGTTTTTCACCCCGGAATTTATTCCGGGGCTTTTCTTTATTGTCGGGCCGCAGGGAATTGAACCCTGTCTAACTGCTCCCAAAGCAGTCGTACTACCGGTATACGACGGCCCGTCATGGATCGATCGGCGCAACGAGCGCCGAGTGAGCCTCTTTAAAGTATCCTACTTTTGGTTTAGAATCAATGCGACGAACGAAATCGTTCGATTTGCCCTCGTAGCTTAATGGATAAAGCAGGACTCTTCTAAGGTCTTGATGTAGGTTCGATTCCTACCGAGGGCACAACAAAAGAAAACTCCCAGCAAAAGGGAGTTTTCTTTTGTTGTGCCGCGAGAGAGAATCGAACTCACTTACTCCGCTCTTCAGGCGGATGCTCTACCATTGAGCTATCGCGGCATGCTGATTTCAGGTCTTAGAATATCGGATTTTTGGCGATAAGTAAATACTTTGGGAATAAAGAGAAGATATAAAAATACCCTCTGCTTTGCCGGACTA
>CAZXCH010000066.1:0-3520 GCA_964639165.1 uncultured Candidatus Saccharibacteria bacterium | reverse complement strand
CGCCTTGATGATCTTCGCGCGGACATGGTCGCCGAGGTGGACGACGTCTTCCACTTGTTTCACGAATCCCTGCTTGAGCTCGGAGACGTGGATCATGCCGTCGGCACCACCGCCGAGGTCGACGATCGCACCGAACTCGAGAATTTTCACGATCGGCCCTTCAACGATCTCTCCCACTTTCCATTCCTTCGTCATGCCCATGATCTCCGCAACTGCGGCCTCCACCTTTGCGAGGTCAACGCCGGAGACGTATACGCCGCCGTCCTCTTCGATATCAATGCCTGCCAATTCGTACTTGGCGATGAGACCATTGATCATCTTGCCACCGGGACCGATGACCGTACCGATCTTGGCCGGGTCGATCTTGAACTGACGGATCTTCGGCACGAACGGTGAGATCGCATCGCGATGCTTCGGTAGCGTTGCGATGATCGTCTTCAAGATGTGCAGGCGCGCCTGCTTTGCCTGCTCGAATGCTTTTTCAAGCAACTCGATCGTAAGGCCGTCCACTTTGACGTCCATCTGCATGCCGGTCACGCCATCGTTCGTACCCGCAACTTTGAGGTCCATGTCGCCATGGTGATCCTCCGGTCCTTGGATGTCGGTCAACACTTTGTAATTATTGACGTCCGAATGGCCGTCCGGCGTGGTGCCCATCATGAGTCCCATCGCAATGCCCGCGGCCGGCTTCTTGAGCGGCACGCCGGCATCCATGAGCGAGAGCGCCGACGCACAGACGGTGGCCTGCGAAGACGAGCCGTTGGAAGACATGATCTCCGAAACGACGCGGATCGTGTAAGGGAATTCCTCCTTGCTCGGAATCAAACGCTCGAGCGATTTGCGCGCAAGATTACCATGGCCGATCTCGCGGCGCCCGGGGCCGCGGAACGAACCCACTTCGCCGACCGAAAATGGCGGGAAGTTGTAGTGCAACATGAACCGGCGCTTGCCGGTGGTCTCCATCGTCTCGATCATCTGCTCGGCCCCGGGCGCCGCGAGCGTCGTGATAGCAAGGGCTTGAGTGTTGCCGCGAACAAAGAGCGCGGAACCATGCGTACGCGAGAACAATCCCACTTCTGCATCGAGCGTACGGACCTCATCCAGCTTGCGTCCATCCGGACGCTGCTCTTTTTCCAAGATATTCTTGTGAACGAGGTCATTCACCATCTCGTCATAAAGGAATTCAACTGCCTTCCAATTTATCTTTTCTTTCGTAGCGCCAAATTTCTCTTTGATATGCAGATTGAGCTCGTGATTCAACGCGCCGACAGCCGTTGTGTGCTCAACTTTCGTCGGCTTATAGATCGCTGCCTCCAATTTGTCGGCAAGGAATGCGCGGATCTCCGTTTTGATATCCTCGTCCGGCTCGGCGAGAGCAACCTCCGCCTTCGGCTTACCGATCTCTTTTTGGATCTGCTCCTGGAACGCAATCAATTTATTGATCTCGGTCTGCGCGAGTTTGAAACCCACGACGACGTCTTTCTCCTGCGCATCCAAACCGCCAAGCTCGATCATGTTGATGCGATCCCTGGAACCGGAAACGAACGCATCGAATATCGGAAGGTTCGGCTCTGCGACGGTGCTGTTATCGGGATTCACAATAAACTGCTTGTCATCCGTCTTCTGCGCGACACGCACGCCGGCCACCGGACCGTTCCACGGGATGTCGGAGATAAAAAGCGCAGTGGAGACACCGAGCAATCCTACGAATTCCGGATCGTTCTGCTCGTCGATCTGCAACACGGTGACGACCACCTGAATCTCGCGACGCATCTTGTCGTTGAAGAGCGGACGGATGGTGCGATCCACCAAGCGGCCGGCCAAGATGGCCTCTTCGGATGAGCGGCCTTCGCGGCGTACATAGCGGCTGCCAAGGATCTTTCCCGCGGCATAGAATTTCTCTTCATAATCCACCTTGAGCGGCAGGTAATCGATGTCGCTGTCCTTGCGCGCCATCACGGCGGTTGCGAGTACGACTGTCTCGCCATACTTCGCGATGACCGCGGCGTTCGCCTGTTCGGCCAGCGCGGAAACCTCTATCGTCAACGTCTTTCCTGCGATCTCAACTGAAAACTGCTTTCTTTGTAACATGATTTTTGATAGAATCGCGAACCCGGAGAGTTCTATCATCCTGAGCTTTAGGAAAGATCTGCGCCCCATTGGCCCGAATCTCTCACAAAGCTCGGAATGATATCCCCTTTATCGCGCTTCGTTAGTTAATTATTTTTTAATGATTGTCCGACTGCGACGGTCTCTTCCCTCTTCGCACAAAACTCGGCTTCATGATTGCCCGCGGGACGGTCTCTATATTTACAAACTCGTCCGCGGCTTCCACTATCTTTGACGATGCGCTTCTTCGAAACGCGGCGACTTCGACCACTCGCCCGCCTCCCCATTTTACGTAATTGATAAGGGGAATATAATCCCCGTCACCCGTCACCAGAATGATCACATCCAAGAATGGCATCATGCGGATGACATCTACCGTGAGTACAACATCCCAATCGCCCTTCTTCATGCCGCCGGCATAGATATGCAGATCCTTCATACGAAGCTCAAGCCCCGCTTTTTCCAAAGCCTCAAAGAAGCTTGACTCGGAAGAAGCGCCGCCGTTGCTTTCGCCGTTCAGCGTCGGAGAACCCGGCGCGAGCGATACCGCCGCCGCTTGATCCGCTTCCGCCATCCTCACATGTCCGCGCGGTTGCTGCGGCTCCACGCCTTCACTGCGTACCACATACGCCATCGCGCGGATGAGCTGACGCCCGCCCACCAAATGTTTGATGAGTTCCGCGTAGTTCACGCGACCCTGGTAAAGGTTCTTTGCTGAGTGGTACAGATTGGACACATCAACAAAAATCCCAACCCGCTGGTTGGAATAATTTGATCCGGGCTTCATTATTTTTTAAGATCGAGCTTCTTGATGAGTTTCTCGTACAGAGAAGGCTCGTGCTTCTTCATGTACGCAAGCAGCTTCCTGCGCTTGGATACCATCTTTAAAAGACCGCGGCGGGAATGATTATCCTTCGGGTTTTTCTTGAGATGCGATGCCAATTCATCGATCTGACGCGAGGTCATGGCAATCTGCACCTGGGCGGAACCGGTATCTTTATCGTGCTTCTTATTATCGCCCACGATGCGGGCCTTTACTCGTTTAGTAAGCATTATTGGTTATGATACATCAATATTTAATATTTAGCAAGGCCTCGAAAAAAAATGCCACCTTATCGGAGGTGGCGGCCGTTGGAGGATTAAAAATCCTATCCCCAATCAGAATCCTGATTGAGAAGTTCGAGGGGCGCTTGGGATGCGGGGTTTTCTTCGGCTTCTTTAATGAATTTGAAGCCGGTATTCTTCTGCGTAAAACATATAGCGGAAACGAGAAAGAACGACAGTCCGTTCCATAGTTTCCACAAACCGTTGCCAGCAACCGTTACCCACTTCATAGTTCGGCCTCGCACTGCTCCATGTATTATAACCTACGCTATCCAAAACGTCAATTTTCATACGCCAATTGATGCCG
>CAZXCH010000065.1:0-3654 GCA_964639165.1 uncultured Candidatus Saccharibacteria bacterium | reverse complement strand
TAAAGCAAAGGTCCCCGGTTCAAATCCGGGAGGTGGCTCAGAATAAAAAGCTTCTTTTTCGGGGTGAAACGGATATAATAGAGGTATGCCCTCTAGAGAACAGCCATTTTTACCCTTTCCGGAAGAATCAAACGAAGAGTTACTTCCGCCTGCCCCGGCGGTGGTGAAATCTCCGGAAATAAAAGTTCCGGAAGTGAAACAGAGTTGGGGGCCGTCGCATATCGAAGCCAATGATGAGTGCGGATCATGCGGTAAACTTTTTGCCAGCGAAGGGTCATGCCAGTATTGCGCAAACAACTGGCAAAAAAAAGAGTATCTGAAAAACAAAAAAAAGTAATTACCAATGGACTATACCGAAGCACTTAACGAATTGGATACCGAAGCTCGCCAGCTGGGCGAGCGTCTTTGACCTCGCGGACAAACAAAAACGGATCGCGGAACTTGAAACGGAAATGTCATCCGCCGGTTTTTGGAACGACCGCCAGAATGCGGACGTAAAGATCCGCGAGCTCGGCGAGCTGAATGACATCGTCTCCAAACAACAGGAGATCCGTGAGGGGATAGATGCGCTCAAAGCAGTATTCGATGAGGATGCTTTCCACGATATCAAGCGCAAGTTCCGTGAGTTTGAACTGACACAGCTTTTCATCGGACGCTATGACAAGCAATCGGCGGTGCTTGCGATCTATCCCGGCGCGGGCGGCGAAGACGCGGAAGATTGGGCGCGCATGCTTGGCGCGATGTACGAGGGCTATGCGAAGACTCGCGGATGGAAGGTGCGCGTGGTGGATGATAATCCGCGTTCGTGGACGATCGAGGTGGGCGGCGCATACGCGTACGGTTATTTAAAGAACGAGCAGGGCGTGCACCGACTCGTGCGCATCTCGCCGTTCAATGCAAAACACTCGCGCGAGACATCATTCGCACTTTTGGAAGTGGTGCCCGATCTGCCGGCGCTTGAGGAATCAAAACTGCAGATCCCAGAAAGCGATCTGAAGTTCGAATTCTCGCGCGCGGGAGGGCCTGGCGGCCAGAATGTGAACAAAGTGGAGACCGCCGTGCGCATAGTACACATTCCTACGGGCATCGCGATCAGTTCGCGCGCCCAGCGTTCTCAACAGCAGAACCGGGAGCAGGCATTGAAAATTCTGAAAGCGCGGCTTTTTCAACTGATGGAACAGGAAAAAGTGGAAGAGGTCGGCGCGTTGCGCACGAAAGTGAAACCGGAGTGGGGGAGCCAGATCCGTTCGTACGTATTGAATCCGTATCAGATGGTGAAGGACCATCGCACCGATGCCGAAACCTCGCGCGTGGACGAAGTGTTGGCGGGAAATATCGACATGTTCATCGAGGCGATGTTGGAACGCCAAACGAAATAGTGTATCATTAACTACGTGATCGTTTTTCAAGGAGTTTCCAAACATTATACGGGCCATGGGGTCGCGCTGGAGGATGTTAATTTTCAAATTGACCCCGGAGAATTTGTTTCCCTTGCGGGACGTTCGGGCGCGGGAAAATCCACTATTATAAAGTTGCTGATCGGAGAGGAAAAACCGTCAAAAGGACGTGTTTTTTTCGGACAATATGAAGTAAATAAATTGGAAGACAATGAATTGCCAGCATTCCGGCGCCACATCGGTGTCGTGTTCCAGGATTTTCGTTTGCTTCCTACGAAGACCGCGTATGAGAATGTTGCGTTCGCGCTCGAAGTGGCCGGACGGCCCCAGCGGGAGATCGCAGAGCTCGTACCGCAAGTGTTGGATATGGTGGGTCTTGGGGATAAAGTAAAGAACTTTCCAAATGAGCTATCGGGCGGCGAGCGCCAACGTGTCGCCATCGCGCGCGCGATGATCCATCGCCCCGAGGTGGTGATCGCGGACGAGCCGACGGGGAATCTTGATCCGTTCCACACCTTCGAGATCATCAAATTGTTAGAAAAGATCAATCAACTGGGTACTACGGTGGTATTGGCCACGCACGACAAGGAGGTCATCAACAATCTGGAGAGAAGGGTGATAACATTGGATAAGGGCCGCCTCGTCCGCGACGAAAAGAAAGGAAAATATATACTGGTTTGATACTCTCCTCCTTTTTTATGCGCAAATGCCACACGAGGACGGTGAGCGCATAAAAAAGGAGGAGAGTATCAAACCAATCAGCGTATAATAAAAGAAAACACATGTTCACCATCATCTCGCGCATATTTCACTTCGGTTTCAAAAATTTCTGGCGTAACGGCTGGCTTTCCACGGCGACGGTCGCCATTATGACACTCGCCGCGATCGGATTCCTCGGGCTCATCATTTTTGGCGTCGTCACGCATGCTGCGGCGTCGGCCATCCAGGATAAGATCGATATCAGCGTCTATTTCAATACCAACACGTCAGAAGACGAGATCTTGAATATTCAACAGTCTCTCGAGGGATTGTCTCAAGTGGCAAGCGTGGACTATATCTCCCAGGACCAGGCGCTTGCCACGTTCCAGCAGAATCATGCGAGCGATCCGACGGTCAGTCAGGCAATCAACGAGCTGGATGCGAATCCGCTTGAGGCGTCGTTGAATGTGAAGGCAAAAGATCCGAGCCAATACGGCGCCATCAATGATTACCTGAGCTCACCGGATCTCGCCCCGTACATCGATACGATCAGCTATGCGCAGAACCAGGACGTGATCAATCGTTTGGCGGCGATCGTGCGCGACGTCTCGATCGGCGGATGGATCCTTACTGTTTTCCTTGCGCTCGTCGCGGGACTTGTCATGTTCAATACGATCCGCCTTGCCATCTATTCCAACCGCGAGGAGATCGGCGTGATGCGCGTGGTGGGCGCATCGAACAGTCTCGTACGCGGCCCGTTCGTGGTGGAAGGCATGCTATGGGGGTTGATCGCGGCCTTCATCAGCATCATTGTCTTTGCACCCATATTGTATTTCGTCTCGCCGTATCTGAACGAATTCATTCCGGGGCTGAATATCTTCCAGTATTTCTATATGCACATCATCCAGCTTTTCCTCTATGAGCTTTTGTTTGGAGTGGTCATCGGAGGACTCTCCAGTTTTTGGGCAGTGCGCCGTTATTTGAAGAACTAGCCTTGAACCAGATCGATCCACAAGCTGTCCCGCCGCAATTGCCGCCGGAAGTTCCGACGCCGCCTTCGCACGATGCAGTAGCTGCGTCGCGCAAAAAAAAGGCGAAGCGCCGGTTGGTGCTCATTGGCGTTGCCGTTGTGATTGCCGCCGGCGCGTTGTGGTATTTTCAGAAATCGCTTTCGTTGCCGTTGCAGAATATCGCATCGTTCGGGAATTCCATAGAAACGACGATAGGCACACAACTTGGCCAGAATGCCTCCACTTCATGGCCGTCGCCCTTACTGCAGCCTCCCAAATCTGCGCCCAAAAAAGCGAACGCGCTTACGAGCGTGGGTGTGATCGCGCAGACGAACGACCAACGTGCGCAAAACGGGAATCTGTTGCCGCTCGGGGAGAACGCGACACTCGATGCCATCGCCACACTTCGTCTCGATGACATGTTCCAACAACAATATTTCGCACACGTAGGCCCGCAAGGGGAGAGCGCGATCACCGTCGCGAGCAGCGTCGGGTACGCGCACCTCGCACTCGGCGAGAACCTCGCGCTCGGGCTCTATGCCGGCGAC
>CAZXCH010000064.1:0-3742 GCA_964639165.1 uncultured Candidatus Saccharibacteria bacterium | reverse complement strand
GCTCGCGGTCCAGCGCCTGAAGGAAGCCGCGGAGCGTGCGAAGCATGAACTTTCCACCGCGCTCGAGACGGAGATCAACATTCCGTATATCTCGTCCGACGCGAACGGTCCGAAACACTTCCAGATCAAAATGACGCGGGCGAAGCTCGAATCGCTCGTGCAGGAATATATCGATCGCTCCATTCAGCTTACGAAAGAAACGGTGACCTCGCCCGCGCCGAAAGGTGCCGGGTATCAATTGAGTGAGATCAATGAAGTGATCCTCGTGGGCGGTCAGACGCGCATGCCGGCGATGCAGGAAGCGGTGAATACGCTGTTCGGCAAAGAGCCGCATCAGGGTATCAATCCGGATGAGGTGGTCGCGCTCGGCGCGGGCATTCAGGGAGAGATCCTGGCCGCGAAAGCCGAAGGCCGCAAGACGGAAGGCGAGGTAAAGGATATTCTCTTGCTCGATGTAACGCCGCTTTCGCTCAGCATCGAAACGTATGGTGGCGTGGCGACGCCGATGATCCCGAAGAACACGACCGTGCCGACGGCGAAGTCGCAGGTCTTTTCCACGGCTGCCGACAACCAGACGTCCGTGGAGGTGCACGTCCTCCAGGGCGAGCGCCCGATGGCCGGCGATAATAAGACGCTCGCGAAGTTCATCCTGGACGGCATCCCGCCGTCGCCGCGCGGCATCCCGCAGGTGGAGGTAACGTTCGATATCGACGCGAACGGTATCTTGAACGTTTCGGCAAAAGACAAAGCAAGCGGCAAGGTGCAGTCCGTCAAAGTGGAGGCATCCAGCAACCTTTCCAAAGAAGAAATTGAGAAGTTAAAGAAAGAAGCGGCCGAGCACGCGGTGGAAGACGAGAAAAAGAAAGCGCTTATAGAAACGCGTAACCAGGCTGAGTCGACCATCTACCTTACCGAGAAGGCCATCAAAGACGCTGGGGATAAACTACCGGCAGACATCAAAGCCGGCGTGGATGAAAAACTTGAGGCATTAAAGAAAGTGAAGGATACCGAGGACGAGCCGGCGATCAAGGCCGCGATCGAGGCGCTTTCCACCGAGATACAAAAAATCGGACAGGCAGCGTATAATAATACCAATGGACCTCAAGGCGATAATGGCGGGAACCCCACAGGAGACGCAGAACCTGATCGATCAGTCTAAGATCAGTACCCGATCCCGCCCACCCGGGTTTTGGCGCTCGCTCGTGCTTGATATCGTTGCGGTTCTTTCCGCGGCACTCTTCGGCTATCTCTACTACCGTTATCTCACGCAAGGATTGTCGGTGTGGATATTGCTCGCCGCGGTGATATTTTTCGGAGTGATGTGCGTGATGGAGGTTTTTTTGGCAAAAGGTATCGCGCGGAGCTTCGTCGTCATCTTCTTTGAGACGGCGGCCTCGCTCGGATTCTTTTGGCGGGATGATATGCGGGTCATCGGGATCGTCGCGCTTATCATGCTTACCATGCTGTTGTGGGGTCATTTTGCTTCCCGGTCACGCGTACAGAACGCGGTCGAGATTCCGTTCTTCGGGGCGAGCGGAAACATGCTTGGCAAATTCACGACCGCGATCCTGTTGTTCATGATTCTTGCATATGTTCCCCAGATCAGCAGCAACGCACTCGTCGTCTCGCAGAAGAGCTTCCGGTCGTTCTTCGACTGGACATCGGGTCTCGTGAACGGCTACTATCCTGGGCTGTCGCTCAACGGCACCTTCGGCAATTTCGCCGAGAGCCTCTCTAAAATGGAGCTCGCGAACAACCCGAGCTTCCAGAGTCTTAACACCGCACAGCAGAGCATTGCGATCCAGCAGACGGCCGCGCAATTTACGCAGACGTTCCTGCAGAATGCGGCACAGCCCGTCGCATCATCGTCTCCTACGAGCGATGCCTTCTACAATGTGCTGAACGGCGTGCTGAATGCATGGCAGAGCCAGTCATCGGGATGGTTCGATGTCGGCTGGGTGACGGTGCTGTTCATCGGTCTGCGTACGATCGGCATCCTCTTCGTATGGCTCGCGCAGTTCATCTCATTGGTCTTTTATGAGATCCTTCTTGCGTCGGGATTCATGAAGGTGTCCGAAGAGACGACACAGCGGGAGATCATCGGGTATTAATTCCCGCGCGGAAAGGTATTAAATTTCTATGAAAGATTATTATTCAATTTTAGGCATCCAAAAAACCGCCTCCGAGGAGGAGGTCAAGAAGGCATACCGTACGCTTGCGCACAAACATCATCCCGACAAGGCCGGCGGCAACGAGGCGAAGTTCAAAGAGATCAACGAGGCATATCAGGTGCTTTCGGATAAGAACAAGCGCGCGCAATACGACCGGTTCGGTACGGCGGATCCGATGGGAGGCTTCGGTGGCGGTAACGCCGGCGCGCAATGGGGAGCCGGATTCCCTGGCGGCATGGGCGGCTTCGACCCTTCGCAGTTCGGCGATATGGGCGATTTCGGTGATATCTTTGAGAGCTTCTTCGGCGGCGGCCAGCCACGGCGCAAGACCTACGAGAAGGGTTCCGATCTTGAGATCCAGGAGCAGGTCACGCTGGAGGAAGCGTTCGGTGGCACGGTCAAGACCGTGCGGCTGAGGACGTTCGTTCAATGCGTAAAATGCAGCGGCAAAGGCGCGGAGCCGGGCAGCGGGTTTGAAAAATGTACCACGTGCGATGGCCAAGGTCAGATCCGCGAACAGCGCCGGACATTTTTTGGCAGCTTCTCGCAGGTAAAGACGTGCGTGAAGTGCCACGGCTCGGGCGAGATCCCAAAGAAGCCGTGCAGCGTCTGCAAGGGCGCGGGCCGCGTGGAAGCCAACCGCGATATCAACATCGATATCGTCGCGGGCATCGATGACAATCAGATCATCAAAGTGAAGGAGATGGGCGAGGCCGGCGAGCGTGGCACTGCCGCAGGCGATCTTTACGTGCGCGTGCGCGTGAAGCCGCACGCGGTGTTCGCGAGGCATGGCGCCGACCTCATCGTCACGAAAGAACTCAGGCTCGTGGATCTTCTGCTTGGCAAGGCGATCTCGGTGCCCATCATCTCCGGCGGCACGACGATGGTGGAGATCCCGGCGGGATTCAATCTTAAGGAGCATCTGCGGATCACCGGACAGGGGATGCCGCATATCAATTCGCGCGCCCGCGGCGATCTTCTTGTGAACTTTGTCATTAAAGCGCCGAAGAAACCAAACAGCAAAGAAAGAGACCTTTTGGAAAAACTGGAGAAAGAGCAATAGCGTGACATGTCCACCGCGCATGACATCGTCATCTCGACGGATAAAAAATCGGTAACGCCCGCCGAAGCGGCGGCGCTTTATATAGAGCTCGGGTGGGGAACAAAGAAAGAATATTCGCTTGCGCGCATGAAGCGCTCGCTCGCCAATTGCGACATCGTCGTCTCCGCGCGGAACGGCGCCGGTGAGCTCGTTGGTATCGGCAGGGCGCTCAGCGATTTTGCGATCGACACAAAGATCCTCGACCTCATCATCGCGCCGGAATATCAGCGCCAAGGTCTTGGGCGGGCGATGATGAAGAAGATCGCTGTGAGGGCGAAGGGGACATCCATCTACTTCGAGACCGAACGCAAGAACTTCGCCTTTGCCGCTAAGTGCGGATATGCGAAGCGCGTCGGCCTCACCGTGTTCAGGAAGAAAGGTTGAATTTATCCCGTTTTTTCATTATATTAACGAAGGCGCATGTGCGCCGTTTGCCCCTATAGCTCAGTCTGGTAGAGCAGCTCCCTTT
>CAZXCH010000063.1:0-3834 GCA_964639165.1 uncultured Candidatus Saccharibacteria bacterium | reverse complement strand
ATACCCCCTCGAAAGAGGGGGTATTGTGTTATTTATTGGGATATGATATAATATAGCCATATGAGAAAGACCACGAAAGCACTCAAAAAGTACTTCATCCCGCACGAGGATAACAATTATAAGCCCCTTATTTTGTCTATCCGCACTGTCGCGTTCGTGTGTATGGTGGCGCTCGTGGCCGAATCGGCATTTGTATTCGGTGCGAAGTATATTCTTCCACAGTCGAAGCTGTTCGGGATCATCGAGGTGAATGCATTATTGGACGAGACCAATCAGAGCCGCGTGGCGAACGGACTTCCGGACCTTCAGGTGAGTCCTTTGCTCCAGGCGGCGGCACAGGCGAAAGCGAACGATGAAGCGAGCAAAGGATATTTCGCTCATACGAGCCCGCAGGGGCTCACGCCGTGGTATTGGTTCCAGCAGGCCGGATACAATTTCGATTACGCAGGCGAAAACCTTGCGGTGAATTTTTCCGATTCACAGGACGTGACGACCGCGTGGATGAATTCGCCCGAACATCGCGCAAATATTTTAAGCACCGACTTTACCCAGATCGGCATGGCCACCGCGCAAGGGATCTATAACGGCCAACTCACCACGTTTGTGGTGGAGGAGTTCGGCGCGCCTGCTCCGGCAACGGCACCGGTGACGTTCGTTGACACGGCAAACGCCGCAACGGCACCCGCCACTGCGCCAAGCACCGCTGTGACGGCGACAAAACCCGCAAAGTCCACCACGCCAACCAAGAAGCCGGTCGTTGCCACGCCTCCTGCAGCCACGGTGCCGGTGATCGTTGCAATGCAGAGCTCATCCGCTCCCGCCATGCAGCAGACGTTTATCGCGGTGAAAGGTGCCGCAACGCAGACCGTTCCGGTGACGCCCGCGACGGTGCCCGCGAATTCCACTGCGCCGTCCGTTGGAACGACCGCCGCGGCGTCACCGCTCGCGACGCAGAGCACTATGATCCAACAGATATTCTCCAATCCGAAGGCGCTCGCTAACGATTTTTACTTTTTTGTGATGATACTCTTCCTGCTTGCGCTCGCGCTGAACATCTTCATCAATATCCGCGTGCAATATCCGAAGCTCATCGCCGGCGGCCTGCTCGTTATTGTGGTCGCGGGGTTATGCATCATGCTCAATCAGAACATCGGATTCTTGCATACGGTGATCCTTTGAACAAACAAAAGCCAGAAAAATAGCGCCCTGTTGCGGCGCTATTTTTTTTGCCGTAAGATTCAGACAACAATCCTCGCGCGATCATGCCATCCAACACCACCGAACTTATCAAAGGCAAACTGGACATCGTGGATTTTCTCCGCGGATATTTGACGTTGCAGCCCGCGGGCAAGAACTTCAAAGCGCTGTGTCCGTTCCACCACGAGAAATCGCCGTCGTTCAGCATCTCGCTGGAGCGCCAGCGGTTCCACTGCTTCGGGTGCGGCGCGGACGGCGATATCTTTGGTTTTGTGATGAAATACGAGAATATGGAATTCGGCGAGGCACTCCGCATGCTCGCGGAAAAAGCAGGCGTGGAACTGCGGCACGAGAATCCCGCAGAGTATCGCTTCACCGGATTGCTTTATGATCTGAACGCGCAGGCGAAGGATTTTTATAAGAAACAACTCGGCGCCGCGCCGATCGTCAAGCAATATTTAACGGAGCGCGGGCTCACGCCGGCAACGGTAGAAGAGTTTGAACTCGGTTGGGCGCCGAACGAGCCGGAGGGATTGTCTATGCATCTGCTGAATAGCGGTTCTGCGCCGCAGGATCTTTTGCAGGCGGGGCTCTCTATAAAGACGGAACGGGGGATGATGCTGGACCGGTTTCGCGGCCGCGTCATGTTCCCGATCCATAATCATCTTGGCAAAGTGGTCGGCTTTACCGGCCGCATCCTTCCGCAATTCGACACGTCGGGCGATCCAAAGGCGGCGTATGTGACGGCAAAGTACGTGAACAGTCCGGAGACGCCGATTTTCCAGAAATCCAAATTACTCTACGGATTTTGGAAGAGCAAGGACGCGATCCGCGAGGCCAAGGCCGCGGTGCTCGTGGAGGGGCAGATGGATTTTTTGATGAGCTACCAGAGTGGCGTGCGGAATGTGATCGCGTCGTCGGGCACCGCGCTCACCGCCGACCATCTGCGCTCCGTCCGTCGCTTGGCGGATGAAGTAATACTATGTTTTGATTCCGACGTCGCCGGTTCCGATGCTGCCGAGCGTGCAATCGATCTCGCCGAGGCGAACGACTTTGCGGTGAAGGTAGCAACCTATCGCGGGTTCAAGGACGCGGCGGACGCGGCAAAAGCCGATCCGGCAAATGTCCAACGCACGGTGGCTGCGGCTGTGTCTGCGCCACTCTTTTACTTTGAAAAGTTTTTGCCCTCATTGCCGGCGGGTGTTACCTCGTCCGATCCGTCGGCGTTGACCAGTCGCGAGGGATTGAACAAATTGCGAACAGTATTGTTGAAATTACGGAACATCGCAAGTCCGGTGGAACGTGATTTTTGGATGAAGGAACTTGCAAAACGCACGGGCGTGAACGAAACGACGCTCAAGGATGAGGCGGAGAAGTCCGCGGCGGCCCAGCAGTATGCACCGGCGAATTCCGTGGGCGCCGCCGGTGCCGGGGGTGTCGGTCAAGACGAACAAATGCTCAAACGGCAGGTCTCGCGCCAAGAGCTTATCGTAGAGGATCTTTTCGCGCTCGCACTCGCGCGTAACGACTTCGCGTTCATGGAGGATTGCACCACATTCCTTGCTCCCGCGCAGAAAGAGATATTCGCTCTATTAAAGAGCGGCAAGAGAAAAAGCGATGATGCCGGGCTTGATGCGATCATCAACCTTATCGTGCTCCGCGATCCGACTGCGCTCGGCGATCTTTCAGGCGAGGACCTTGTGGTATTAAAAGAGGGGCTCGCGAAGGAATATTATAAAGAGCGCCGCAAGATACTTTCACTCGCGGTGCGCAACGCCGAGGCGCGCGGCAATCAGACCGAGCTCCAGGCAGCGCTCGCGGAGTTGAGCACATTGCCGGGGGGAGGGGAAGGATAATGTCGCGTGCTACAATAATTCGACGTTGACCATGAAAACAATCCTTACCATTCGCGACCGGGATTTTGGGATTGACGTTCCCGGTGGCCAAGCGCCACAGGAGCGCCGCGCGGCGCGAGCGATCGTGTTCGACGCGGACAAGAAAGTCGCGCTTCTCCACGTGTCAAAAAAACATTTTCACAAACTGCCGGGCGGAGGCGTCGAAGCGGGAGAGAGTGTGGAAGAGGCATTACGGAGAGAAGTATCCGAAGAGATCGGTTGCGAGATCCAGAATATCCGCGAGCTTGGGATCGTCGAGGAATTTCGGGGTAAATTCTCCCTTCATCAACTTTCGCATTGTTTCATTGCCGATATTTCCGGAGAAAAAGGAATCGCCCGTCTTGAGCCGGACGAAATAGAGGATGGATTCGGAACGGTATGGATGGACCCGTCCCAAGCAATTGCAACATTGGAGAGTGAAGCTCCGGTGAAGATTACGAAGGGAAGTTCGTCCGGAAGCGGGATCTCGCCATCCTCGCTTTCGCTGCCGCCCAATCCTTGCAAAACGGTAATAAATAGAGGATAATCTGGTATATATTCTTATGCCTTCAAAGAAGGGCGCTCTAAAGCGGGCAAAAAAAGTCAGTAAAAAAAGCCGTATGGCAAAGAAACCAAAGAAAGCTTTGAAACATAAGCCTAAGAGGGCAGCGGTAAAGAAGATAAAGAAACCGGCCAAAAAGCCGGTTGCGAAGCTCGGAAAAAAAGCGGGCGCGAAGACCGCGGTCAAGAAAGGGAAAGGCAA
>CAZXCH010000062.1:0-3890 GCA_964639165.1 uncultured Candidatus Saccharibacteria bacterium | reverse complement strand
TTGGATATTGTGGGTACGAACAAATAGAATATCAACCGGCGAAACCATCAAACAGGCGAGTCTGACTCGCCTTTAATATTTCTATATAAATATAGAGTGCGAGGGTCAAGTCAAACTTGGCTCCTCGCCACACTCGTGACCGAGTGTGACTCGGGAGCCACCTCCCGGATTCGAACCGGGGACCTTTGCTTTACGAAAGCACTGCTCTACCAGCTGAGCTAAGGTGGCAACGTCCACATGGGGACTGCGGAGGGTACAGGATTCGAACCTGTGAGGAGGTTCCCCCCCCCAACCGCATGTCCCCGCCCAAGAGGCGGGCCATGGAGGAAATCTACATATGCAAAGCGGTGAGGGTGGGATTTGAACCCACGGTACCCTTTCAGGTACACCGCATTTCGAGTGCGGCGCCTTCGACCACTCAGCCACCTCACCGCTTTGCACATGTGCGGCGCATTAGACCCACTAGCCAAACCCTCCCCTGCTCTATGGTTACAGAAACGCCGCGGGATTTCAAGAGGTCCGGATATGGGTAAGCGCGCAGTCCGGGTGGAAGAACTGCGCGCCTTTGTTGGGGGGGGTGGAAAATCAGACCTTGATGGAACGTCCGAACATTGCCAAGCAGCACACGGTGCATTCGCGACCATGTCTCGCCGCCAGCTCCTTGTCTGTCGTCAGAGGGCCGCCTCGTCCGCTTGCCGAATATATAGCTTGCCACTCGGAACAGGTGCGATCCTTTTTCGCCGGTGATTGAAGAAGTGAGGTCAATGCCGAGTCATAATGAACTCTGGCGCCTTCAATAGCAATTACCATGGTTCCCATTTTTTCCCTCGTGTAATTAGATCCGGCTGCTCGTTAGAAATCAAAAAGCAACTTCCACTACCATATCACTCTTTCGAAAAAAGGAAAGGGATATGGTGCATAATCGGTGCCCTCGACGTTCGATTCTTATACAAACACAACAAAGAAAGAGGGAGTATGCTTTTGGAACATCTCGGAGGCGCGAAGGTGCCGAGAGTAAGCGCGCAGTCAGCAGACTGCGGCGCGGTTCCAAAAGCATACTCCCTCTTTCTTTGTGCCCTCGGGGAGAATCGAACTCTCATCTTATCCTTAGGACGGATCTGTTCTATCCATTGAACTACGGGGGCTTTGCAGACACTATAGCCGATTGACGCATGGGGAGCAATATATATAGAATGAGTGGCAGGCGCGAAAAGAAGATTGTTATACGAAGGGCCCATAGTAAAGTGGTATTACGGATCCATGGCATGGATAAAGGCGGGGTTCGATTCCCCGTGGGTCCACAGAGGTGGGGTGGCCGAGTGGTTTAAGGCAACGCTCTTGAAAAGCGTCATACGGGGAACCGTATCGTGAGTTCGAATCTCACCCCCACCGCAAACACTTTTAAGAAAAATATTTCGGTGGTGGTTGATGGTATACTTTTCCCATGAGCCTATTTCTGCTTACAGCAATTCTTACCCTCTGCTTGATCCTTGGCGCCTCCCTGACCAATAGCAAAAAAATTATCGACCGTAAGGTAAATCCGGCCCTTTCAACGTGGGTAATTATCTTGGCAGCTTCAAGCATGTCCTTCGCTTCTTATCTAGCAAGCGGAAACCATGATATCGTTGCGGGAATATTGAACGCCTCTGACGTACTTTCGACATTAATCATAAGCTGTACCATAATTTTTTTCGGATTGACTCGTTGGAAATTAAAGCCGTTTGAAAAATATTATTTTATGGGGCTTATCCTTATTGGAGTATTTTGGTTCTTTACGAGAAATCCGTTTGATTCTAATCTTCTTATCCAACTTCTCATTAGCATCGGCTATATTCCAACGGCGCATAATATTATTGCGAGCGAACGGAATACGGAATCTTTCACTGTTTGGGGTCTGATTTTTGCGGCTTCCGTTATTTCACTCTATCCCTCCATACATGCATGGCTACAGAATGGAAATGTGCTTGCTTTCATTTATTCATTGCGAAGCGTGGTGATGATCGGATGTATGCTTATTTTAATGTCGATTTACCATATGAGACCCAAGGAGGTGTCGATCAGATAATGGTCCGGACATGGTCTACGCCTTCCCGCAAGATTGACATTCATTTTTTTATATATTATAATATCCACAGGTAAATCTTGTGAGGAGGGCGCCATGCCCAGAAATAATGCTTTTCTTTCGGACGCGACGTACGCGACGGTGCTCCAAAGCGTTCCCATCGCAACCGTCGACTTCGTCCTCGTACGGCACACTGCATCCGGCCGGGAATTCCTTCTTGGAAAGCGGACGGAAGTCCCCTATCGCGGCGAGTGGTTCGTACCCGGCGGCAGAATCTTCAAGGGCGAGAAAATGGAGCAGGCGGTCTATCGCCAGGTTCATCGTGAACTCGGAGTGAAAGACTGCAGAGCCATTTTTATCGGATGCTTGGACGTCATGAATCCTCCGAAGATGGGGGTGAGGTGGCACAGCATCTGGCACTTCCACGTCGTAGAGGTTTCCGAAGGCGTCACAATCGCCCCGAACAAGGAGAACAAGAGGGTGAAATGGTTTTCGCACATCAACCCTCACTGGCCCGTGCCCGTCAAAAAGGCGCTCGCCATGGCCGGCTTTCACTCCTAAGCCAATTTCCGCTAATGCAGTACGGGCAGGATTCAGTTCCTGCCCTTCTTTTTTTATAAACATTCGGATACGGTATACTAACTGTATGTCCAATACATCACATGAAGCGGTCGTCATCCCCGAGCCGAAGCTCGCAGAATTTTTATTTGCCGATACGCGCGTGGCGTGGGTGTGGCTCCTGCTCCGCCTTTATGTCGCATATACCTGGGTGACGGCAGGATGGGGGAAGGTAACAAGCCCGATGTGGGTCGGTTCTCAGGCAGGAACGGCGATGCACGGATTTCTCGCGGGCGCGGTAGCAAAATCTTCGGGCGCGAATCCGGCGGTCGCATCGTGGTATGCATGGTTCGTGAGCAGCGTCGCGCTCCCCCACGCCGCGACCTTTTCATATATCATCTCCTTCGGCGAGCTCGCCGTCGGCGTCGGGCTGGTGCTTGGCGCGTTCACCGGCATCGCCGCGTTCTTCGGCGCGTTCATGAACCTGAACTACCTTTTTGCCGGAACGGTCAGCGTGAATCCTCTCCTGCTGCTCATTGAGCTCTTTCTGATCCTCGCCTGGCGTAACGCCGGCTGGCTCGGCCTTGACCGATGGCTGCTCCCTTGGCTCGGCGTGCCGTGGAAACCGGGGAAGGAATTTCAGCAGGGGCATTAGCCACCATTATTATGACCGAACAACCTCCCCACGGAGCGGAAAATGATGATTCATTCGAAGCCCAGTTCGCCCATCGCGAACATTTCAATGTCGCAGGAGGAAATGCGGAGGTGGTAGATATCACGCCGGAGACGCTGAAAGACGAAACACCCGTATTCCTCGCTCCTGCCTGGGCACTGAATGTGGACGTATATGAACGTGCGATAAAAACGCTCTCCGAACGGGAACGGAGGGTTGTTTCCATAAGCCATCCCCGGCGCGGGGGCGACCTCAAAGCGCGAAGCTCGGAAGAGGAAATGGAAAAATATCCGGAGGAAGAACTGCGGAAAGCTTACAACATCTTGGAAGTGATAGATCAAAAGAACATTTCCCAGGTGGACGCCATCGCTCATTCCGAGGCGGCGATCAATGTGACCATCGCGGCGATGCTCCACCCGGAAAAATTTCGCAACATCGTCTATTACGCTCCGGCAGGAATGATCGGCAAGGATACCTTCACGCGCCTCATGGGTGGTTTTTCAAAACAAGGAGAACGACCCGCGACGTTCGCCGATATCCCGGTCACCGACGGAGAGAAAGAGACCGCCGCAGCGGCGATGTCCTCGGTCAAATCAT
>CAZXCH010000061.1:0-4021 GCA_964639165.1 uncultured Candidatus Saccharibacteria bacterium | reverse complement strand
GCTGCCTTCGTTCTTGGATGCTGCGATGATCTCTTCGGCCAGTTTGTCGGCCATGCCCTTTCCTTTCTTGGCGCGGGCGGCGCCGATGATCCAGCGAAGCGCGAGCACAAAGCGGCGCTCGGGGCGAACCTCGCGCGGCACCTGGTAGTTCGCACCGCCGACGCGCTTGGAGGCAACCTCCAAAAGCGGCATCACGTTCTCCATCGCACGATCAAAGACCACAAGCGGATCCTCTTTTGTGGTTTCCTTTATTTTATCGAACGCAGTGTAGACCAATTTCTCAGCGGTGGATTTCTTTCCGTCTTTCATGACGTAATTGATGAAGCGGCCCAACTCAACACGGCCGTGCACGACGTCGGGCTGATGGAACTTTTTATATATTCGCTTTTTGCGCATGATATTTTATTTCGCTTTTGCGCGCTTTGCGCCGTATTTGGAACGTTGCTGTTTGCGGTTCTCCACGCCCGTGGTATCGAGTACGCCACGCACGACGTGATAGCGAACGCCCGGAAGATCCTTTACGCGGCCTCCGCGCACCATGACGATGGAGTGCTCCTGGAGCGAATGGCCGATGCCCGGAATGTATGCCGTGATTTCCATGCCGTTCGTCAACCGTACGCGCGCCACCTTTCGAATAGCGGAGTTCGGTTTCTTCGGCGTCTGGGTGAATACTTTTACGCACACGCCACGCTTGAACGGCGACGTTGAATCCACCGGCCGGTTATGGATGGAGTTGAAATAATACGCCAAAGCCGGCGCTTTCGTCTTTGTGGCAAGCGGCTTTCGGCCCTTTTTTATGAGTTGACGGATGGTAGGCATAGCTAATACCAAAGAATTGTAAGCGAGGTCGGTCTTTATGTCAAATAAAATGCCGCGGGACGATGAACGCCGCCGCGGCTTGACTGCAAGACCCTGCCACGCTCAGCAATAAAAGTGCCTCCGAAGAAAGTTTTCCAAACCGGACGCGGATTGTGCGGCCACCACCACCGGCGGCGCACTGGCTACCGGCTGAGGCATAATGCGGTCTATGAATGCCCTTACCAGGCAGTCACAAGGCTCGCACGCTGTTAGATGCATCGCTATGTCGTCACCATCCGGCCCATCAAGAAGCCCTTTCAGCTCCTCATCGGTACTTCCGCAAATAACAGTACAATCGATCACGGTCACCCTCCAAAACTACTTGCACGATTATGCCAAGAAAATACGATTGATGCAATTACGGCCCCTTTTTTTAATCTCTCCAAATCACCCACACCGAAGCGTCCATCAGCAGAAAACAAAGCAACCCTGTTCGCCGAACGGTCATCTGTCTGGAGGCGAACAGGGTTGCTTTGTTTTCTGTGTGGACCTGAGGGGAATCGAACCCCTATCTATCGGATGCAAACCGATTGCTCTACCACTAAGCTACAGGCCCGAGCGAGGAAACAATATATACGTCTTACGTATATATTGTTGACGAGTGAAGGGCATGTACGTAGTACAGGCCCGAAGCGATTTTTCGTCCTCCTATTTATAGCGCAAAAAAACCGGCGCGTGAAGTACCGCGCCCGGTTAAAGGCTCAAGCCCGGCTGACTCCCCGACTCGAATACCTGATTGTTGTGACCGCCGTCCGTCGACACAACATCGTTCGTGCCGCTCGCATTATATTTTTTGCTCTCCATAAGAGTATTGATCTGGAAATATTATCCGCCCGTCGTGGTTGCCACATATGCATAGTAATAGCTGGCATTATTGGTTGGATCTACCGGGAGAGCGCTGAGCGGTGATCCGTACGTGATCTGCGAAAAGTTCACCGGCAGCCATCCCAGGGCGTTATTATTCCGATAGAGCGTAGCCGTGGTGCTTATGGTGCCGCTCGCATAGGTCTTTTGGAAAATTCCGCAGGTGGACGTCCCCTTCGCGCTTACCGTTGAAAGATAGCACCCCGCATATCCGGCCGATGTCGAAGCGAGGTTCGGGATTCCGGTATCAACCAGGTAGAGCGATACGGCGCTCTTGAGCGTGCCGAGATCCGATACACGCTGGGAATCACGCGCTTGCCGCAAAAGCTCTGTGGGGTTTAGCGTAAGCACCACCACGACCGCCAGAATGGCAATGATCGCGATGACCACCAATAACTCTATCAGCGTAAACCCGTTTTCTTTCCTATGACTATGCATGAGCATGAGCAATAATATAATTGTATACGAAATAACAGATCAGAATGTCCAAAATCGTGAGTAAAACAATGGAAAGCAGGATCCCGAACAAAATCGCCGCTTCCGTCGAGAATGCTTCGGAATAAAGCTCCTGTGTTACGATCCCCCATCCGTATCCCGGCACGGGCCCATAAGATATGATACCCCGCTCTCCGCTGCCCCGATCGGAAACGATGTCCGTGCCGCTCTCTCCGGCAAGCGCTTTCTTCACTTGCGGAACGAATGAATAGTTTATTACCGTGCCTTCATCCGATAAATATTTTGGATGCGCGACGAGAGCGCCCGTTGAATCCACCACATAGGCGAATCCATACGTTCCCAAAGAAAGACTTCCCCCGAAATCAAGGAAATTATCCGTTGGTATTTGCAGAATCAAAAATCCGACGATCTTCTTGTTTGACGTGATCGCGGAAGCGATGTTCACCACCTGTATCTGCGGAGATGAGAGCCGTTTCGTAACACCCGAAACGAAGGTGCTTTGCGTCCCGCTTGCGAGCGCTCCATACCAGCCATTCATAGAAGCCTGGGTATTGATGCCGCCGGTGAGCTCCGGATAGGCCGCCTGCTGGATACCGCTTGGATCGTACACAATAATCCGATCGATGAATGGATCGTAATAGTTCGTGTTGTTCTCGAGATCGCGGGCATCGGCGGCTGCGGACGTCCACTTACCGCTCGCCGCATCGCTACTCAGTTGATTTGACGAAGAAAGCGCGGTGGCAATATTCACGAGCTTATCGAGCTTTACCTTGATCGCGAGCGCCGCGATATCGGAAAGGGTCTGCTGTTGTGTGACGACCTGAGTAGTGAATGTGTTTTCAACCCACCGATAGGTCCCAATAAGTGCGACGGGTACGCTTGCGAGCACCACAAAAACGATCGCGGTGATGATCGCCGCCTTTTTCCTCGGCCCGCCAAGAGAGTCGCTCATGCGTGTACCCTCATTATATCACTCACGGCAACCAACCGCTGTGCATAACTCAAAAACGCCCGGTGAAGAGCGAGAAGAAAAAATTGATGACGGGGAAAATGATCCCGAATCCAAAGAATACAAAAATGAGCACGAGGATCAATCCCCACCGCTCCATGAAATACATGAACTTATACGTGCCCGGTGTCGGCGGCAAAACCAGGAAAAGCAACTTTGAGCCGTCGAGCGGCGGGATCGGCACAAGATTGAATATTCCTAAAAGAACATTGATGTACACGATGATCAAAAAGAAAAAATATGCGCCATCAAGCGAACCGGTAAAGACGGGCGTCGATCCGCTCGCGATCGCGTTGAAGAGCGCGTCCTTCGTGGCGCCCGCGACCGGCAAAAGCACGGAGAGCACTCCGAACACGAGCGCGAGCGATAGGTTGGTGGCAGGACCGGCGAGCGCGACCTTCACCGCACCCGTGCGCGGGTTCTTCAGGTTGTTTGGATTGTACGGCACCGGTTTCGCGCCCGCGAAGAAAAATCCCGTCGTTAAAAACAACACCACCGGCATGATGAACGACATGTAGGGATCCAGGTGCGCGAGCGGGTTCAACGTCAGCCGCCCCGCACGGCGCGCGGTATCGTCCCCTAACCGCTCCGCCTCATAGCCATGCGCTACCTCGTGGAGCACCGCGGAGAAGAGCAGTACGACGAATTCAAAAACGATGATTGCAATTGTCATAGAAGTAATTGTAGCATTAGAGCGTACGGTGCATTGCCCTCGTAGTGAAACGGATATCACGCATGGCTTCGAACCATGAAGTCGGGGTTCAACTCCCTGCGGGGGCACCGACAAAAAAACGCCGCAAGCATTGACGCGTGCGGCGCTGGTGATTAACAAAA
>CAZXCH010000060.1:0-4473 GCA_964639165.1 uncultured Candidatus Saccharibacteria bacterium | reverse complement strand
TGACCTCGGTCGCGTCGTAACGAGCGCCGATGACGGCGTTCGCGCCCATCTCTCCGGCATGCTTGAGCATGAGGTCGAACGCATGCGTACGCGTGTCCTCGCAGAGCTTGGTGTATAGCGTGATATTGCCGCCGACGATGGTCTGGAGCGCACCGCCGATCGTGCCAAAGATGTTGCGCGACCGCACGATGATCCCGCGCGCGACGCCCAAATTTTTAACGATTTTATAATTATCCAGCTCAAAGCCCGTAGTTACCATCTCATGCAAAACCGGCTCGCCTTTCCCCTGCGTGGTAGTGTTGGTATTCATAGGATAAGTGTATATCTCCGACGGGATTTGGACAATAAAAGGGCGGCTCCACTTCGAAGCCGCCCCTGTCTGAATGATACCGAGTTAAAGCTCATCGGCTGCCCAGCGGAAATAAAGTCCGTCCAGGCGAAGTTTCTTCCTGACGTAATCATCAATCTCGTCGCTTGTGGCCGGTCGACCGATAGAAACCTTGAGCTCAAGTACTCTTTTGTCTCCCTCGATCTCTTCCGTAAGTGCGACGATTTCCGCTGGACGATACGATTGTTCGGCAAGCTGTAAGAGGCGTACTGCCGCCTCAGGATTTAACGTGCGCATCGGGCAAATACCTCGCTATCGGGGAATATACACCACCGTTGCGCCGTTTTCAAGACTTTGGTAAGCGTTCTACTTCCCTCCGTTATACAGCGCGGCGATCTGCGCTGCGGTGAGCGCGCGATTGTAAACACGGGCGTCGTCAATGAGACCGTTAAAATAGTTTGCGATGCCGTCGGCGGTCTTGCCGAGATCGATGGCGTATGTAGTACTGCTCATAATCCCGCTCGCCGAGACCTGCCGGTCGAGTACGCCGTTCACATATGTTTTGACGGTACTGCCATCGTACGTACCCGCGATCTGATACCATACGCCGTTCACGAGGGTCGTTCCCCCGCCCGCGGAACGCGTATCCTGAGAACTCCCGCCGATGAAAATTTCCGTCTCCGGAATGTTGTTGTTATAGACCGTCAGCACGTATGATGGACGCTTAGAAATGATCTTCATATCCGTACCGGAAGCGTTGACCTTGACCCACGCCACCATCGTCACGGCGTTCGTCAGTGTGAACGCTGAATTGTTGGCCGCGTTCACCACGTATGTGCTCGTGCCGTCGAACGCGCCTGTGTACGGACCGATCTTCCCGGACGAATAATAACCGCCCGTGGTCCCCACCTGCGAACCGTACCAACTGCCGGTCGCGTTCGTACCGGAATAATCGTATGCGACCGAGTTGCTTCCTTCATCCAGCGGCCAGAATCCGATAAGACTTGCGTCGCCGTAATCCATCGGCTCCAGACCGAGCTTTGATCCCTTTTCATAAACGCTCGCAAGCGGACCACCGTCGGAAGTGATCACGTCGCCGCTTCCGCCGGGGCCGTACTTTTGCGATTCCATCACCGCCGTCACCTCGTACTGGGCAGCGTTCGTCGTGTAGGTGTAGTAAAGCCGCGACGACGAGGTATTCGCCGGATCGACGGGGAGATTACTAATAGGCAGACCTGACGAGATCGATTTGAAATTCACCGGAATCCATCCGGTACCATCAATATTCCTGAAAGTAGAAGATGTCGCGCAGTGATAAGCGTATGTGGCAGGAAGTGATTCCAGGCCAAGCCCCTGACACTGGTCGCCCGCCGTGGTACTTGCCATTGGATCAGGAATGGAAACATAAATGGTATTTACCGCGCCAAGGGAATACCCCGATACCCCCGACTGATCGGTGCTATACAGGTTGATGGCTGCGGTAAGCGTCGCCATATCCGACACGCGGTTGGAATCCCTGCCTTGGCGAAGCAGTTCTATGGGATTGAGCGTCAAAACGACGACTGCCGCAAGGATGGCGATAATCGCTATGACGACGAGAAGCTCTATCAGAGTAAATCCTTTGCTCTTGAGCATAGTAAAGACGCCGAGAAGCGTAATCCTTATTATACCCTACCGCATCCCCTTCCTAAGCTCGCAGTATTTGCAGTCCGGCTCGTGGCAGCCCTTATTCCAGAAACCAAGATCCAATATCTCGCGGGCGACATCCATTACCTGCTTCTCCAACACCGTTACCTCGCCGGGCGTGATCTCAAATTCTTCGCGGTGCATTTTGCCGCGATCATCCGGTTCGATGAACTGGATGACGCCATCCTTCATATCGCGCTTTCCTTCCTTATCAAGCAGAAGTTTATAGAAGACGAGCTGGCGCTTATAGTTGCCATCGCTCGATTGCGTGTTGCCCTCGATGTCATTGCGCGTCTTCGGTTTGCCGGTTTTGTAGTCCACGACGCGGACAGGTTCGCGTTCGTCGGCCGCGATGCCCTGCGCCCCGGCGGCACCAAGAAACTCTATTCTATCCAGTTTGCCATTAATGAGCGTGCCGTCCTTAAGCGGCAGCGCTTCAATGCGGGCCTCGTTCAGCGCTCTTCCACTCGCCGACGATGTAGACCACGTCGCACGATAGGTATCATAAAATACCGGCAGCGCGCGGCGACCCTTTTCCAACGCCTCCTCGTATTCGCTCTCTTTGATCGGCTCGTGCGCGAGCGACTCCTCAAAGCGCTGCACGAGATATTCCTTACCTCGGTCTTCGCCCGGCGTGCCATCGCCACCGCTGAGCGCATCAAAATAACTCTTGAGCGCGGCGTGCACCGCGTTGCCGAACGAAAGATTCTTGTTCGGCGCCTCCGGAATGCGCACGAGGTTGCGGTAGAAATATGCCCACGGACATTCCAGATAATTATTGAGTGCCGTCACGGAGATCCCCTGCGCGCGGAAGAGCTCGTTCAAAAATTCCTTGTCTTCAAGCTCGGGCACTTTCGGGTCGTTCAAATGCGCGGGTGTGAATTCTATCTCCGGACGATGCTCGGCGAAATCCTTTTCATACGCATCCGTAGTATATGGTTTCAAAATATCTTCTTTCAACTCCGCGATGAACTGCGTGGGTAGTTGCTCCTTTGCACCCTGATCCAATTTTGGCATCGTAATGAACAACTCTTTCCGAGCGCGCGTGAGCGCCACGTAGAAAACATTGCGCTCATCGGCGTTGTCGCTCGCGGCCTGCGCCGCCTCATCGCCATCGTCGTCACCGACCGGCGCAATTTCTTTTGCTCCTCTATATATCTTTGTCGGCAATTT
This sequence comes from uncultured Candidatus Saccharibacteria bacterium, assembly GCA_964639165.1. Lineage (GTDB taxonomy): Bacteria > Patescibacteriota > Minisyncoccia > UBA6257 > 2-01-FULL-56-20 > JAKAGE01. Next base: position 1,286 of record CAZXCH010000060.1, on the reverse strand, counting down.
GATGGATTCCTTGTGCGAACGTGAACCCCATTTGCGGTCGACGGCGTTCATGATGAACACGTAGTCGAATTCCAAACCTTTCGATCCGTGCGCCGTCATCAGACGAACGCGGCCCGGCAGGCGCACGGCGTCTTTGCCGCGGATGGAAATGTCATGCTCTTCCATCAGATCCAGATATCCGAAAAAATCATCAAGTGTGTAATCCTTCCGCCGCTCAATGAACGACTTCAGGAGATCGAACAGTGCGTGGAGCTTCGCCAATTTCTCCGTTGCGGAAGGGTGATTAAGCACCGCCTGGATGAACCCTGATTGGTAGACGATCATTTCAAACGCCTCCCCGGCACCCCGGTTCTTGGCGGCCCGGCGCCACTCGGAAAGGTGTTGGAAAAGCTTGCCATAGGCCAATTTTGAGGCCTCGCTCACGCCCGCGGCCTCAAGCCCGACCGGATACTGCATCACCTCATACATCTTGCGGCGCTCCTTGAATGCGTAAGAAGAGAGCCGGTAAACGTCGATCGGTGGAATGCCCAAGAAGTCCACGTGTAACGCCTCCGCCAGCCACACGTCGCTGCCGAAGTGCTGGACAGCGCGGAGCAGCCTCACGAGCTTTTTGATCTCCTCATCCCCCAGCACATCCTGATTTGATTCAATAGTAAAAAGCACGCTTTGTTTCTCCAACATCGCCGCGAGCGGGATCACGTCTTTATTGTTGTGATACAGCACGGCGATCTCTTCAGCCTTGACCGGTGCCCCGCCATCCGTGCCGGCAATCAGCTCTTTTATTTTTTTGGCGATAAAATAATATTCCACCGCGGGCGATGACAGCACCGCGAGGTGCGCCGGAATCTCACTATGTCCCGCCCTTGCCACAAGCGTCGCTTCGCGCGGCGATATCGCCTGCGCCGTATCAAGGATCGCCTGCGTGGAACGATAATTGTTGCGCAACGCGATCAGCACAACGCCTTTGTAGTGATCGCGGAAGTAATGAAAGTTCTCGAGCGACGCGCCCTGGAAACGATAGATCGCCTGCTTTTCGTCCCCCACCACGAAAAGATTCGGACGATCGCTTGCGCCGGCGATGAACTCTATTATTTTGTTCTGCGCGTCGTTCGTATCCTGATGTTCGTCCACAAGAAAATATTCGTACGCGTACTGAAGCACCTGCGTGAGCTCGTCGTCGTTCCCGAGTGCGAGTGCTACGTACATGATCATATCGCTGTAATCGTACTGCCGCGCGTCAACAAGTGCCTTCTGATATTCCGCATATATCACGGCCACTTCCAAAT
>CAZXCH010000059.1:0-4793 GCA_964639165.1 uncultured Candidatus Saccharibacteria bacterium | reverse complement strand
AAAAGAACTGGTCGGCAAGAAAAACCTCATTACGGTGCGCCTTGCGTATAAGAATAAAGAGGCCGCGGTGAACGATTTCAAGATTATGAGCAAGCCGAGCCGCCACACCTATGAGGATTATCGCAGCCTGCCGACGATCAAGCAGGGCCACGGGCTTTCCATGCTTTCCACTTCCAAAGGCATCATGACCGGTTCCGAAGCGAAGAAACAGAAGGTCGGCGGGGAATATCTTTTTGAAATCTGGTAACGTAAGAACGTTAATTTAATCTATTATAACGATCCCATGAGCCGACTTATCAAAAAACCCATTATTGTCACCGCAGGTGCGACGCTCGTACAGAGCGGCGATGTGTTGACGATCAAAGGCCCGAAGGGCGAGCTTACGATCACCATCCCGCAGGGCGTCACGCTCAAGAACGAAGGCGAGCAGTTCTGGATCACGACGACCGCCGAGACGGAGACGACCGCCATCCAGGGAACCATCTGGGCTCTCGTCAAGAACGCGATCGAAGGAGTGACGGTTGGATTCACGAAGGTGCTGGAGATCGAAGGCGTCGGTTATCGCGCCGTGCTTGAAGGAAAAGAGCTCGTATTGTTCCTTGGCTATGCATTGCCGGTGCGCATGCCGATCCCGGAAACCGTACAAATGACGGTTGATAAGAACACCATAAAAGTGACGGGTATCGATAAGAACGAAGTCGGACAGGCCGCTGCGGAGATCCGCGCACTCAAGAAGCCGGAACCGTACAAGGGCAAAGGCATCCATTATCAGGGCGAGGTCATCCGCAGAAAGGTTGGCAAGAAAGCAGGCGCAACCTCCGCATAATATTCATTTCCATGAAAGCAATAAAGAAACTCAACCAAAAAAGAATGCGTCGCGTCGCGCGCACCCGCGCGGTGATTTCCGGCACGGCAGAGCGCCCGCGCCTCACCGTGCGCCGCAGCAACCGCTATTTCTACGCGCAGCTTGTTGACGACGTGAAGGGGAACACGCTCCTTTCCGCGTCGAGCTTTACGTTGGAGAAAGCCGGCAAGATGACCAAGACCGCAAGCGCGGGATTGGTTGGTGAGATGATCGGAAAGAAAGCCACCGAGAAAGGGATCAAATCCGCGGTGTTCGATCGCCGTTCATACAAGTTCCATGGCCGGGTAAAGAGCTTCGTCGATGGAGCAAAGAAAGGCGGACTCACAATATAAAAATATGGCAGAACAAACATCATCCCCAAGGACATTCAATAGGCGGCCGGATCGCGTGCGCCCCGTGGTGCGCGAGGAGTTCAAGGAGCGCGTGCTCGACAATCGCCGCGTCACCCGCGTCGTCGCCGGAGGTAAGCGTTTCCGTTTCCGCGTCACGATCGTTATTGGTGACGAACGCGGCCGCATCGGCATCGGCGTAGCGAAGGGTCTCGACGTCCAGCAGGCGGTGGCGAAGGCGAAAGCCGACGCGAAGAAGAATATCATGACGATCAGCCTCAAGGACGGCCGTACGATCGCGCACGAAGTGATCGCAAAATACAGCGCCGCAAAGGTGATGATCAAGCCGGCCAGCAAAGGGCACGGTCTTCGCGCCGGCGGTTCGGTTCGTTTCGTGCTTGCATTCGCGGGCATCAAGGACGCGACCGCGAAGATCCTCGGCCGCACGCCGAACAAATTGACAAACGCGATGGCCACCATCGAAGCGCTTAAGAAACTTAAGGCATAATCCTCAACACTCACCACCATGAAACTTCACGCACGAACTCCAATACGAGGCAAACTCCTTCAGCGCATCGGCCGTAGCGGCAAGCGCGGAAGCTATTCGGGGCGCGGTGTAAAAGGACAGCATTCCCGTTCGGGACGCCGCATCCGTCCGGCGGAGCGCGACATCATCCTGAAGATCCCAAAGATGCGCGGGTTCCGCAACAAGCCGAAGGCTGATGTGCCGATGGTATTCAACCTCGGTCAACTCTCGGCCAAGCTCAAATCGCACGCCAAAGCAGGCGCGTCACTCGAGGTAAATCACGCGTTCCTCAAGACCGCAAAATTGTTGAAGAAGGATTACAAGCGTCCAGTGAAGATCCTCGGCACGGGCGAGATCGCATTCCCGATCACCGTCACTGGCTTTGAAGTGTCCGTTACCGCGAAAGAGAAGATCGAAAAGGCAGGCGGAAGTGTGAAGTAAACAAATATGACCAGTCCTTTGCCTCCCCAAGATGGATCGCTCGGCAAAGCACTGGTCATATTTGTTTCTTCCCTCATTTAATATAAGATAAAGAAATGGAAAGATTCTTGCAGATATTCAAAGTAAAGGAGCTCCGGAACAAGATACTCATTGTTCTCGGGCTTTTGGTTGCGTACCGCGTGCTTGCGGCGATCCCAATCCCGGGTGTCAACGCGACGGCGTTGCAGAACTATTTCAATTCCAACCAACTGCTCGGATTTCTTAACTTCTTCTCCGGCGGCGGCCTTGCGAACCTTTCGGTCGTGATGCTTGGCGTCGGTCCGTACATCACGTCCACCATCGTAATGCAGCTGATGACGATCATCTTCCCGAAGATGAAGGAGATGTATTACGAAGAAGGCGCCCGTGGCCAGGCGAAGTTCAATCAGTATTCCCGCTTGCTCACCGTGCCGTTTGCCTTCGTGCAGTCCTATGGATTTTTGAGCCTGCTCATTTCACAAGGCGTCATTCCGCGTCCTGACTCGTTCAGCTTGATCCGCAACGTCATCGTGATCACTTGTGGTTCCATGATCGCGCTTTGGCTTGGCGAGTTGATCACCGAAGAGAAGGTGGGCAACGGTATTTCGCTCATCATCTTGGCAGGTATCATCAGCCGCATTCCGTCGAGCGTCGGTCTCGCGTTGGCATCGTACACCGCCCAATTACTCACGGCATACATCGGCTTCATCATCGTGGGATTATTGCTCATCGCCGGCATCGTATATCTGAACGAAGGCGAACGGAAAATACCTATTGCGTACGCGAGGCGTGTTAGGGGTACCAAGATGTACGGTGGCGCGCAGAGCTACCTTCCGCTCAAAGTGAACCAGGCGGGCATGATTCCGCTGATTTTCGCGATCTCCGTATTGCTCTTCCCGCAATTCCTTGCCCAACTCGTGGTATTGTTCTCGCCCACGTGGGGGCTTAGGGTCAGTAATTTCGCGCAAGGCTTTGTGGCAAACCAGCTCTATTACGGCGTATTCTACTTCTTGCTGGTATTCGTATTCACGTATTTCTATACCGCAATTACGTTCAATCCCGAAGAGGTTGCGAAGAATCTTCAACAGAGCGGGGGATTTGTGCCGGGCATCCGTCCGGGCGAGAGTACCGAGAAATATTTTCACGGTATCGTGAATCGGATTACGCTCTTTGGGGCGACATTCCTCGGTATCATCGCCATTCTTCCTATCATCGTGCAGTCCATTACCGGCGTTTCCGTGGTTACGATCAGCGGAACGGCGTTGCTCATCGTCGTTGCGGTTGCGCTTGAGACGATGCGCCAGGTGGATTCACAGCTGACCGTTCGCGAGTACGAGGGCATAGAATAGGGCTCGGCATCTCTTTTTCAGACCCAGTGTTCTGATAATAATTTTGAAAACAAAACGGCGACCCTGTAAAAGCAGGTCGCCGTTGCCGTAAAACGCGAGAGGGAAGAGAGTTCGGCTAGCGTGCCGCAGTGTGCGCGAGTGTGTAACGCACCTGGATCTGGGCTCCGCCGGGCATCTTCTGGAGCCAAAACTCAAATGCGCCACCTCTCGTCGACACGGTCGTCGTGGCAAATGGCTTGTTCTGCCAATCGCCGTCGCCGTACTTATAGGCACCATATCCGCCCCCGACCTTGACCGTCTTATTGACGGCGTAGTCGATCTTCGCGCGTTCGATGACATGCTGCACGCGCGCCGACTGGTTAAGCGGGATGTACGGAAAGTACACCGCTTCACCCGTCAATTTGGGTCCGAAATGATAGTCTACCAGCGTCCACGGCCAAAGATACCGCGCATTCTTCGCGCCACTGCCGGTCGCCTGGGCGAAATACAATTCCTCGGCGACAAAAATTTTCTTGTTGCTGAGGATCGTTCCGCCGGCTCCCGTAAACAATTCGCGATAATTGCCGTGCCCGTAATCGACAACGCCGACATCGGGCCAGATCAACTTTCCATGGAGTTGAAAGAACTCCATGTAGTGATACGTCCCAACATGTGGCGCATCCGTCCTTATTCCCGTACGGGCAACAAGGATGGATGTTATGGGGCTGGAGGTCTTGGGCGCGTCCTGGGCAAATGCCGATAGGGCATAAATCAAGACGATGACGATTGCAAAACGGGCGTTTTTCATTGGATTCCCTCTCGATGAAGTTGGTAAAGAACGGAATTATTATACCACTATATTTACTATATTGTCAAGCGACGGTAGGTTATTTGGAATTCTCGAATTTTTTTGTTATAGTACAAATATCAATGGACTACAACATAATTTTCATTGCTGGACCGCAGGGCTCGGGCAAGGGGACGCAGGGAAAAAGACTGGCGGAAAGGCTCGGTTTTTTATATCTGGAGATGGGCGGAATGTTGCGCGCGATCCGGGCGAGCGGTTCGCCGCTTGCCGAGAAGATCTCGGTGATGGATCGCGGAGTGTTGCTTTCGGATGAGCTTATCATTGAGGTATTGAAAGACCGCCTTCCTCAGCTTCCCTACGAACCCGGGATCATCTTTGATGGCGTCCCGCGCCGGATCGGGCAGGGACAATTTTTACTGGAATACGTAAGGGAGCATGGGATGGATAAGATGGCGACGATTTTTATCAATGTATCGCG
>CAZXCH010000058.1:0-5138 GCA_964639165.1 uncultured Candidatus Saccharibacteria bacterium | reverse complement strand
GGACAAGATCTCGTATATTGTTCCGGGCAACGATAAAGCAAGGAAAAGCATCGAGTGGTTCTTGGAGCGCGTAGGAAAGGCATATGAAGAAGGGGTGAAACTTCGCGCGGTAGCGCCCGCCGCGGAATCGGCAGCCGCACCGGCCGCACCCAAGGCGGAAAAGTAAGTCTTCCGTTGGAAAAAAAATGTAGTATAATTGAAAACTATGGAAACCAAAACAACGGTCAGCGCAGAGACGGTTCAAAAATTACGGGAGATGACAAGCGCGGGAGTGATGGATTGCCGGAAAGCGCTCATTGAGGCAAACGGCGACATTGATGCTGCGGTGAAGATCATCCGCGAAAAAGGGTTGGCTAAGATGGAAAAACGTTCCGACCGGGCGACCGGCGCCGGACTTGTGCAGTCATACGTGCACAACGAACGCATCGGCGTATTGCTCCATGTGAGCGCGGAAACGGATTTCGTGGTCCGCTCCGAGCCGTTCAAGACATTGGCACACGACCTCGCGATGCACATCGCCGCCGCCGAGCCGAAGAACGTAGAGGAATTACTCGCCCAGCCGTATATTAAAGATGAGTCACGGACGGTCAAAGACATCATCGGCGAAGTGGTCGCGAAGGTGGGGGAGAATATCACGGTGAACGAGTTCTATCGGATCGCGGCATAACCGGCGCGCGTGACGCGCACTATTTAATGGAATTCATCTTTACAATAATCCTGATGGTCTGCCTCGGCACCGTACTCTATCTGACGGTGCAGGCATTGCCGCGGATCGAAGAAGTGCCGTCCGAGGAAAAGGGATTCTTGGAGCGGTGGGCACGTTCCGAGATGCCGGAAAAGATAGACGCCGCGTTCAACAACTTCCTCCTCAAATTCTTGCGCCGCACGAAAGTGCTCATCCTCAAACTCGATAACGTCCTCGCAAAACATTTGCAAAAGATAAAACCGGAGGAGAATAAGCGTCCAAATATTGATTTTAAAGAGATTAGCGGGCAGAATAAGGAAGACGAAAAGTCCGAATAATCTACATTGCGTCGGTGGCGGAGTGGTCAATCGCAACAGACTGTAAATCTGTCGCCCAATGGGCTACGCAGGTTCGAATCCTGCCCGGCGCACCAAGAAAAATGAAACCGGCCATTGCTGGTCGGTTATTGATTCGTTTTTACTAACTGGTGAGCATCATCCAGTATCACCACGCATTAACGTCCATATGGCTATGGGACGGTTGGCATCCAACTTTTCCTCCATTCGACTTTGTAGGCGTCGCTGATATTGACGTACACAATTGTAGTCATCAGTCCGCCTGGCGCCGAAGGGGTCCCGATGGGCGAAATGATCCCAACGTCCACCGTCTCATCACAACCCATCTTGGCAAGGAAGCTTGCGGCTTCTCTGCTGAGGCGGGATGCGACTCCGTCGACCTGGTCGCAACCAATTGCTTGCAGGAGGGCTACCAACTTCGCTTTTATCACCGCAGTGCGGCTAGCGATGCGGGCACGAGTCCACTCAGTCATTTCGGCTTCTTTCTCTGCGAAGGACATAGTCTCTTCTCCTTTTCCATGCCTGCCTCTCGGTCAGGACTGTTAGTGGAAAGCAATCTTGTATGATGGCAAACTATTTACATTATAGCATTTATAAATATACTGTCAAGTACTGCAAAAAGCCTAATTATAGGCACAGTCGTTTAAAATTGTTCGAAACCCGTCCAATCCGGTGCACAAAGAAAATAAAAGGGATGCGTTCTATCGCATCCCCATAAGAACTTAGTTCGTTTTTGAACGACCGCCATACTCAATGAAGTATTATTTCAGGCCGTCTCTCTCCATCAGATGCCTCGCGATCGTCTTCGTTGCTCTTGTTGCCCGGATATCCAAGAGGTTCCCCGTCGGCCATCAGCGACGTAAGGCTGATCCTGGCCTCACGTACATTTTTGTCGGGAAAGATCTGGCGCGTCTTCTTCAGGTCTTTGATGCTGTGATACACGACGTTCCTCGCTCTACGGATTCTTTCTTGTAGCTCGAAGGCTTCTCGCCGGACGGAGTTCGCCGATTCCAAGAGGAGGTTGAGGTCCGGGATCAGGAGATCTTCGGGTCCTCCGTCGGGAACAAAGCGGCTGCCGAGGAATTCAATGACTCCGATAGGGCCGCCTCCTTCCTTGAGGAGTTCGGAAACAAGGATTTCGTTTATCCTGACGGCTGTCCCCAGGGTGGGGAATTGAAAATTCATAGTAAAAAGAGTTGGCTCATTTTCGACAATCTCGTCCGCCCGTGCCGGACCCTCCGCGTAGATCATTACTTCGGGGCCGAAGTCGATTTCGTCTTTGTCTTCGAACATCTGCCTGACAAAGTGAAGCGCCGTAACGAGATTGTTCCAAGTTATTTCGAGTTTCATGGAGTCACCCTCCGTTTGCTGCATTTGAAGGCATGCAACCGCCTGAATTTAAAACAATACTGGCTCTTTTTTAACATACCACGCCAATTACGTCAATGTACGCGAAGCTACTCCGGCGTACACATGTTAAACTGAACGTATGGAAAAGAAAGTTGTTATGGTTCCGGTGGTGGCTGGCGTTATTCTGGAAAAAGAAGGGAAATACCTTCTCGTGCAGGAAAAACAGCCGAAAGCATATAAGCTCTGGAATCTCCCTGCGGGGCGCGTTGATGTGGGAGATACGATAGAGCAGACCGCGATCAAAGAAGCAAAGGAAGAGTGTGGTTATGATGTACAACTTATCAAAAAAATCGGTATTTTCCAAAATACCGCAGAGGAACCTCCTAAGCACGCGTTCCAAGCGGAGATCATCGGAGGAGATCTTAAGTTTCCTGTGGAAGAAATTCTTGACGCTCGTTGGTTCACGCTGGAGGAATTAAACGCAATAGAAAATGAGCTTCGCGGAAACTGGATCCTTGAAGCGATCAACGCACACTTGAAACAAAAAACATAACCTGTTATAGTGATTCCCAATGAGGCGCCATCCAGGCCTATTTTTATCGCTTATCATCATCCTCGCGATCATCGCGGGCGTATTCGTCTATCCAAAAGGAGTCGGGAAGCAAGTTGAACCATGGAAATTGGGACTCGATCTCGTGGGCGGCAGCCACCTTGTCTATCAAATAGACCTTTCTAATGTTTCCTCCACAAACCAAAGCTCGGTTGTTTCGGGTTTGCGGGATGTGATCGAGAAGCGTGTCAACTTGTTTGGTGTCAGCCAACCGGATATTTACACTTCCCAAAGCGGGAATCAGGCGCAGCTTTTCGTTGATCTTGCGGGAATCAGCAACGTGAGCGATGCGATCAACGAGATTGGCCAGACGCCGCTTTTGCAGTTTGAGACGGTGCAAACCACCACTGGATCGAGCACGGCATCCAGTTCACTCTTGAACACTGCTTCAAGCACGCAATTTATTCCAACAAACCTGACCGGCCAATACATCACCGGCGCGCAACTTACCTTTGATTCGACGACGAACGCGCCGCAGGTTTCCATTTCGTTCAACAGCCAAGGCGCGGATTTGTTCCAGCAGATAACGGCGGCGAACGTCGGCAAGCCGCTCGCAATATTTCTTGACGGCACGCTCATAGAAGCCCCGACGGTCCAGCAGGCGATCTCCGGCGGAAAAGCGGTCATCAGCGGGGGATTCACCATCACAAGCGCTCAACAGCTCGTGGAGCGATTCAATGCCGGAGCGCTCCCCGCGCCGATCACCCTTGAGAGCCAACAGACGATCAGCCCGTCACTCGGATCCGACTCGCTCAAGAAACTGATCATCGCGGGCATCATCGGCACGCTCCTCGTGATGCTTTTCATGATCATCTATTACCGCCTGCTCGGCATCTTCGCCGCGCTTGCGCTCATCATTTACATCGCGCTTACGCTCGGCGTCTTCAAACTGATCTCCGTCACACTGAGCCTCGCCGGCCTCGCCGGATTCGTATTGACGATCGGCACCGCCGTGGACGCGAACGTGCTTATCTTTGAACGCATCAAAGAGGAGCTCAAGCGGGGATTGCCGAAATCATCGGCCATAGAAGAGGGATTCCGCCGCGCGTGGCCGTCCATTCGCGATTCAAACACTTCCACCATCATCACTTCCGTCATCCTGTATTTCTTCACTTCCAGCTTCGTCCAAGGCTTCGCGCTCACGCTCGGCATCGGAACGCTCGTCAGCTTGTTCAGCGCCATCACCACGACGCGGCTCTTCCTGCGCTTTTTCCTGAAGGACGATAAGACAAAGACGATAAAGTAAAATAACCACCATGCTTAACATCGTAGGAAATAAGAAAATCTGGTTCACAATATCCATCATCCTGGTGGGCATCGCGGTGATTTCCGTTGCGACGTTTGGATTCAAAGAGAGTGCCGAGTTGAAAGGAGGCGCGTTATGGGAATTCAAAGTTTCCGGACAAAACCTCTCCGTGGCTGATGTTCAGAACGAGCTTGTTACCAATCTTCATATCGAGGACGCGCAGGTGAGCGCGGATGCCGGCAATCAGTCGTTCCTTGTGATCTTCGGATCCATCACCGAGCCGGTACACCAGCAATATATCACCGAGCTGCAGCAGGTGTGGCCTTCATTCCAGGAATTGAGCTTCCAGTCCATCAGCCCGTCCGTCGGAGCGAACCTTCGGAACAATTCCATCATTGCGATCCTTCTCGTGCTTGTCGGCATCTCTCTCTATATCGCGTTCGCGTTCCGGAAGGCATCGCGGCCTATCAGTTCCTGGAAATACGGCTGGATTACCCTCCTTACGCTCTTCCACGACGTTGCCATTCCGGCCGGTATGCTCGCGCTCCTCGGCCATTTCGCCAACGTACAGATCGATAGCGACATCATCGTCGCACTCCTCGTCGTCATGGGATTCTCCGTGCACGATACCATTGTGGTTTTCGACCGGATCCGCGAGAATCTCCTGAACCACCGTGGCAAGGTGCCGTTCGCCACGATCATCAATGACAGCGTCAACCAAACACTCGCGCGCTCCATCAACACGTCCCTTACGCTGATTCTCGTGCTGCTCGCGCTCTATTTCGTAGGTCCGGCAGACCTCAAATATTTTGTGCTGACGTTGCTCGTGGGAGTAACGACGGGCATTTACTCGTCGATCTTCATCGCGAGCCCGGCGCTCGTAGTCACGAG
>CAZXCH010000057.1:0-5140 GCA_964639165.1 uncultured Candidatus Saccharibacteria bacterium | reverse complement strand
GACCAGAATTTGGCGTTGCAGTAAAATATCCTAGTGTCACGCCAACTTTTCCGGTTCCTCATTCAATATAAATACTGGGTGATATTCCCCATTGCTACGGTAGAAGGCCCCATCATCACTATGGTATCGGGATTCCTTATATCGCTCGGCGTCCTGAGCTTCATTCCCACCTTCCTGGTGGTATTCGCCGGAGACATGATCTCCGATTCTTTTTATTTCGCACTTGGCGCGCGCGGAAGAAAGTTCGTGGAGTGGATACCATTCCTAAGAATAACCGAATCCCGTTTGAAAAAAGTGGAAGAGCACTATGAGAAACACCCGGGGAAGACATTTCTTGTGAGCAAAGCTTCGTATGGCGTAGGATCGCTGTTCCTTATCGCTGCGGGTGCCTCAAAGATGGTGTACCAGAGATTTTTGGAGTACATCACCCCAATGAACGCCGTGCGCTCGACAATATTGCTGCTCATCGGCTACTACCTTGGCAAAGCGGTGCGTTATTCAGGAACCTACCTCGAATATTACACGCTTGGCGTCATCATCCTTTTGCCGATCGGATATTATATAATAAAGAAAATACATGAAAACGATATTGAAAGGATTTAAAGAATTCGTATTGCGCGGGAGCGTGGTGGATCTGGCGGTCGGCGTCATGGTCGGCGCGGCGTTCAACACCGTCGTCTCCTCGCTCGTGAAGGATCTTATGACCCCGCTCATCGCGGCGATCTTCAAACAGCCCAACTTTTCCACGTTTTCCTTCAGCTTCCGCGGAAGCCAGTTCCTGTACGGGGATTTTATCAATAATCTCATCTCGTTCCTGATCACCGCAGCCACGATCTACTTCTTCGTGGTCGTCCCGATTAACAGGCTGAGCGGCATGCGCAAAGGCCCCCCGGCCGAGGCAACCACGAAAGTGTGCCCCGAGTGCCAGAGCAGCATTCCCCTCAAAGCCCGACGGTGCGCGTACTGCACAAGCATCCAACCCGAAGCGTAACATTAGGCATTGATGGCACGTTACAGGAAGTAAGTTTAATGGTATAATATAAACTCTATGGCCTCCTCCAAATCCGGCATTAACCGGGATACATTTTTTAATGGTGCGTCGATCATCGCGCGGCAGCTGCGTCCGTATAAGAAAATACTCATCTTGCTGAGCGTTTTTGGGTTGCTCAACGCGACCGCTCAAGCATTCGTGCCGCTCATCGCCGGAAAAATTTTTGATGCAATCGTAAAGATTTCACAAAACCCGGTCGCGGTGCTCATGCCGTTCATCGAGTTGCTCATCGTCTGGGGCATATTACAGATCGCAAGTAACATCATCAGCTGGTGGACCGGATTCCAAAACGACAAGCTGAGCACCAACCTGCTTGCCGAATATACCGCAGAAGGATTCAGTAAGCTCTTCGAGATGCCGCTCGCGTTCCACACCATGCAAAAACAGGGCGATACGAGCGACCGCATCAACCGCGCGGCGAACTGGCTGGATCAGATCGTCGGCAACGTCCTGCTCTCGCTCCTGCCAAGCTTCTTGAGCATCGGCGTCGCGCTCATCATCACCTATTTCATCAACTGGCAGCTGACGCTCGTGCTCATAGCCGCGATCATCATCTACGCCGGGATCCTGTGGAGTGCCGTCCCACAGCTCTCCGGCCTCCAAAAGCGTATGCATCGCGCGTGGAATCGCGCATATGGCGATGCCCACGATGCCCTCGGCAACATCCGCGAGATCAAGCAGGCGGCGACGGAGAAACAGGAACGCAAAAAGATCCGCAGGAATTACATCGATCGCGCGGCGCAGTTCTGGGTGGATATGAACACGATCTTCGCCCGCCTCACATTCTTGCAGAAGATGCTCGTGTCGCTCACGCAACTCGCGATCTTCGTCATCTCCATCTTCTTCGTACGGAACGGTACGCTCACGCCGGGCGGCCTCGTAGCGTTCAACGGATACGCGGCGATGATCCTCGGCCCGTTCGTCCTTCTTGGCCAGCAATGGCAAACGATCCAGAACGGCCTTGTGGCCATTGTTCGCGCGGACAAGCTGCTCTCTCAGCCGATTGAAAATTACTCGCCGGTGGGCGGCGTCTCCCCCGCCAAACTGGTGGGTGATGTGGCCTTTGAAAACGTCCGCTTCGCGTACAAGAGCAATGGCGAGACGCTCAAAGGCATCTCGTTCCACGCGCATGCCGGGCAAAAGATCGCGCTCGTCGGCGAATCAGGTGTTGGAAAGACCACCATCATAGACCTGCTCTCCGGATTCTACTTCCCGCAAAAGGGGAAAATATTGATAGACGGCATAGACATCAAAAAGATGAATCTGCGCAATTATCGCTCGCACATCGGCATCGTTCCGCAGGAACCGACGCTGTTCAACGATACGATCGAGGCAAATATCCGGTATGGCAATCCCGGTAAGTCTGTCGACGAGATGGTGGCCGCGTGCCGCGACGCCTACGCTCAGGAATTCATAGAGGCGTTCCCAAAAAAATATAAAACGATCGTCGGCTGGCGCGGGGTCAAGCTCTCCATCGGACAGAAACAACGCATCGCCCTCGCGCGGGCATTCCTGCGTGGCCCGGACATCCTCGTTTTGGACGAGCCCACGTCGGCGCTCGACGCAAAGTCCGAGCATCTCATCAAAGCTTCACTTGAAAAATTGATGGCCGGGCGCACCACGTTCATCATTGCTCACCGGCTCAGCACTGTTCGCGAAGTGGATCTGATCCTGGTCTTAAAGAATGGCGAGATCGTGGAACAGGGCACGCATAACGTGCTCGTGAAGATGCCCGACGGGATTTATCGCGGTTTGTACGAGATGCAGACAGGGTTTGGAGGATAATGTAAGCTTGCTCACTACGATTATTTATTTAATTGAATCGATTGGATCAAACCGGGCAACTCCTTAAAATCCGCCGTTCGCACTTCCGCTCCGTTCACACTCTCTTTGGAGTAAAGAATGAATTGCATCCCCGCCGCACGCGCCGCTTTCATATCATTTTCCACGTCGCCGACATACACGCATTCGTCCGGCGGCACGTCAAGCTGCTTTGAGGCAAGAATGAGCGGCTCGGGATCAGGCTTATGATTTTCAGTATCCTCATACGCGACGGTCACCTTGAAATAATGCTCTAGGGTGTTGAGCGGGGGCTCATAGGCATATGCTTTGATCCTGCTCGTGACGACCGCCAGTGGATATTCCTCGCTCAATATTTTTATTGTTTCCGGCACGCCCGGAGAGATGATTGGCGACGGCGCATCGACAACTTCCACCATGTCGCAGACTTTTTTTATATCCGCTTCGTTCTTGAGGCCGGTAAGGATCTGTACAATATCTCGAAAGGTTCTATGAAATAAAGGCACATACTCTTCTCGGGTGGGAGCTTTATATCCCGCTTCTGCCATAAGATTTTTAAAGAATTCAAAATTCGCCTCAAAGGAATCAAGCAGCACCCCATCAACGTCGAAGATGACCGCTTTTATCATGTTCTATTAGGTGTTTCCCTCCAGCCCCTTCCTGCTCCCCCTCAAAAGCCAGTGAATGAACAGCGCGGACAGCAGGCCAAGCGCCGCGCCGCCCAGAATATCCATCGGCCAGTGCACGCCTGCGTAGATGCGGGCGATGCCCATCAGCACCGCGAGCGCGAGAAACCACCATCCCCACTTGCGGTTGGCATACCAGACGACGAGCGCGAGCGCAAAGAACCACGCGGCGTGCCCCGACGGGAAGGACGACCCGCTCTCACTGATAAGCGATGTGAAACCGTAGAACGCGAACGGGCGCGGCTCGTGATAGAAATAATGGATGGCGGTCGTCACGATCCCGCGCGCGAGGATGATCGCGAGCGCGCCTTCGGAAAAAAGATACACCTTCCGCCGCCATCCCTTTTGGTAATAGACGAGCACGAGGAACGCCAGCACGAGCAGGTACGGCAAATATTGCGCGAAAAATATTCCAAGCACATCCCAGAATGCGTTATGATGCCCGGCGGCATAGATGAACTGAAAAACTTTCCGGTCGAGTGCAAACATATTTGTCTATTATAACACGGGCAATAAAAAGGAGCATATCATTACAATACGCTCCGGCAAACAATCAACGGGCTTCAACCGTCTCTTTGGTATTGGCGAGCGCGGAGAGAACTTCCTTCCAGCCGGTGACGGGGATGATCCCGCGCTGATGAGCGTACTCGATCGCCTGTGGTTCCGGATTGAAAAGATAGAGGTGCGGCACCGTCCCCGACAGATAGAGCAGCACATCGATCCTGTCGTCGACAAAGTGCGTGATGCCGATCGATTTGCAAATCGGCTCCTTGTCCGGCCGCTTCCGGCAAAACCGGATGTGCCCTTCCAATATCCCGGTGCGTTCGTGGAAATGGTGATGCGTGAACCATCTGCGCGTTTTGTCTTCAACGACCGGCCCACACTTGGAAACGACGAACACGTTCTCGTGGAAGCGAGAACCGACAAGATGCCGTAGCGAATTGAACGCGTCCGGCACCGCAGTGGTTGTGAGGTAGTTATCGCTCAAAAAAGACGTGTCCGTGTTGTCGTTTCTCACCGCGTCGATGATGACGCCACCGACATCCACCCCAAGCTTTTCCTTCATTTTAAGGAGCCTCCTTTGCAAGCGGAATATACAGGAAAAAAATATTTTTGTCCATCATTCGCCTTTTCAAAACTAAATAAAAAAGGCTCTCGTATTCGCCTCCGGACAGATGATCGTTCGGCGAATACGAGAGCCTTTTTTATTTATTTCCTTACGTACGGAAGCAACGCCATGAACCTGGCCTGTTTGATCGCGGTCGAAAGTTTGCGCTGATGCTTCGCACAGATGTGCGTGTGACGCGGGTCGATGATCTTCGCCTGGCTCGAAACGAACCGGCGCAAAAGGTCGATCTCCTTATAGTCGATATTCTTTAAGTTCTGTGAGCAGAAAAAGCACTGCTGGGCGGCTGTTGCCATAATAGATCGTGTTGTTTATTTATACTTTTCTTACCTGAAGCGAATCAAGCTCTACTGCGGTATCCCGGCCGAAGATTGGCACCAGCACCTTGATGCTGCCCTTCTCTTCGTTCACTTCGGAGATCTTGCCGTCGTATTCCTTGAACGGACCGTCGGTTATTTTTACCAAATCTCCTACCTT
>CAZXCH010000056.1:0-5200 GCA_964639165.1 uncultured Candidatus Saccharibacteria bacterium | reverse complement strand
GTCATAACTTCTGATGGCAGCAAGATCGCGGCGCTCATTACGGCGAACACGGACCGCCCGCCGGCAAAGATATGCCTCGCACTGTTCGATACGATCGAGGATATGTGGTCCAAGGATTATTGGGATGCGTGGTATAAGCAACTCGATCTTCATGTAATCGATTTCGAACGCAACGAGCAGTCGGATCAGATCGAGGTCGGCTCCGCGCCACTCAAAACAAAGGAAGGCTGGCTCATCTTCTATTCGTATATCTACAATTATTTCTCGCCGCCGCCGATCTTCGGCATACAGGCGGCATTGTTGGATATGAAAGATCCGCAGAGGATTGTCGGTGAAGTGAAGCGGCCGTTCATCGTGCCACAGGAGGAATACGAATTCTACGGTCGCGTGCCGCACATCGTCTTCCCGTCGGGCGCGCTCATAAAAGGAAACGACGTGCATGTGTACTACGGCGCTGCGGACACGACGTCGTGTGTGGCAACGTTCAAGAAGAGCGAGTTGTTGGAGCAATTGGTGTTCACCGCAAAACGGCAATTACGTCGTTTTGAAGGGAATCCAATCATCACGCCGATCGCGGAGCATGCGTGGGAATCGCAGGCCACCTTCAACCCCGCGGCGATATACGAGGGCGGCAAGGTGCATATCTTGTATCGCGCGATGTCGGGGGACAATACGTCTGTCGTCGGCTACGCATCGTCGCCTGACGGCGTGGACATCAATGAGCGCTTATCGGAACCGATCTACACGCCGTGCGTCGATTTTGAGCAGAAGAAAGTACCCGGCGGCAACTCCGGCTGCGAGGATCCGCGCATTACCAAAATCGGCGACCGGATTTATATGTGCTACACCGCCTACAACGGCATAGACAACCCGCGCGTCGCGTTCACATCGATAAGCGTGAAGGATTTTCTTGCGCACCAATGGAAATGGGTGAAGCCGATCCTGATTTCGCCACCCGGCATGGACGATAAGGATGCGGCGGTGTTTTCGCGGAAGATCGACGGGAAATATGTGTTTTTACATCGGTTGGGCTCCGAAATCTGGATCGATCGCGTGGACGACCTGGAGTTCAAAGACGGGAAATTCCTGAAGGGCGACGTGTTGATGCGTCCGCGCGACACCGCATGGGATTCCAAGCGTATCGGCATCTCCGCGCCGCCGATCGAGACCAAATATGGCTGGTTGCTACTCTACCACGGCATTTCCAAACGCACCGGTCATTACAATATCCGCGCGGCATTGCTTGACCTCAAGGACCCATCAAAGATCCTTTATCGCACGCACGACCCGCTGCTCGAGCCTACGCCTGCCTACGAGAAACAGGGGATCGTGCCGAACGTCGTCTTCCCGTGTGGCGCTGTCGTGCTCCGGCACCAGCTTTATGTCTATTACGGTGGCGCGGACAAAGTGGTGGGCGTTGCCTCCATCGATGTGGATCTGCTCATTGAAGGATTGGTGAGGGAGGCGAAGTTCGGGAACAATTAAACGTTGTCCACAGTTGACGCCATTTTTGCGTTGCGGTAGAATAGTTAAGTAACCTAATAGTTATTATGTCTAACAAACAGATCACCATGGAGGAGCTCGTGTCGCACATGTTCATCATGGGGCGGCTTATGCGCGACAGGATGCATCGTAAGGTGCGCAACGGACAGTGCACGCTGTTGGAATTCGAGACGATAAAATATGTTAAAGACACCGGCCAACCGCATATGCGCGACGTGGCAAAGACATTTCATGTCACCCCGCCGGCCGCGACGCTCATGATCGATACCCTCGTCAAAGAAAAGCTGCTCTCACGGGTGTTGGACCCGAAGGACCGTCGTTCCGTCCGCGTGGCGATCACCCCGAAAGGGAAGCAATTGCTCGAACGGGGAGTCGCAAACAAGATAAGGGAGATGAAGAAGCTGTTCGGCGTCCTTACCCCCGCGGAGCGCACCCACTTCGTCGCCGCGATCAAAAAGATCATAAAAAATAATCTATAATCATCCATAGTTACCACCCATGAAAACGTTTTTTTTAAAGAATAAGATCGTCATCGGGATCGTTGTGGCAGTCGTCGCCATCGGCGGCGGGATATGGTATGTGAGCTCCGCGACGCCGCCGACGTTCGGCGCGGTGACGGTTGGCAAGGGAAATGTCATTGCGTCGGTGGATGAACCGGGCAGCGTCCTTGCGGAGAACAGCGCGGTCATGTCGTTTCAGGAAGGAGGACAGATAGCGCATGTGTATGTAAAAGAGGGAAGCCAGGTAGCGGCAGGAACGGTGCTTGCGGACCTTGATTCGGCGCAACTGAACGCCGCCGTGTCCCAGGCAAACGCGGGGCTTGCGGCCGCGCAGGCGCAATTGGATCAGCTCGCGAGCGGCACGCGGCCGCAGCAGCTGACGATCGACGAAAGTGCGGTTACGAGCGCCGATCAGGCACTCGGCATCGCCGTCGGGAATGCATACAGCGCGTCCGATGATGCGGTACGCAATCAGCTCGACAATATGTTCACCAGCGCACAGTCCAGCAATCCGGCATTCATCGTCCCGAGCAATAATATGCAGGGAGCGGTGAATAGCATTCAAAACCAACGCGTGCAGATCGGCACCGCCCTTACTGCATGGTATGCGGCGCTTAACGCGACGAGCACCGGCTTCGATCCGGCATCGATTGCGACGACGGCCGCGGCGAACCTCCAGCAGATCCAGTCATACATCAACGCGATCGCGCTCGTGGTGAACGGCGCGACGACGAATGGAACCATATCGCCTGCGACGCTCGCGCAATATAAAGGCAACATCGCCACTGCGCGCGCCGAAATAGAGGGATCCATCAGTGCGGTTTCCGGCGATCAGACCGCATTCACCGCAGCGCAGAACGTGCTCACACTTGCGCAGGCCGGGTCCACACCACAGGCCATCCAGGCGCAGGAGGCGGTGGTAGCACAGGCGCAGGCAGCGGCGCAAAACACGCAGGTCGCGCTTAACCACGCATCGCTTGTGGCGCCGTTTGGCGGGACGGTACAGAACCTTACCGCGCAGATCGGGCAGGTGGCTTCTCCCGGCGTGCCGATGATGACCCTTGTGAATAACGGCGGTTTAAAGATCCAGACGTATGTTTCGGAAAAAGACGTGGCAAACGTGAAATCCGGGAATCAGGCGCAGGTAACACTCGATGCGTTCGGCACGGGTACGACATTCCCCGCGACGGTGAGCACGGTTGACGCGGCGGAAACGCAGGTGAATGGCGCGGCGGCGTATATGGTGACGCTTCACTTTACTGATCCCGACGGTCGGATCAAGGATGGCATGACAGGGAATGTGCACATCATTGAAGCGGAGCATGACAATGTCATCGCGGTGCCAAGCAATCTTGTGATCAATAACAACGGCGATTATTTCGTGCTCATGCAACAGGGAAGTACGGTGATACGGCAGCCGGTGCAGATCGGCGTCGAGGGTGCATCCACAACGGAGATTACGTCGGGATTGAACGTCGGAGAAACCATTAAAAACTTCTAACGATATGAACCGGGGAAAACTTATCATGTGGGTAATCGGCGTGTTTGTCGTAATTGGCGTTGCGGGTGGTGGGTTGTATTACTATGTATCATCAAAGACGATCTATATCGACCTGTCGCAGATTCAGGCACCGCTCATCAATCTTTCACCGACGAATTCCGGGGTATTGCAGGCGGTATATGTGAAGCCGGGCGATACGGTGATGGCAAACGAACCGGTGGCGCTCGTGGGCAACCAAGTGGTAGAGGCGCAGACGGCGGGTGAGATCGTTACGACGAACAACAATGTCGGCCAGTATATGAACACGATGACCGGAGCCGGAACGGTGGCGACGATGATCGATCCGACCCAGCTTCGCGTGGTGGGGAGCCTTGATGAGAATAAGGGGCTTGCCGACGTGAAGATCGGCGACCCGGCGACCTTCACCGTGGATGCGTTCGGTTCGCAACAGTTCAAAGGCATCGTGGACGAGATCGCGCCGACATCGAATCAGAGCGATGTGGTGTTCAACATTTCCGACCAGCGTCCGACAAATCAATTTTCGGTGTACGTACGATTCGATCCGGCGCTCTATCCGCAATTAAAGAACGGCATGTCGGCCAAGATCTGGGTGTACAAGCAGTAATATTCAACAAGGGGCTTTGTCTTTTTTATGCGCAAATGCCACACGAGGACGGTGAGCGCATAAAAAAGACAAAGCCCCTTGTTTCATTTTCATCATGGCAGAAGAAATAAAAGAAACAAAAAAGGAGAGTAATGTGCGTTGGTGGGTGCTCGGCACCGTCATCTTCGGCACATTTTTGGGACGCCTCGACCAGACGGTGGTCAACCTTGCGTTGCCAAAGATCATCGGTGATTTTAGCATCAGCGTTTCGGATGCGGCGTGGATCTCTACGGCATACATCTTGGCGAACGCGGTGTTCGTGCCGGTGTGGGGGAAATTGGGCGACACCGCCGGGAGAAAGAAGATCTATCTGATCGGCTTCATAGGCTTCATCATCGCGTCGGCGTTGTGCGCGGTCGCGTGGAACCTGCCGTCCATGATCGTGTTCCGTATCATCCAGGGGTTCGCGGTCTCGGCGGACTATCCGACGGCGATGGCGATCATCGCGATCACTTTCAGGGACATGAAGGAACGCGCGCAAGCGCTCGGCATCTGGTCCGCGGGATTCGCGGCGGCATCGGTGTTTGGCCCGCTGATCGGAGGCCCGCTCATCGATAATTTCAACTGGCGGGCGGTGTTCTTCATCAATATCCCGCTCGGCGTCATCGGGCTGTTCCTCGCGCTCACGTATATCGACGAATCCGTGGGAGAAAAGCGGCAGACGCATTTTGACTGGTGGGGATCGATACTCCTTGGCGGCGCGCTCGCCACGCTTACCATGGTGCTAGACCAGGGGCAGACGTGGGGATGGAACTCGGCCGCAAGCATCGCATGCTATATCGGCACGATCGTCTTAGGCACCTTGTTCTATGAAGTTGAAAAAAGGGAGACAGAACCTATCGTCGATTTCAGCTTTTTCAAGATACCGGCGTTCGTGAACACGCTGGCGAACAACTTCATCGTGTTCATGGGAATGATGGGCAGCATCTTCCTCCTCCCTATCTTTGCGGAAACGTTCCTGGGATACGACGCCACGCAGACCGGCTACCTTTTCATCCCCATGGCCGCGGCGATGTTGATTGCGGCGCCGTT
>CAZXCH010000055.1:0-5297 GCA_964639165.1 uncultured Candidatus Saccharibacteria bacterium | reverse complement strand
GGAGGGAATGTAGGTATCGGTATGGATAATTCATCCTTTGCCCTTGCGGTAGCTGGATCGTCCACTGCTGCTGCATATTGTATCAGTGGTGCAAACTGTATCACGGCATGGCCCGCGGGCAGTAGTGGCGCCAATCCGACCGGACAGGTCGGCACGTCCGCAGTCAACGGCTCGGCAACGACCTTCATGCGTTCCGACGGGGCACCGGCGATCAACACGGCGGCAACGTTCTCCTTCTCCGCGCTGGGGAATACGACGAGTACGGCGAATATTTCTGCGGCAACTCTTAACGTGACCGGAGGAGCGCAAACCGGATCCTCAATCACCGCCCCGACAAAGATCGGTGCATGTGCCTCAACGACCGTTACCATCACCGGAGCGACCTCTTCCACGGGCGCGGTATTTGTTTCTCCACTCACGTATCCGGGCAATGGATATACCTGGCAGGGATACGTATCCGCCTTGAACACCGTCGTTGTTGAGGAGTGTGCCGCTACCACCACGACGGGAAGTGCTGTTAAGTTCAACGCAATATATATAAAATAATAGTTGCATCGGCGACCTCTTTGTTTAAAAAAGGTATAATAGAAAGGATGGAGCATCTATCCTTTCGTAAAGGTCAGACATTTTTAGCAGTCGTGTTGTTTATCGGCGGAATTGTCATGGTGGCCGGGTTGCTCATCGCGTTCTTCGCGGCATCGTCGTTGGATGCGGGATACGGCGTCGCGGCCGCGTTCAGCGCCGAATCGACGGCGACGGCGGGCGCCGAGGACGCGCTGTTACAGCTTGACCGGAATCCGCAATTTCCCACCGGCAGCAGTATGAGCGTGCCATATACATTCACCTCCGGCAGCTCCACGGCCTCGGTTAACGTCACACAAGGTTCGCCGGCGTCGAGTGAGGCGACCATCCTTTCCGCCGCGACGGTCAGCGGCCACACGAAAAAGATCCAGGTTATCGTTTCTCTGAACGCTTCCACCACCGCGGTCACCATCGTCTCGTGGACGGAAGTACAATAAATCCCAATGCAATTTATCAAGACCTATTTTCAAAAGATCCTTTCCATCCTGCGGATCCGCTCAAGCGCCGTCGGCCTTGAGATCAGCGACCAGGTGTTGCGATTTGTGTACGTGGATCGGGGGAAGTGGAAGACGGAGGCCGTGCGCCTGGCGCCGGGCGTTCTTGATAAGGCAAAGATCGTAGACGCCGCCGCGTTCAATGCCGCCCTCAAGGAGCTGCGCTCCAAGGTGCCGTCCGGACGAAAGAAGGATCAGAAGCTGAACGTCATCGTTTCTTTGAGTTCGCTCAATATGTACAGCCAGGTCTTTACCCTGCCACTCATGGCGGAAGGGGATGATCTGGATAAGGCGATCGGCCTGAACGTACAGATGGTCTCGCCCGGCGATATCACTCACATGTATTACGGGTGGGAGCTTTTAGGACGCGACGAAACAGGTCTCCGATTGGAGGTCGTTTCCGCCTTTGCGGACAAGGACACTATTGATACGATGGTGCAGGCACTCTATGCCGCCGGATTCATCACGGTGGGCGTTGAATCCCGCGCGCTCGCGCTCGTGCGGTACATGCGTGAAAAAACGACGGAGATGGAGGCGGGCAAATCATATCTGTTGCTCGATATAGATAATTCCGGCATCGATTTCCTGATCGTACGCAAAGGGCATTTGTATTTTGAATATGCGAACCAGTGGGCGGACCTTACCGATGAAAAAGGACAGATCTCGGTGACGAAGTTCGAGGAGGTTCTTGCGGGGAGTTTGCGTCAAGTTGCGAATTTTTACAGCCAGCGCTGGCCGGACCCGCTCGCCGGAGTCATTATTTCGGCGGTGGCGTTTGAAAAGGAAGCTGCGGACGCCATAGCAACCTCGCTGGCGTTGCCGGTCGTACCGCTGGCGTTGTCGCCGGGGACGGACATTTCACCCGAGTGGTTCGTGGCGTTCGGGTGCGCCTTGCGCGGACAGAACGCGAATATGAAGGACAAGGAGATCAATCTTTCGGGCGACGGGGCGCTTGATACGTTCCACGAGGAGCGCCTGGTCAATTTCATGAGCTTATGGCGAGTGATCATTCCGACGATCCTGGGATTCCTCATCGTCGTGCTTCTTCTCGCCGAGAGTTTCTTGAACACGATCCGAACGGGCATCGAGGCGCAACCGGGATTCACCCAGTCCGGTCAAGAATCCGCCCAGGTGTCGGCGCTGGAGGCGTCATCGACGGTGTTCAATGGGTCGGTCGCATTGGTGGCCAACGCGGAAGGCCAGATCAGCAAAAATTATCTCTTGATAGCGGAGATCGACACCGTTGCGTCGGCGAATGGGGTAAGTATCAGCCAGATCACATTCCAGTCCGGAGGGCAGCCTATTCAGGTGAACGGGACCGCCCAATCCACGGAATCAATCGCCGCATTCAAGAACGCGATCCAAAAAGATCCTCATTTCGGCGCGGTCACGTTGCCGATACTCAACATCCAGCAGAACGCCGCAAATGGCGGATATTCCTTCTCCATGACGTTCCCGCTGTCATCGGGATTCTAGCTTAAAAAGACTCGGAGATTTTTTTGAATACTTCTTCAAGGGCTTCTTTGTCGGCGGGGGTGATGGGGGAGAGCACGAAGTCGCCGGCCTTCTTGCGCCGCGCTTCGTCTTTTTCGCGGATACCGATGCGGATGCGGGCGAAGTCCTCGGTGTGGAGATGGTCGATGATGGACCGTATGCCGTTATGTCCGGCGGAACCTCCGCCCGACACGCGCTTGAACTCGCCCACGGCAATGTCGCTGTCGTCATGGATGATGATGATATCCTTTACGTCGGCATCAAAGATGCTCATCGCGTCTTTCACCGCCCGCCCCGATTCATTCATGAAGACGAGCGGCCGGATAAAGATATGCGTTCCGGCTTTTATATATTCAAAGCTATGTTTATGGGCGCGGAATTTCGGTGCGGGATCGCCGTCCGTCACATGTTCCGCGATCCATTGCACGGCAAGGGCCCCCGCATTGTGGTAGGTGTTCTCGAGCGCCGGATCGGGATTGCCGAGTCCAATGATGAGCGTATGGTCCATGCTTGATTATTGTATTACATCTTCTATATAATGAGTACACTTAACCTATGAGAAAGTTCTTTGCGTCGCTGCTCGAGGTATTGGAGATCGCCATCATTGCCGTCGCCGCGGTATTCATCGTGCGGACGTTCCTGGTGCAGCCGTTCCTCGTGAGCGGCACAAGCATGGTCCCCACATTTTCCAACGGCGATTATGTGCTCACCGATGAACTGACCTACCGCATCCGTCCGCCGGAGCGCGGGGAGGTGGTGGTATTCCACGACGTGAGCGATTATTCCACGTATCTCATCAAGCGCGTCATCGGTCTGCCGGGTGAGCGCGTGGTCATCAAGAGCAATACTGTTACGATCTACAACAAGCAGAATCCGAACGGATTTCAGCTGAACGAGACTTATTTGCCAAAGGGTACAGTCACTTCGGGGGACGAAGATCTCACGCTTTCCTCCAGCTCCTACTTCATGATGGGCGACAATCGGGGAGTGAGCTACGATTCCCGCAGTTGGGGTCCGCTTTCCTCAAAGGATATCGTCGGCATGGTTCGCTTCCGCCTCTGGCCGTTGAACGCCATCCAGATGTTCGGTACCCCGCAATATTAGTAGAATGACCATACCCACACCTAAACAAGAAAAAGAGAAGCCTAGGGAACCTAAGGAGGTAGTCCGCACGTTCCAGTCCGCAAAAGGGATGCACGACGTCCTTCCTTCCGACGAGCCGTATTGGGAAAAGATAGAGAGCGTGGCGCGGGCACTTGCCACCTCCTACGGATTCTCGCGGATCGAACCGCCGGTATTGGAATTCGCCGATCTCTATAATAAGACCTCCGGCGAGGAGAGCGATGTGGTGCAGAAGGAGATGTATACGCTCAAAACCAAGGGCGGCGATTTTCTTGCACTTCGTCCGGAATACACGCCGGGCATCTCCCGCGCGTACATGCAGCACGGACTCTCGCGCCTTGGCCAACCGCAGAAATTGTTCGCAATGGGACCGATCTTCCGGCACGAGCGTCCCCAGCTCGGCCGCGCGCGGCAGTTCACGCAGATCGACTTTGAGACGCTGGGCGGCGTGAACGATCCTATCTATGACGCCGAGATCATCGCGCTGTTTTGGGATACGTTGAACGAGCTCAAAATAAAGAACCCCCTCGTAAAGGTGAACTCCATCGGCTGCCGCATCTGCCGCCCGATCTATAAGAAGCAGCTGATGGCCTATTATAAAAACCACGAGACGACGCTC
The DNA here is from genome assembly GCA_964639165.1 of uncultured Candidatus Saccharibacteria bacterium. Lineage (GTDB taxonomy): Bacteria > Patescibacteriota > Minisyncoccia > UBA6257 > 2-01-FULL-56-20 > JAKAGE01. The sequence goes on along the minus strand of CAZXCH010000055.1, from coordinate 986 downwards.
TGCGAGGATTGCCAGCACCGGCTGAAGACGAATCCGCTGAAGCTGCTTGACTGCAAAGAGCCCGGTTGCATCGCACTCAAAGCGAAAGCCCCGAACTTTTTGGATAAGATTTGCGTGACGTGCAGCGCTCATTTCAAATCGGTCCTGGAATATCTGGATGAAGTGAACATTCCGTACGAACTTGATCACCACCTGGTGCGTGGGTTGGACTATTACAGCCGCACGGTGTTTGAGATGTATGCGGAAGGGAATGAGGCGCAGATCGGCGCGGTGGCCGCGGGCGGGCGCTACGATTATCTGATGGAAACGATCGGCGGACATCTGACGCCCGCGATGGGCGGCGACGCAGGCGTGGAACGGCTGATCGCCGTCATGCGCGCGAAGGAGATCGCGATGAACGGGAAGTCCAGCAAGCGCGTGTTCCTCGCGCATGCGGGAGATCTTGCAAAAAAGAAAGCATTCGCCATATTGAAAGACCTCCGCGGCCACGGATTTTTGGTCACCGAATCGCTTTCCAAGGAATCACTCGCCGCACAGCTGAAAGTCGCGGACCGGGAGGGGATCGCGCTTGCGTTGATCCTCGGCCAGAAGGAAATATATGAGAACAGCATCATCGTCCGGGACCTTGTGAACGGCCTGCAGGAAGCCGTACCCCTGGAAAAGCTGGCGGATGAGATCAAAAAGCGCCAAAAGTGAGGTATTGACTAATAAGGTGATAATGGTATAATACTTACATGAAAGATCCTAAGCCAAATCCCAATATGGAGTCTGCGCAGAACGGGACACCGGAGGCGGAGAAACCGTTATTGCCGAAGGTTGGAGAAACAGTAAAGGCGATTGGATGGAAAGGTAAAATCGAGGATGGGTGGACCGTAAAACAGATAAGCGTAAAAGGAGACGTCGCGGTTCTTACTAAGGAAGGCCTTACTCGGAAGAAGTATATGAATACCAAGGAGTATCAGGAATGGAATCCGGAGCTCTTTCCT
>CAZXCH010000054.1:0-5444 GCA_964639165.1 uncultured Candidatus Saccharibacteria bacterium | reverse complement strand
TCGCGTTGTAATACAACATTGTTCCGCAGCGCCAGCAGTGCGGATAGGAATGGGTGATGTTCTTTTTTTCAAAAAGAAGTTCGCGCGCTTCCAAATCAGCAATCACCAACTTATCTGCTTTTTTAAAATACTGACCGCGCAAAAACTCCGGCGCTTTATCATTGAACAAACCGCGCCCATCGAGCATCGGCACCACCGGCAACCCAACCTTCACGCCGAGATTATAATCTTCTTCGCCATATACGACGGCGGTGTGAACGACACCGGTACCGTCTTCCGTAGTAACGAAATCCGCCGGATATACTTTATAGGATTTCTCACCCTTCATCGCAGAAATATCAAAGAGAGGCTCATATTCCAAGCCAACCATCTGCGCACCGGTCAGTTCGTGAATACTATCCAGCCCCTCCAATTCCAGATCTTTCAAGCGATCAACAGCCGCAATCAAGTACTCTCCGTCCTTCTGCACCGCGCGATATTGAATCTTCTCACCAACCGCGAGCGCGACGTTGCCAGGCAGCGTCCATGGTGTTGTCGTCCATGCTAAAATATAGATTTTATCGCTAGGCTTTGTCGTATGACTTCCAATCGTTTGTCCTGGTTTCACTTTGAACTTCACCGTCACCGACTCCTCCGTCACATCTTTATAACTGTTATCCATCGCCACCTCGAAGTTGGAGAGTGGTGTTTCGCACCGCGGACAATAGAGCAACACCTTGCGGCCTTCATAGATGAGATCCTTATCAAACATCTGCTTGAAGCCCCACCATACCGATTCCATGAAATCGGTGTCGAGCGTTTTATACGAATCATCGAAATCCACCCACCGCGCGATGCGGCGGATCATCTGGCGCCATTCGGAAACGTACTGAAGAACCATGCTCCGGCATGTCTCATTGAATTTCTTGATGCCGATCTCTTCGATCTGCTTCTTGCCGGAAATGCCGAGCTTGCGCTCAACAACCTCTTCAATCGGAAGTCCATGACAATCCCATCCCCACCGGCGACGCACAAAGCGACCATTCATCGTCTGGTACCGCGGCACGACATCCTTTATCGTGGATGCCAAAAGATGCCCGTAGTGCGGAAGACCGGTTGCGAACGGCGGCCCATCATAGAATGTGAACGGTTTGCCATCCGCCGTCTGTTCCAGGCTCTTTTCAAACGTATGATGCTCATCCCAGAACGCGAGCACTTTTTCTTCCATCTCGGGAAGTTTTATCTCGCCCTCCAGAAAATGCGGCATATGATGTGGAGTTTTCTTAGCCATTCCTATTAAAATAACAGGTTTTGCGGGATTTTCAAAGAAAAAAATCCCGCAGGGAGCAATGTGCTCTACGGGATCGTCACTGCCATTTCTGCGGATAGGTCTCGTGCGGGTTGGTAAGTTTGTACAGAAACTTGCCAGGAATCATGACGTTCGCGGTCGGCGGCAGCGACAAACGTCCGCGCACTATCATCACACACTCCTCGTCCCGTTCATTGAACACGGTAAGAGGGACGATTGAACAGTCCGCCTTCAGCAACAAGCCGCCCGGAGCGAAGATCTTTTCGACCATCTCTTCCGGCAGGCGCAACTCGCCGACGACATAGTGGCCATCCTCCACCCTTATATCCGCCGAGGGCCCGAACAGGAGCCGTATCGATGGTTTTGTATCATCAAACACCTTTCTTGCGATTCCCATAAAACACCCCTTTCGCGCCTGATCCGGCTAAGGTCATACTATCCAAACCCTCAGATTTTCTCAAGCGTCTTGATTCCCAGCAGCCCAAGTCCTTTCTGCAGCATATGCGCCGTAGTGGTGGCGAGCAACAGGCGTGCAGCGCGGCGCGCGGCATCATCATCCTTTAAGATCGGGGTTGTTTCGTAGAACTTGTTCGCCACCACCGCAAGCTTGTAGAGATAGACCGCGAGCGTGCTCGTGGAATATAACTCTCCTGCGCGCGCGACGACATCCGGAAATTCGAATAACTTGCGCATAAGTGCGAGCTCGGCCGTGCGCTCAAGCGACGAGACATCCACCCCCGACGGGTACAGATCGGACTCGCGCATGCCCGACTTCCGCAAAATGCTTTTCAGGCGCGCATAGGTATATTGCAGATATGGTCCGCTATCGCCGGAAAAATCCAGCATTTTTTCCCAATTGAAGATGATATCCGTGGTGCGGTTCTCCTTAAGATCGTTGTAGCGCAGCGCGCCGAGCGCTACCGCCGTCGCGACCTCGTCCTTTTCCGCCGGAGTAAGGTCGGGATTCTTTTTCTCGATCACCTCCCGCGCCCTACTGATCGCTTCGGCGATGACGCCCTCCAAAAGCTGAGCGGTGCCTTCGCGCGTAGAAAGTTTCTTCCCGCCCTCGCCCAGCACCAGGCCATATTTTATATGTTTTAATTCGGCGCTGTCCCATCCCAGCAGTTTCGCAACCGCAAAGAGCTGTTCAAAGGCGAGCGCCTGCTCATTGCCCACCACATATAATATCTTCGCCGGTTTATATTTCTTAAGCCGGTAGCGAAGGTTCGCGATGTCGCGCGTGAGGTAAAGGCTCGCGCCGTCGGATTTCTGGATCAACGCCGGCGGTAACCCGGCGTCTTCGAGCTTCACCACCACCGCGCCTTCGCTGCGCTCGGCGATATGCTTCTCCATCAGTTCCTTTACCGTCTCCTTCATCTCGCGCTCAAAGAACGCCTCGCCGATCCACACGTCAAAATCGACGTCCAATATCTTGTACATCTTCATAAATTCCGCGAGCGATTCTTCCTTAAACCACTCCCATAGCTTCCGGTTCTCGCGATCGCCTTCCTCCAATTTTTTGAATTCCTCCTGCCCGCGCTTCTCGAGCGCGGGATCCGACTTCATTTCCTCATGGAACCGCACATAGAGCCGCTGCAACTCTTCGATCGGATTTTTTTTCACGCTCTTTTTGTCGCCCCACATTTTGTATGCGGCGATGAGCTTGCCGAACTGCGTTCCCCAATCGCCGAGATAGTTCCACCGCACCACTTTATATCCGGACGCCTCGAAGATGTTCGCAAGCGCTGCGCCGATGATCGTGGTGCGCATGTGACCGACGTGCATCTTCTTTGCGATGTTCGGCTGGGAATATTCCACGATCACCGTCTTCCCTTTTCCGATAGTTCCCGCGCCATATTTTTTATCCGCCGCGAGCTTTGCAAACTCGCGCTGCATCGTGGCATCGCTCAACCAAAAATTGATGAATCCCGGCGCTGCCGCCTCCACTTTTTGGAAAAATCCCACGGGCGCCGCGGCAGTGATCCGCGCCGCATATTCCTTTGCGAGCTCGAGGGGTGGAACACCTTTTATCTTTGCCTGACGTAAAGCAAAATTCGTAGAATAATGTCCAAAAAGCTCCTCATCCGGAACGGAAATATCGATTGCGGCGTCCACGCCGAAGATCTTTTTTAATAGCGAAATGATGTCCGTGGTCATTGACAGTATAGATGAATAAATGCTATCGTGCGGGCAGGAGCGGTAGACGTCCGGACCCCTTCGGTCCCTGGTATGAACCTCCGCTTCTGCGGGGAAGCGCGCACCACAGCCGGGGCGCCCACATATACCCGGGAAACCACCGGCAATTCCCTTGATCGCGATTCCTGGGTGGAAACACGAGTCGCAGATCGGGATCTTGCCGCGTTCGGAACGTCCCGCTCCTTATTTTCAACAGCTCTTTTCTTTCACAGTTTACCTCCTTAAGAGGCTCCGCGCCAGATTCATTCCATCGGCACCGAGCCTCTCTTTTTTTCTGATAAGTTTTTCCAACTAATGTAGAATGAAACCATGGATACGCGAACGGACATCTTAGCGGAAAATCGCCGGGCGGGCTTTGACTACGAGATATCACAAAAATACGAAGCCGGCATCGAGCTCAAAGGGCATGAAGTGAAAAGCGCGAAAGGCGGCCGGCTTCAGGTCGCGGGAGCTCACGTGATCATCCGCGGCGGAGAAGCGTGGCTCGTGAACTCGCATATTCCTCCATATCAGGCGGGAAACATGCCGCCGGACTACGAAGAAGATCGTGCGCGGCGACTCCTGCTTTCAAAGAATGAGATCAGAGAAGTGCAGGGCGCGCTGATCGATAAAGCCCATCACCTCGTTCCCCTTCGCGCATACCTTAAACACGGCTTGATAAAACTGGAGCTCGGCCTTGGTCGCACGCGTAAAAAATCCGACAAGCGCGAAGCGATCAAGAAACGCTCGCACCAACGGGAGATCCGCGCCGGAGAATAAATAAAACCGCCTCGCCGAACGGTCATCTCTGTTGACGAACCGATTCCTTTGATGTAATCCTATTGGTAGCGGAATCCCCGCGCGAGGTAGATAAGTGGAACAAGAACAGATTGAACGGTTCTACGCGGTCACTACTCACAATGAAGTCTTCTGGGTCAGAGGAGTGTCGATCCAAAATGCCGAGGCGACAAAGGTCGCCCAGAACGGCATTCACGGCATCGGCGGATTTTCCCTCAAGGGCAGCGGGAAACTTCTCATCGCTTCCTGCCTAAGCATGGGCGGAGATGCGGACGGCAAGAGCGCCCCTATCGCAGCACTCTTCCTTGACCAATGGGATGCCATGGCCTGCTCCAGAGCGATCGAGTTATTGCCGTCCGATTCGCGGTGGGAAAAAGAAACGCTCGCGGTCACTACCGGGATCGGGAGCGATCATCCCGTATTCGTGGTCGGCCACGATCCGGGAAATCGGCTTCGTTTCTTCGACCAAAAAGAATCTCTCGCAGAACAGATCCCCCCGAACGCCGATTGAGGCAATCGCGGGGATTTTTATTGCGTGGAAGATGCGCTTGTTGTAGCCGCCGCTGTTGATGACGCGATTGCCGCGTTCAGCGTGTTTTCAAAATCTTGAAGGCTGCCGGGATTCGGAATTTGTTTGAGGTTCACAAAGAAGGTCGGCGTGTGATCGATCGATGCAGTATTGGCGCCCGTCACATCGTTCTGAATTTTTTGCATGACAGATGTTGCGTTGATGTCGGTGTTAAACGTGTTCACGTCGAGGCCGATTGATTGCGCGTATCCGTCAAAGTATTGCGACATGACCTGCGCGGGAGGGAGGGCGCTATTGGTAGACCACTCGGCCTGCTTCGTATACAAAAGATCATGCATCGCCCAATATTTTGCCCCGCCTCCTTCCATTCCCGCTGCCTCCGCAGCCTGCGCGCTGATCCCCGCGAACGGGTGAATGGTGTAAAGAGGGAAGTTGCGGAACACAAACAGTACCGTACTGCTGAAATTCTGGCGAAGCTGTTCCATGACCGGGAAATATTCGCCGCACGCCGGGCACTCAAAGTCACCGTATTCAACGAGCGACACCTTCGCGTTCGGATTCCCCTCCGTCCAGTCGGCCGATGTGATCGCCGGCGCAACTGTCGCGACGAACGTGCTGCTCGCGTTGTTGGATGCCGTGCCGCTCGAATATGCC
>CAZXCH010000053.1:0-5510 GCA_964639165.1 uncultured Candidatus Saccharibacteria bacterium | reverse complement strand
TGGGGAAGTCGTGATAAACTTATAGCATTATGAAGATCCAGAATTTTAATGAGCTTGCAACGACGGATGCCCGTCGCGCGCTGCTTACCATCGCGGAAGCCGGATACGAAGCGATCGACACGACGATGGTGCTTGCGAAAACAATGCGCCTGGATGGGAACACGCTCACGCTTGCGGATCAAACCATAGACCTGGCCGGCGTCGGAAAGATCGTTTTCATCGGGATCGGTAAGTGTGCCGTAGAAGCCGGGGTGTTCGCGGAAGGATTGCTTGGCGACCGCATCGCGGATGGCGTGGTGGTGGATGTAAAGCCATGTCCGCCACTCACGCACATAAAAACGTTCATGGGCACTCATCCGTTGCCGTCGGACGAGAACCTGCGCGCCGCGGAGGCCATCGTAGCCGCCGTCACGGGGCTTACGGAAAAAGATCTTGTTGTGTTCGTGATCTCCGGCGGCGGATCGACGTTGCTTTTTCTTCCGGAAGACAAAACAAGTCGCGAGGAGATCCCCATCATGCAGGCGCTTATCGACGCCGGTGCGACGATCCGGGAGATCAATACCATTCGAAAACATCTCTCGTACGCGCGCGGCGGCAACCTGGCAAAGGATGCCTACCCCGCACGGGTGATCTCGCTCATCTTTTCCGACGTGGTGGGCGACGATCCTTCATTCATCGCTTCCGGGCCGACGGTAAGGGATGAGACGACGATGGCGGATGCTTCCGCCGTGCTCGCCAAGTTCGACATACTAAAAAAGTGCAATAGGGAAAAGTGCGGTCTCATCGAAACGCCGAAGGACGATAACTATTTTGCGAACGTTTCAAATATGCTGGTGGTCTCGAATCGCCATGCGCTCGAGGCAATGAAAACTACGGCGGAGCGGCTCGGGCTTGCGGCGGAGATCCGCGGGAGCGATCTGACGGGCGAAGCGGACGATGTGGGCAAGGTGATCGCGGATGCGGTCCGTGCCGCTCCGCCGCGCACGGCGCTCCTCTGGGCGGGTGAGACGACGGTAACGGTGCACAACCCAGCGGGACGAGGCGGAAGGAATCTGGAGCTCTGCGCCTCCGCGCTGCGGTTTGTGAGCGAGGGCGAGGAGATACTATCATTCGCGTCGGACGGACGCGATCACGGGGAGTTCGCGGGAGCAATATGCGATACTATAACAAGAAAGGCCGCGGGGGACCTGGGCGTGGATCCCGAAACATTTCGCGCGGCGGACGATACATACGGATTGTTCGAAAAAATAGGGAATTACGTGATGACGGGGGACACGGGATCGAATGTGTCGGACCTCATTATCGGATTGAAGTTTGATTAAATTTAAAACATTAAAATTATATGAAAAAATATATATTAAAATTTGAGGAAGTCGGCATCAAGGATGTCGGGATGGTAGGAGGCAAGAACGCGTCGTTGGGCGAGATGATCCGGACACTTGGCGCGAAAGGCGTGCCCGTGCCGTCGGGATTCACCGTCACTGCCGATGGCTACTATTATTTTTTGGCGAGCACCGGGCTGGACAAATTCATTAAAGAAACATTAAAAGGTCTGAACACCAAGAATTTGAAGGAGCTTGAGCGCGTTGGCAAGCTGATTCGCGAAAAGATGGTCGCTACCGAATTCCCGGACGATCTGAACAAGGATATCGTGGACGCGTATCATAACTTCATTGAGAAGCGTTATGGTAAGAACGCGGACGTGGCAGTGCGATCCAGCGCGACTGCGGAAGATCTGCCGGGCGCGAGCTTTGCGGGCGAGCAGGAGAGCTATCTCGGCATCCGCGGCGCAAAGCAAGTATCCGTCGCGGTTCGAGCGACCATGGCATCGCTCTTCACCGACCGCGCGATTTCGTATCGCGCGGACCGCGGCTTCGATCATCTGAAGATCGCTTTGAGCGCCGGGGTGCAGAAGATGGTGCGTTCGGATAAGGCCTGCTCCGGCGTCATGTTCTCGGTAGACACGGAATCCGGTTTCCCGAACATTGTCATCATCAACGGTTCGTGGGGTCTCGGTGAAATGATCGTGAAGGGCGAGGTAACGCCGGACGAGTTCATCATCTGGAAGAACGGGTTAAAGGAAGGTGTGAAGCGTCCGATCATCGAACGGAAGCTCGGCGTAAAGTTGCGCAAGATGATCTATCATTCGCACGCGGGCACGGGTGTTTCGAGCATCCAACAGACGAAGATCGTGAACACGAACACGGAGGAGCGCGAGACATTCGTGCTGACGGACAGGGAGGTGGCCAAACTCGCGACATGGGGCACTATTATAGAGAAGCACTATACGGATCACTACAAGAAGTGGACCCCGATGGATATGGAATGGGCGAAGGACGGCGTGACGGGCGAGATTTTCATCGTGCAGGCACGTCCGGAGACGATCCAGGCCGGCCGCGATTTTTCCAAGCTCAAAGAATATATCCCGCTTGAGACGAAGCCCGCGATCCTGACCGGCGCATCGGTTGGTTCAAAGATCGCGACGGGCAAGGCGCATGTCATTTTGGAGGCGAAGCACATCGGTGATTTCAAGAAGGGTGAGGTGCTCGTGACGACAATGACCGATCCGGATTGGGAGCCGATCATGAAGATGGCGTCCGCGATCGTAACGGACAAGGGCGGACGCACGTCACATGCGGCGATCGTTTCCCGAGAGCTCGGCATCCCGGCGATCGTGGGAACCGAGAAGGCGACGAAGCTCATCAAGACAGGAGAGGAGATCACGGTGGATACCACGGGCAGCGGTGGAAACATCTATAAAGGCGCACTCAAGTTCAAAGTGGTGGAGCACGATCTCAAAAAGATCCCGAAGACGAAAACAAAGGTAATGGTGAACGTGGCGGTCGCGGACAGCGCGTTCGAGGTATCGTTCCTGCCGAACCAGGGCGTGGGTCTCGCGCGCGAGGAGTTCATCATCGCTTCCAAGATGGGTTTGCATCCGATGGCGCTGCTGCATCTGAAGGATCAGACGCCGGTGGTACGCGCGGCGATCGAGAAGAAGATCGTGGGATGGAAGGATCCGAAGGAATACTATATAGATAACCTCGCGTTCGGCATCGCAAAGATCGGCGCGGCATTCTTCCCGCATCACGTGATCGTGCGCTTCTCGGACTTCAAGACGAACGAATATCGTACATTGCTCGGCGGCGAGGCGTACGAACCGAAGGAAGAGAATCCGATGATCGGCTGGCGTGGCGCATCGCGGTACTATGATCCCAAATTCAAACCGGCATTCATGATGGAGGTCGCCGCGATGAAGCGTGTGCGCGAGGAGATGGGGCTTACGAACGTGATCCCGATGGTGCCGTTCTGCCGCACGGTGGAAGAGGGCATCAAGGTGCAGGAAACGATGGCGGAGGCGGGATTGATCACGAACTACATCGCCAAGGCGAAGAAGCTTAAGCCGAAGGCAGTGACGCCGATCTACGTGATGTGCGAGATCCCGTCGAACGTGTTGCTTGCGGATAAGTTCTTGGACATCTTTGACGGCATGTCGATCGGTTCCAACGATCTCACGCAGCTCACGCTCGGGTTGGACCGCGACTCCGGCATTGTGACGAAGATCGCGAACGAGAACAACGAGGCGGTGAAGATCCTGATCGGCCACATCATCAAGAAGTGCCGCGCGCGCAAGAAGTACATCGGCATTTGCGGCCAGGCGCCGTCGGACTATCCGGACTTCGCACAGTTTCTCGTCACGCGCGGTATAGAGAGTATTTCACTGAACCCGGACACTGTCGTCCCGACCACGATCGCGATCGCGAAAGAGGAGGCGAAGATGAAAGGGAAGAAGATAAAATAACTCGCTGTTTGGTACAAAAAACACCTGTCTATTGGCGGGTGTTTTCGTTTTAGACAGTTTTAACCGTTGTACGTTGACAAAGTGAGTTATTTTATGTTATATAAATCGCAGGAGACTTGTCACATGAAAACGAAGGACAATCCAGCCGCCGTCACCCTTATGGTTCCGGAGCAATACGCTCTTGTACCGACCAATCCCCACGTCCAAGCAATCGCTCGGCGGCTCCGGTGGAAACCGGATACCGCAATTAGGCGCATCAGGGCAGCGCTTCCCGCGGTCATCGAGCAGCAGATATACCTTGCCATTTCGCCGGAAAGCGGCGAATCGGGCATCCTGCCCGAATCCATGGCAAAACTTCTGCGGCTGTACATGGGCCATCAGCAGCTGCAGCTCGACGATCTTGCTCCGGGCTCATCGGGCAGGAATCGCTTCACCAACTTCGCCGAATTCCTGGGCGCGTGCATCATGCTGCTCAAGATCATCACTCGGGAATATTCGGCGTTCTCGCTCAACATCGAGCATGCCGGATTGATCGTTCTGAACTACGGAACGGACGATCCCGAGCTGTTGATTGAACTGGTGGATTGCAATCTCGAGGAAATGTGCGAATTGCTCGACATCAGTAATAATATTCCCTATAGCGAGAGGATGCGCATTTGCGTCGGAACGCTTGTGGGCAAGGTCATTCCCGATAACCAGAGGCGGGGTGTTGTAGATACGCTCGACCTCACCGACTTTCTCGGCATGCCGTCGGCACAGCGCCAGAGCCTCCGAAGGATCATTTCAGGTGAGACTTCGGATTATCTGTCGGCCGATGCCCATGAGATGAGGAACTACTTGAACCTCGAGCTTCTCAAAGAACTGGAGATAATCTGATGGGAGCATTCGCATTCGCACGTTCACTTCTGACCACGGTCGCGAAAGCTACGGATCAGGGTCCGCCATGGGGGGATGTGAATCCACTCGTGGTGATCGGCTTGACCGAGGCAATTCTCGACCTGAACCTTGGCGAGGAAAAGATCCACAAGGTCGTAAAGAGCTTCGTTCGCCAGCTGGCGGCTCAGGTGCATCCTGACCGCAATCCGGCGGACGAAAATTACGATCGTCAACAGCAGATCATGAAAGCCTTGGATTACCTCGGCAACGACGAGAACTTCAGCCTAGCCCTCGACCACTTCAGAAACTTGAAGGCAGAGGACCGTCGCGAGATGGGCGTGCTACGGCAGCGGCTTACCATGCTCCAGCGATCGACGGGGGATCTCGAAGAGCGGCTTGCGTTTCTGAATCAAGGAAAAAATCTTCTTGAGGAGGAACGGGCCACCTTTGAAAGGCAGAGGATACAAGACCCCGTCCAGGCTCCGCTTTTGCGGAAGAATCTGGAGGACATCAAGAAGGTCTTGGCGAGTACCGAGCGCCGCATGCACAGCACCGAAGCGCACGTCACCGAATGGAGAAGTCGATTCTGGAACCTTTCCGCATACATCGGGCACATGGCAAAGCAATCTCCGGTATATTCCGGAGGAGTCTTTGCTCTCGACGCTCGATGGGTTGCTGTGGCATCGTTCTGGGACGTTCCCAACGACCGTGATCCATCGCCCCTGGACGAGAACGGGTCTGTACGACCCGAGTCCTACAAGGATATTCTGCACATCGTCAAAAAGAAGGCGAGTGCCGATTCGATCATTGAAAGATGGAAACAGGCGGTTGC
>CAZXCH010000052.1:0-5518 GCA_964639165.1 uncultured Candidatus Saccharibacteria bacterium | reverse complement strand
CGGAAACAAACTGGTATTTACTGCCACCTTGTCCCGCAACAAAAAAATGGACGATCGCTCCGAGCGCCACAAGAACGATTACGGCGATGATGACCTTCTTTTTGCCAAATCCAAACCTTGTTAATAATGTCTTCATATAATTGTATTATACCACAGAAGCCGTGAATGTTCATCATTCATTACTTATCCACAGGGTAGTTAAGTAAATTAACAATTATGGTTTATAATTAAATCTCCACCTATGGAAAACATCATCAGCGTAAAGAATCTTGTGAAGAAATTCGGCGATTTTACCGCCGTCGATGACATCTCGTTCGACGTCAAAAAGGGCGAGATTTTCGCGTTTCTCGGGCCGAACGGAGCGGGGAAGTCCACGACCATCAAAATGCTGACCACCATCCTGAACCCCACGAGCGGGAACATCAAATTGAACGGCCACGATACCGCGGACGACGCCGACGCCGTTCGGCATTCATTTGGCATCGTGTTTCAAGACCCGAGCCTGGACGACGATCTTACCGCGCTCGAAAATATGAACCTCCATGGCGTACTCTACGGCGTACCGGGCAAGGTTCGCAAAGAGCGGATCGAGCAGTTGCTCAACTTTGTGGAATTGTGGGATCGGCGCAACAGTCTGGTGAAGGAATTCTCCGGTGGTATGAAACGGCGCCTTGAGATCGCGCGTGGATTGTTGCATCATCCGACGGTGTTGTTCTTGGACGAGCCGACGCTCGGCCTCGATCCGCAGACGCGCAATCACATGTGGAGCTATCTCCAAAATCTCAACAAAGAAGAGGGGATCACGGTGTTCTTCACCACGCATTATATGGAGGAGGCGGAGCGCATCGCCCAGCGTATCGCGATCATCGATCACGGAAAGATCATTGCCTCCGGCACTGCAGCGGAATTGAATGCAAAGACCGGAAAGAGCTCGCTTGAGGACACCTTCTTGGATTTGACCGGCAAGGTTATCCGCGATGAGGATGCAAATGCGACCGATCGCATGCGAAATCGCTCGCGAATGTGGGGCGGAAGACGCTAGGCACAAACTACCATATCAAGCATTAAAATCCCATGAAAACTATTTACATCTTATGGCTTCGCGAGATCAAGCGCTATTTGCGCTCGCGCTCGCGCATTATCGGCTCACTCGGCCAGCCGCTCCTCTTTTTGCTCGCACTCGGTTACGGCTTGGGATCGGTGTTCGCAAAAGCGGGGGAGGGGAACTATTTCCAGTTCCTCGCGCCGGGCATCATCGGCATGAGCATCATCTTCACCGCGATCTTCTCCGGCATCCAGATGATCTATGATCGTCAGTTCGGTTTCCTTAAAGAGACGCTTGTCGCACCGGTAAATCGCCTGAACATCATGATCGGCCGCACGCTCGGCGGAGCGACCGTTGCCACCATGCAGGGCGTGCTCGTGCTCATCCTCGTGACGATCTTCGGTTTTCGCCCATACAGCTGGGCGCTCGTGCCGGTGGCGATCCTCTTTATGCTTCTCGTCGCGCTCCTTTTTGCCGCACTCGGCGCCACGATCGCGTCGCTTTTGGACGATATGCAGGGATTCCAACTCATCATGAACTTCCTCGTGATGCCACTCTTTTTCCTTTCAGGTGCGCTTTTTCCGTTGGACGGCTTGCCGGCGGTGCTTGGCGCGATCGTAAAATTCGATCCGCTATCATATGGCATCGACTCGTTCAGGATATTGCTGGTGAACAACGGGAGCTTCGGCTTGGGATTGGACTTCGTGGTGCTTGCTGTCTGTACCGCGGCCTTTCTTGGCCTTGGTAGTTACTTCTTCTCAAAGATACAGATATAGCGGCGATTGCGGTATAAAGGGAGTATACTAAGAGCATGAAGATACAATGGAATAACGTAACGTGGTATTCAAAGTTTATTGCGTTGGTGCTTTTTGTGGCATTGCCATTCATCGGTTTTTATTATGGGATGCGATATGGAAAGATAGTGGCGGTGCTTGATCAAGTTCCGGCGGTCATTGCCACCGGTACCGCAACCGGTGGGAATTTGGTTCTGGGGTATTATGCAAATTCCGCCGAGTGGCAGACCGATGCGAACAATATCGCAGGAGGCTTCAGCATCGCATATCCGCTCGACTTTGATACGCAGGATAATAATTCTGCCGCGCCGTCCACCGATTGGCGCCTGGATGCGAACGGCGTTTCGGGGATAAAATATTTCACACTGACCGTGCCGCGCGCGTTCGAGCCGCAAACCAATTTTGTCGACGCGACGCTCACCGTCGGGGCGAGCGGAAGTAGCGCCGCCGCCGCGCAATGCCTCGCGCCGGACCAGGGCGGAGGACCAGCCATGGCGACATCCAGCGTGACGATCAACGGTATCGTGTTCACGCTTTTCAATTCGTCCGGCGCCGGAGCCGGGAATTATTACGAAACAACAAGCTATCGCACGCTTCACGCAGGCAAGTGTTATGCCGTTGAATACACGATCCATTCCGGCCAGATCGCGAATTATCCGGCGTCATACGATCTTCGGCCATTCGACAAACAGCAGATAGATTCGGTGATGAAAAATATTGTCGACACATTCACCTTTATGTAAAAAATTTTATAATGAACAAAACAAATAAAGTTATCGTTGTTGTGGTGTTGGTGTTGGTGGTCCTGTTCGGTGTCGGGCAGTTTTTTGCCGGTCCGACCACGATAAATCCAAGCGCGGGAAATCAAACCACATCCACTTCCTCGACGAGCAATCCCGTGACGCCTGCCACCCAGGTCGTCGCGTATGTTCCCGCGCAGCCGACCACTTCTACGCCGGTGGAAAGCGGATCTTGCTGGACGAATTCCATCGCTGCGCCATTTCGCACTGACGCCTGGCGTTGTACGGTTGGGAATAGCATCAGCGATCCATGTTTTCAGATCCCGAACAGCACGAGCAGCTTATTGTGTAATGTGAATCCCACCATAGCGAATTCAACCTCCACATTCGTTCTCAAACTTACCAAGTCACTTCCTGCTTCCGAAGTCCCACCGGGTGTCCCTCCGTCCAATTGGGCGTGGCTGGTAAAGCTTCAGGATGGCACGCTTTGCACGCCATTTACCGGCACATTGCCCATCACTGCCACCGGCGATGCGGCAAACTATGGCTGTGCACCGGGACCGTTGGGAAATGGCATTCTGATCTTTGGCGGTTTGAACTCCTCCAGTAGCGCATGGACCGCGGAGGTTGGAACCATTCTAGAAACGACCTCGAGCTTGCCAGTCATTGCCAGTTCTTCCACTGTTCCGGTTGCGGAGGTATGGCAGTAAAAGAAACAAAAAAATTATAGGCCGAAACCCTTTCGGGGTGGATGGGGAAGTCTTGATGCGGGAGAAGTAGAAGACGTGGAAGAAGTCGTGCTTGCTGCCGCGGGGGTCGGTGGTGACCATGTCGCCAATGCTTTGATAATCGTTTGCGCGTCCGTACGTGCGGCCACAAAGTCCTGCTGTGCGGCCACGATCTTTGCCCGTGCATCTTTCAGCGCTGCGGTATTGGATGCCGCAATTGCAGCATCGCCGTCGTCCGGCACGAGCGGGACGACGTCAGAAATGGCAGCAGTTGTCTGGGTATTCGCATCGGAAACTTTATTATTGAAATCGGTGAGCGTCGCCGTCGCCGCGGTCACGTTGTTTCCCGCCGATTGTGCCGTCTGGATCCGCGCCGAGAACTTTGTACCGAGGTCGTTCATGATCCCGACGATGCTGAGTGCCCGGTCGGCAGCAGCAGCCATTGTTCCTTGGGAAAGGATCAATGCGAAGTCATGATGCCAAGCGGTAATCGAATCCACATCATCTTTAAGTTCGCTAGGACTTGAACTCATCGCCTCGCTATCAATCTCTTGTTTGCGTGCGCTTAGTATGTGAATTTGATTTTGAATCGAAGATAAAAGATTGGTTTTATCCGTAACGGAGAGATTGATGACCGCGTTCACGCGCGCGCTCAACGCATTGAGTGCGGTGAGGCGGCGAATACTTTCCTGGTCTGCCAGTTTCATGATGGTGGTGCGCCGTGCGGACGATAACGTAGTGGTCTGCGCGAAGACCGGCGGTGCGATGCTCGCGATGATCGCCGCTGTCGCGATCCATAGAATCGTTTTTTCTCTATTTGGCATAAGAATAGTATAAGATTATTATACCGTATTTGCCTATTTGGGGCTGGGTATCAAAAAGACCCCTGGAAATTCAAGGGTCTTTTTTGATAAGAGACCGAGATCGTGCAGACTTCTATTGTCCGCTTGTTGATGCGGTCGTGGTGACGGTAACGCTTGCCGAGGTCTTGAATGTCGCCAATGCTTTGATAATCGTTTGCGCGTCCGTACGTGCGGCCACAAAGTCCTGCTGTGCGGCCACGATCTTTGCCCGTGCATCTTTCAGCGCTGCGGTATTGGATGCCATGACGGTGGCGTTTCCGTTATCCGGCGTAAGCGATGCAACTTCGGAGGCTGCCGCAGTCGCTTTGACGTTCGCGTCGGAAACCTTTGCGTTAAAATCCGAAAGCGCCGTGGCCGCCGCGGTCACATTGTTTCCCGCTGATTGCGCCGTTTGGATCCGCACCGAGAGTTTCGTACCGAGGTCGTTCATGATCCCGACGATGCTGAGTGCCCGGTCGGCGGCGGCCTCGATTGTCCCCTGCGGGAGAACGAGCATAAATATCCGATAAGATGAGGTGATCGACTGGACGTCGGCCTTGAGGCTGCTTGTGCTATTGGCTGCTGCATCGGCTGCGATCTGTGTTTGCAGCGTATTCATGGCTGTGATCTGGCTCTGAATTGATGACGAAAGGTCGCTTTTTTCCGTAGAGGAAAGACGGACCATCGCGTTTACCCGCGCATTCAATGCGTTGAGCGAATCAATGCGGCGGGCGATCTCCTGGTCTGCTTTGCTCGTGATAAGTGTGATGCGCGTGCCGAGGGTTGTGCTTGCATTTGCCTTCACTCCTGCCCGAATGCCGCCTGCCGATACGGACGCCGATGCGCTAACGCCGGCACCAACGTTAAGGGCGAGAGCGGGGAGTGCTGCGCCGGCAATGATCGCAATTGCCGCGCCAGCCGAAGCGATCATCGCGAGATAATTTTTATTCATGATTTTTAATGATTAGGTTCCTATGCTTTCTCTGCCTACTCCGCTTGCTGCACCGGTTGGTCGTTCATGCTCTGGGTCACGCTCGCGTTATCCGAACTCAGTCCATTCATCTGCGCGTTAAGGCTTGTCATATCCTGGTTGATGGACTGATCCGAATTGCCTTGCGGATAGGAGGTTGAAGAAGCGGTTGAGGTACCGGTCGTTGAACTTGTGTTCGTTGTTGGTGCATTCGTATAGCTGTTCGAAGTCGATGGAGTGCCATTCTGACTTGCAATCAACCACCAGATTCCGCCGATCACTATCAACGCCACCACGATCCACAAAATTATTTTTCCTGTTTTTGACATTGTCGAGGTATATTATTTTTTATTTTTGGTTTCATTGTTGCTACTTTAGACAATGGGACATATACTTCTA
>CAZXCH010000051.1:0-5621 GCA_964639165.1 uncultured Candidatus Saccharibacteria bacterium | reverse complement strand
CGATCGCTGAAGGGAATTATGCCGATCTGGTATGCTTCCGCGGTGATGACGTGATGTTCACCGTGGTGAACGGCCGCGTGGCGGAACGAGAGAATGATATCCAGACACGACTCTCGGGAAAGATATTACGGCATCCCGCAATAAAGAATACTAATAAAAAAGCAGCATAGCATCATGGCAAAGAACGGACGACGAACAAGCGCCGGCAAGCCAGATTATTTTTTGCTGGCAGGACTGTGCGTTCTCCTCGTCTTCGGATTGGCGATGCTCGCATCCGCGTCGTCGGACCTCGGAAAACAGATTTTTAATAACAGCTATTACTATCTTGAACACCAATTGGTGTTCGGGCTTACTATCGGCGGCATCGGATTTCTGGTGGGCTACTTTGTCCCATATTATAAATTCAAAAGTGTCGCGTTCATCCTTTTGCTCATTAGTATGGCGGCGCTCATTTTGGTCTTCACGCCGCTCGGCACGGCTGCGAGCGGATCCACGCGCTGGCTCCGTGTTGGGCCGCTCAGTTTTCAACCCGCCGAACTTATGAAGTTCACGTATATTTTATATCTCGCGGCATGGCTTTCCAACGCAAAATTCAAGCGCGCCACCGATTTCCAATCCGGACTCCTGCCGTTCGCGATCATCTCGGGCCTCATCGCGGTGCTGCTCATCCTGCAGCCGGCAACAAGCACCGTCGCAATCCTGCTCGGCGCCGGACTCGTCGTCTATTTTGTAAGCGGCGCGCCGTGGAAATATATTCTGGGCATCATCGGCATCGCCGTACTCGCCGTCGCAATCGTCATTATGGTGACGCCGTATCGCCGCGCGCGCATCATGGGATATCTCAATCCCACGCAAAATCTGCAAGGACAAAACTATCAGGTCAACCAGGCACTGATTGCGATTGGATCGGGCGGTTTTTGGGGACAGGGGTATGGACAATCGGCCACGAAGGATACTTATCTCCCCACACCGATCGATGACTCCATCTTCGCCGTCGTGGCGGAGGAGCTTGGCTTCATCGGCGCAGGCGCGCTTGTGTCCCTCTTCGCAATCGTCACCTTCCGCATGTTCTGGCTGGCAAAACGCACCGGCGACCAGTTCGGTCGCATGATCCTGATAGGCTTCGGCACCGTCATCGCTCTGCAGGCGTTCGTCAACATGGCGTCTATTTCGGGAATCATCCCGCTCACCGGCGTTCCGCTGCCGTTCGTCAGTTACGGCGGAACCGCGCTCGCGGTCTTCATTACGATGAGCGGTGTCGCATTGAACGTTACGCGGTATAATTAACGGAAAGAAAAACATGGAAAAATTCCGGGTCATATTCACGGGGGGCGGCAGCGGGGGACACATCTATCCGTTGATCGCGGTGGCGGAGGCGCTGCAAAAGCGGCTCAACGAACTGAACGCGCCTTCGGAATTTATCTATCTTGGACCAAAGGATGAATATAGCGCGTTGCTTGTAAAACACGGGATCGCCATCCATCCGATCGCTTCCGGAAAAATGCGGCGGTATTTTTCCGGGCAGAATTTTTTGGATGCCCCGAAATTCTTGATAGGATTCGTACAGGCGCTTTTTAAGCTTTATTTCATAATGCCGGATGTGGTCTTCTCCAAAGGCGGTACCGGAGCCCTGCCGGTCGTCGTTGCCGCATGGTTCTATCGCATCCCCGTAGCCATCCATGATTCGGACGCCCAGCCGGGGCTTACCAACGTCACTTCCGGCCGCTTTGCCACGCGGGTCTTCCTCAGTTTTGAGCGCGCCGCGGCATATTTCAAAGCCAATAAGGTGATGATCACCGGATCACCGCTCCGTGCCGAATTGCTCGGTCCACGCCAGACGAAAGAATCCGCAAAAGAAGCGTTGGGATTTGATAAGTCGCAACCGCTTACTGTCATACTCGGCGGTTCGCAGGGCGCGACGCGCATCAACGAGTTTGTGATCGCGAACCTTTCGCAATTTGTAGCACAAACGTCGGTGCTGCATCAGACCGGCTCGGCAAATTTTGAGGAGATCAAAAAACTGTCGGCGGTCGCGGTGCCGGAGACCCCGATCAATGTACGCTATATTCCGGTGCCCTATGTCGATGACATGAAGACCGCGCTCATCGCCGCGGATCTTGTCGTTGCGCGCTCCGGAAGCTCAGTCTGTGAATTTGCGTCATTCAGCCTCCCGGCGATCCTCATCCCGTTGTCGGATTCCGCAAACGATCACCAGCGCGTCGACGCATACGAATTTGCCAAGGACGGCGCGGCGGTCGTTGTCGAGGAGGCAAACCTCATGCCAGGCATCTTCTTCGCTCAGCTTAAAAACATCCTCACCGACAACGACCTGCGCGCAAAAATGAGCGTGGCCTCGGGCGCGTTCTTCATCCCCGACGCCGCGGCGAAAATCGCGGAAGGACTGATAGAGATAAGCACAGTGTAGGGGAGGAAATATTAACCGAATTTGCCCCTAGCCTTTCTCTCGTTTTCGTGCTAAAATAGGGGAATATGGAAGCATCCGCTCCAAAATCTATCCGCGTCCGATTTGCGCCGAGCCCAACAGGCCCGATCCACGTCGGTAGCGTACGCACGGCACTCTTTAGCTGGCTGTTTGCGCGCAAGTACGGCGGCACGTTCGTTTTGCGCATCGAGGATACGGACAAGGAGCGCTCGGAAAAACGCTATGACGACGAATTACTCCAGGGCCTTTCGTGGCTCGGCTTGAACTGGGACGAAGGTCCGCAGTCGGTCGGCGACGCGAGTCAATTGGAACTCGGCGGCGAAAAAGGCGAGTTTGGCCCGTATCGTCAGAGTGAGCGCACCGAGATCTATAAAAAATATCTGCAACAGTTGATCGCGAGCGGCGATGCGTACTATTGTTATTGTTCAAAGGAAGATATTGAAGCACAACGCCAGATGATGCTCTCGCAGGGACTTCCGCCGAAGTACAGCGGTCACTGCCGGACCGCAACACCGCCGGAAGGCAAAAGCCCGGAGGTGATCCGCTTCAAAGTGCCGGAAATAAAAGTTGAATTTAAGGATCTCGTGCGCGGCAAGGTTGTCTTCGACGCGGCGCTTTTCGGCGATATGATCATCGCAAAAGATCTGGACACGCCGCTCTATAACTTCGCCGTCGTGGTGGACGACGAGCTGATGCAGATCTCGCACGTGATCCGCGCCGAGGATCATCTTTCCAATACGCCAAAACAGATACTGATGCAGCGCGCGCTCGGATTCAACGAACCGATCTACGCGCACATTCCGCTGATCCTCAACGCCGACCGGAGTAAGATGTCCAAGCGCTTCGCCGATGTGGCGCTCATGAATTATCGCGATCGTGGATACGTGCCGGAGGCGATGATCAATTTTTTGGCGTTGCTCGGCTGGCATCCGAAGGGCGACAAAGAAGTGCTTTCGCGCGAAGAACTGATCGCCGAATTCGACATCGACCGCGTACAGCAGTCCGGTGCAATCTTCAACGAGGAAAAACTGGATTGGCTGAATCGTGAGCATATGAAAGCGATGCCGGTCGCCGAAGTCGCCGCACTTGCTGCGCCGTTCCTCGCCAAGAACAACATCGTGGTCAAAGATGAAGAGCTTTTGAAGCGCGTCATCGCCGTGCAGATCGCGCGTGCGAAGACGCTCGAAGACCTTGCGCAAGCGAGTGCATTTTTCTTCGCCGTCCCGGATTACGAATCCAAACTTTTGATCTGGAAAGATTCTTCCACGCTCAAAGAAGTCGCAGAGGTGCTTTCCGGCGCACGCACAGTGATCGCGGGTATCGCTGCGGAAGATTTTACCCGGGAAACGCTCACTGCTTGTTTGCCCTTAATAGTGGGGGATAAGAGCAGGGGAATCGTCCTTTGGCCATTGCGCGTTGCACTTTCCGGCCAGGCCAACTCGCCCGATCCGATCGAGATCATGTCCGTGCTTGGCCGCGAAGAATCATTGCGGCGTATCGACGAAGCGATCGAAAAAGCGACGGCATAAAGTGCTATAATAAAATTAATGAAACCCACCGCCAAAACGATCTCCACTATGGTCGTGGTTTTTGTCTCATTGGGTTTTCTTACAGCAGCACAGGCGCACGCATATGCCGTGGGATCCGTCGCGACCGATACCGGAACCCCGAGCGGCAGTTATGATATCGGCGGCTCGCTCCAAAACCTCATTTCGCCATTTACGGGCTTCTTTAACAACCTTAAGTTCAACAGCAATACGACGATTGCTCCCAGTAACCAGGCGCAGACGGCGCCGGTCACCGATCTGACGCCGACCGTCACAAATGATGCTCAAAACATCCTGAGCCAATGGCTCGGTGAATTCGATAATTGGTTCTATGGAGTGAGCGGAGTGCGATTGTCCGGAATCTTTTATGTGCTCCTTAACGCGATAGCATGGACGCTTGGACTTG
This sequence comes from uncultured Candidatus Saccharibacteria bacterium, assembly GCA_964639165.1. Classification (GTDB taxonomy): domain Bacteria; phylum Patescibacteriota; class Minisyncoccia; order UBA6257; family 2-01-FULL-56-20; genus JAKAGE01. Next base: position 1,225 of record CAZXCH010000051.1, on the reverse strand, counting down.
CACAGCAGGTGGTGAATTGGCTATTGGGATTATTCCGTTAAAAACAAATTAAGTATGCGGGAGCTGGTTAACGCTATATATCCGACGCAAAAGGTATATTGGGCGACAGATGAAGTACCGAAAAGACCTCTATTCCCTACATCTTTCCTAATGCCCGCAGTTCAGGCACAATGATTCTATACTATGAAAAATGTCTTACTTGTCCTTCTTGTGATCTTTGTCATCGCAATTGGTTTTGATCTTGTCGCTACCGCCGCAAACGCTTTTAGCTCGGGATCGTTTTCTTCGCTCCTTCCGGCCCTTCCCACCGCCGTCGGCCCTGGCGGTACTATGGGCGGCCTCACCTCCATTAACTTTAACGTTTTTGACAAAGGCGGCGTCGGATATCGGTATATCACCCAAGGATATGGCCACACGTCGTTCTCATACATATATATCGACGGTTGGCACAACGGCATTGACATCGCCGCGGACTACGGCGCATCCATCTACTCGCCCACCGATGGCACCGTCATCGCAACCGGCGACCAGGATAATTTCTGTCCGCGTCGCGCGTTCGGCCGCTATGTCGTCGTGGAAGATAACGTGAATCATCTCGTCTTGATGTTCGCACACCTGGCCAACATCCCGGTGGCGCCAAACGAAACTATTAAAAAAGGACAACTCATCGGCACGGTCGGCGTGAGCGGCGACGAGACCGGCACACACCTTCACTTTTCCATCTTTGAAGCGGCGGGTTTTAGCATGGCGCCCGCGCATGGCTGCGGTCCATATCCGCAAGGCCGCGACGTCGATCCGCTCAATTATTTGGGAACGATGTATCAATAAGTTTTTAGGGTTATAATAGTATCCATCAACATGAGCATCTCCTCCAAAAAAAAATCATCCACTCCGGCCGTCCACTTCATCGGCATTGGAGGCATCGGAATGAGCGGTTTGGCACGATATTTCCTTGCCCATGGATGGCGCGTCTCCGGCTCTGATGCCCAGAGGGGCATAATGACGCAAGAACTCATAAAAGACGGTGTAAGGCTCAAAATTGGGCATAAAAAGGCCAATATACCGGTCGGTACCGAGCTTGTTATCTATAATAGAGCGATTCTGGTCACAAATCCGGAACTTGTGAAAGCGCTGGCCAGTAAGGCCATGGTCACCATACCCTATTCCCAGGCACTGGGACGGATCACCGAGGAGTATCAGACGATTGCCATCACCGGCTCCCACG
>CAZXCH010000050.1:0-5634 GCA_964639165.1 uncultured Candidatus Saccharibacteria bacterium | reverse complement strand
ATGGATCAAAGCGGCGGGAGGAGGGGAGACGTATGGAGGGCAGCTGCTGCCGAATACTGCGTTCAATGACACAAGCAATGTGAATTCATTTTATTGTGTTTCATCACTCTCTTCTGTCGCCGGCGGTCAGTCGGGGAATGCGTTGCAACTTACCCCTAGTTGCGCAAACGGAAATGCGGCGGAAACCGTTGTTAGCTCTTATGGAGCGGCATTGCTGAGTTCTGGTTATATGCAAAAAGGAACGGAAACGACATATGAAAGTCTTAATATAGAGAATAGTTCATTCGCAAATCTAAATAGTGCGCCCAATCTCCCTTCTTCGTGGACGCAATATTCTTTCTATGTTACCACTCAGAGCGCGACCAGCTACCAAATTTATTTGGGGGCGACCTCTGGAAAGACGAGTCTTTTTGATACGGTGAGCGTAACACAGGTTCTTACCCCATCTATTAAGGGTGTCACCATCGTCTCCGCATCTGGTGGTTCTTCATATAATTGGACATCACAAGATCCAAGTTTTAATCTCGATGATTCGAGTGGTTATACGTATGCGATCACGCATTCGTAGCATCATATGAAGGCTTAAAATGCTTTGGGCTAATACATTCTAATACGAAAGCAGTTCTAAACCCGTTCAGGGCAGTGTACTGCAAATTTTGATATAATTTGTTAATGGGAAAGAATCCTCGAAAACTAACCCCGGTTCTTCGAGCCATCATTGAGATGGCGTTTATTATTTTTTTGTTTTACTCCAATCTTTTGATGGGTGAATTTACCAACGCGAATGGCCGGGGAAAGACATTGATCTTTGCCCTTCAAGACATATTTACCAGTACTAATTTTATAATCGCTATAGTTTCGGCGTTGGTTGGTTATGTGGTTTTTGAATGGCTCAGAAAGAAACTGTAGTATTCTAATCGATCCAAGTGTTTCTAAGTCCGTCCAGAACGATCGGGTTTTGTGGTAAAATCACCCTATGGGCAAACTGATCGCGGCCAATTGGAAGGAGCATCCGAAAACGGAGGCGGAAGCGTTTGCGCTCTTTAAAGCCGTGGCGCGGACACCGCGTCCGTCCGGCGTCACAGTGCTGGTTTGCTCACCTTTCATTTATTTGGAGGAAATCGCGCGGGAATGGAAGCGGATGCCGCCGAAGGAACGGGAGCGGCTCGTGCTCGGCGCGCAAGATGTGTTTTGGGAAGATCAGGGAGCCTACACGAGCGAGGTTGGTCCCGCGATGCTGCGTTCCATCGGCGCAAAATATGTGATCATCGGCCATTCCGAACGGCGGAAGTTCGCAAAGGAAACAGATGCGATGATCAATAAGAAGATCGCTCTCGCGCTGCGCGATGGCCTAAAGGTGATTTTGTGCGTGGGCGAAGCGCTGTCGGTACGGGAAAAGGGCGTGGATGTCGCAAAAAAATTTGTCGCACAGCAGCTTCTCAAGGACCTGAAAGACATTTCTATCAAAGCGGGGGATCTGTATATCGCCTACGAACCGATCTGGGCTATCGGCACGGGACGGAGCGACAAGCCTGAGGACGCGCGCGAGATGGCGATGTTCATTAAGTCCTCGTTAAAAAAATCTAAAAAAATATCCCCAAAGTTCCTTTATGGCGGATCGGTCAATGGCAAGAACGCAGCCGATTATGTACAATTGAGGGAAATTGACGGAGCGCTGGTGGGCGGCGCCAGTCTAAAGGCCGAGGAGTTCAAAAAAATAATTAATGCAATGTAATAATAAAAAAATGAACGAATCAAAATTGTGGTTTTGGATCCTTTTGGATGTATTGATAGCGGCGGTGATCATCGCGATCATGGGGATTGGATTACCGGTCGCGGTGCGGTACGAGGCATCGCTTGCCCCCGCGCGCACAATCACGGTGAGCGCGCAGGGAAAGACGACGGCAACGCCGGACCTCGCGGAAATAACATTTTCGGTGGTTTCGACGGGACAGAACCCGCAGTCGATGCAGACGACCAATACGGGGAAGATGAATGCGGCATTGCAGTTCCTGGCGTCGCAGAACATCGCGACGAGCGACATTACGACGACGGGATACGATCTTGAACCGGCGTACAATTACGACAACACCACGCAGCGCAATTACATCACGGGCTATACGTTGACGCAAACGGTGACGGTCAAGATCCATGATCTTACGAACGTCGCTACGGTGCTGGGCGGCCTTGCCCCGCTTGGCGTGAACCAGATCGGCGGCGTGGACTTTACCTTTAACAACACCGATGAGTTCGTCGCCGTCGCGCGCGCGGACGCGATGAACAAAGCGGAAGCGAAAGCGATACAGATGGCATCGGAGGGTGGTGCATGGCTTGGCACCGTGGTGAACATCTCGGAGAACAGCTACGTCCCGCAACCGGTGTTGCGGTATAACACGATGGCAAGTTCGGGTATGGGCGCACCGACGGTGGCGATCTCCACTCCGGATATCCAGCCGGGCTCGCAGGACATCACCGACAACGTGACGATAACCTACGCGTTGCGCTAGTCTTCTTTGCGTACCATGAAAAGAAGGGATCTTTACGCAAGCTTGATCATCGGTGCCGCGGTCGGGTTGCTCATTCAACCGATATTGGCGAACACGCTCGCGAGCGTCCATCTGACGCTCGCGATGCGGGTCGGCATATTCGTGTTCTTCGCGGTCTTCGCGCCGTTCGCGCTCTGGCTGTGCTCGCTGATCGCAAAAATCTGGAAAGCGTTCTACCAGTTCGGCCAGTTCGCCGCAGTGGGAACATTGAACAGCTTCATTGACATCGGTGTCTTTAATCTGGAAACGTTCCTGTATGGCGGCACGATATCAACGCCGCTCTTCGCTGTCTTCAAAGCGATCTCATTCCTTTGTGCCACGACCAACAGCTTTTTCTGGAACAGAAATTGGACGTTTGGATCTACCGATAAGGTGAACGCGGGTGAGGTGACGGGATTCTACACCGTCGCAATCATCGGATGGGCGGCGAACGTCGCCGTCGCGACATTTGTGAAATCCATCGGGCCGGAAACAAAGCTTTGGGTGGATGTCGTCGCGCCCGTGGCAGGGATACTTGTGACATTCATCTGGAACTTCGTTGGGTATAAGTATTTTGTGTTCAAAAAGCGGGAGGTCTCACCGACGGCATAAGATATGCAAACCTTGCGTTTTTAGAGTGAACCTGCTATAATGCTCTCGAATGGGTGCGAGCATGCTCGAGTAATTAATATGGCTTGGGCATGCCCCACACGATTCTGTTTGGCTAAAGACCCCCGCAAGGGGGTCTTTAGTTTATGGAGCTTTGCTCTCGGGCGCCTATTTGGTATACTGGTCATGGAGTGGCTGATTGAGCACTCGTTCAATACAAACAGAACCGGAGGTCACCACAGCCTCTCCGCCCAGCACTTTGAGCATCCTTGTTAGAGTTTTGGGCGGAGAGGTTTTTGTTGCCCGGGGGCCATTATTTTCATATGCCGCAATTCAAGGAGAATATCCCATTATCCAAGTTCAGCCACTATAAGATCGGCGGCCCCGCGCGGTTTTTTTTTGATGCAAAGAGCGCGAAGGAAGTGCAATGGGCCGTCAAAGAGGCAAAAGCCAGAAAACTGTCCGTGTTCGTGTTGGGCGGCGGAACGAACCTGCTGATCGGCGACGAAGGTTTTGCCGGTCTTGTCTTGCGCCCCATCATTAAGGATGTAAAAGTGAAAGGAACCACGGTCACGGTCGGTGCCGGAGTGATGATGGCCGACCTTTTGAAGTTTGCCGCCGAATACTCGCTCGCCGGGCTTGAGTGGGCGGGCGGCCTTCCGGGCACGGTCGGTGGTGCGATCCGCGGCAATGCGGGCTGTTTTGGCGGTGAGATAAAAGACACTATCGCGTCGGTGCGGAGCTTTGACATAAAAAAAATGAAGATGGTGGATCGCACGGGAAAACAATGCGCGTTCGCGTATCGGCACAGTATCTTCAAGAAGAAGAACGGCGCGGAGATCATCATGCAGGCGACGTTCGCGCTCACGAAAGGAAATAAAAAAGAGATCACGAAGGTAATAAAGGAACGGATCGCGTATCGCAAGGAGCGTCACCCGCTCGACTACCCGAACATCGGAAGTATATTCAAGAACGTTCCGCTTCATGTCATCCATAAAAAGGGGAGTGAACAATATAAAAAAGCGCTCGCCGCATCCACGCTCGCGTTCCGTGGTTCGCAGTTCTCAGTCAAGTCGGATCCGTTTCCCGTCATCTTTGCCGCGAAGCTGATCTCGGAATCCGGTTTGCGCGGAGTGAGCGCCGGCGGCGCGATGATCTCGCCGAAGCACACCAACTTCATCGTGAACGTACTCGCTGCGCGTTCGGGTGACGTGAAGAGCTTGATCGCTCTCGCGAAAACAAAAGTATCGGGGAAGTTTGGGATATTTCTGGAAGAAGAGATACAACTGCTATAATAAAACCATATGAACATAACCATAAAGAAAACGTTGGATGTGACTCCGCCGCTTGAGACATACATAGAAGAGAAGCTTATGCCGCTCGCCAAGTTCGTGGAGCCGTATGAGAAGGAGGGGAAGGTGGCGTTGCACCTTGAGGTCGCGCGCACGACCCAGCACCACCGAAAAGGCGAAGAGGTGTTCATGGCATCCGCGGATCTTGAATTGCCGGGTAGCGTTCTTCGCGGGGAAGCGTCGTCGGCGGATATCCGCAAAGCGATCGACGAGGTGCGCAATATGCTGCACATGGAGATACAAAAATATAAAACAAAGCATTCCCATTCGACGGAAACCGAACGGGAGAAATAAAAAAGCGCCGCACGACATCGTGCGGCGCTTTTTTTGGAAATGACCCCCGTCAAAAGTTATCCACAGAAACCGTGAAAACCAAAAAAACGTTTTGTTATACTAAATCTATAGTAAGTTTTTTCCCACGGGAAAAAATGATCGGAGTGGTCGCAACCCGATAAACTAATATAAAAAATATTCCAATGCCAGCAAAGAAAAAGAAGAAAGTAGCAAAGAAGACCGCGAAGAAGAAAGCCCGCGCATAGTCTTTGCAGAGGAGCACTCCGGCACTCGCCGGGGTGTTTTTTATTTTATTCATTCGCAAAAGTTGCCATAATCGCCTATAATCGGTGAGATGCTTGAAGGACTCAAAAAACTATTTCAGAAACGCTCACTTGCAGCGCTTGAGGAAAAAGTCAAGGAAATCAATGCTCTTGAGCCGGCAATGGAAGCCCTCTCGAACGAGGAATTGACCGCGAAAAGCCTGGCGCTTCGCGAGCGCGTAAAGACGGCCAAGGCCGATGATTCGGCGGATGCTGTACTCGACGAGGTTGCTGTTGAAGCGTTCGCGCTTGTGCGCGAAGCGGCAAAACGCGTACTCGGCCAACGTCCGTTTGATGTCCAGCTTCTGGGCGGCCTCGTGCTGCATAACGGCGCCGTCGCAGAGATGATGACCGGAGAAGGAAAGACGCTCGCGGGCGTCGCGCCGGCATATCTGAATGCGCTCGGCGGCGATGGCGTACACGTGGTCACAGTCAACGAGTATCTCTCGCGCCGCGACGCGGTGTGGATGGGAAAGATCTACCGCCTGCTGGGGCTTACCGTCGGGTCCATCATTCCTGGCGCCGCGTTCATCTATGATCCGGAGTGGGAAA
>CAZXCH010000049.1:0-5636 GCA_964639165.1 uncultured Candidatus Saccharibacteria bacterium | reverse complement strand
GGAAAGATTTTACCCAATGACATCGCCCTTACAACCCGCAGTTATAGGAGTCCATAATTTCGTGCGAGAACTCGTGCGCGCGCGAACAATGGTACCTCGTCCCAAGAATTATGAACTGCCGGGAAATGTTTTTGGGTGGGATCTTCGGATTGCAACCCTACCCGATGGCGTCGGCATCATCGCGATGGCGGTGTGGCTACCGTAACAGATTCGGGACAAAGCAACGGCGCCGGGCAATTAATCTTGCCCGGCCTTTTTTATTCGAATGATTCGACTGCTTTAAAATATCGGCGAGGTAAAAAGTGCCGACGAGACGTACCGGCAAGTACGTTTTCTCTTGGATTTAACAAAAGGGACCTCCTTTTTCAACGGAAATGTCACGCGGGAACGTGACCGCTGAAAAAGGAGGTCCCTTTTGTTAAATCCCGTCAGATTTCTGGCGTAACAGCCAGGTGGGTAAGCTCAACTGCGGCCCACGGGCGGCAGAGATTTGCTTTCCCCTTTAATATTGTTTGATCCGAAATCTGCGCGGGATCTAACTCTATTATACCACCGCCCTGGAAAAAGCTATCAATGTGGATTAGAATCCTATTGCTATGAAGCTCCAAACCCGAAAACGCATATTTTATGTGCTGGTTCTTTTGTTTATGGTAATAGGCGCAGTCGTTGTGTTGTACGCCGAAGGATGGCGTATCAACCCTTCCACGCTCGATGCGGAGAAGGCCGGGGGCATTTATGTCCGCTCATACCCCAATAACGCCCAAATAACCTTGAACGGGAAGGCTGTTCAGAACCAATCATCATTTCTGAGCCCCGGAACCTTCATTTCCGGGCTCTTTCCTAAGACCTATACGCTCACGCTCACGCTCGCGGCGGATGGCTATGATGCATGGACCGAAACCCCGCAGATCGGGCCGTCGCTCGTCACCGAAATGAAGTACGCCGTGCTCGTTCCGAAAACAGCGACAAACGTGGCCACCGCCACCGCGGCGGTGGGCGACTTCTTTGAAGCAGACGGCGAGGTTGTCGTCGCGAATACGAGCGCGACGATCTCGTGGCTCGGCAAGATCATCGGTTATGGCGCAGCGATCAGCCACAGTACCGACCTCAAAACCGCGATCATCCGCACGGTGAACGCAAAGGCCGACGTCACTACCTATTCACTCTATGACTTCACCAACGCCACGAGCACGAATCTTTCCGCACTCCTCAAACAATCGGGCATCAAATCCACGCCATCAACGAATGTGTTCATCGATCCGTACGACGACACAAGCGTGATCGCGCAGACAACCGCGCAAATCGTGGCCATTGATTCGGGCACGCACCGTACGACGGTCATTGAAACTGCTCCTGCCGGAACGCTCATCGAATCCCCCATTGCTGTTTCGCCGTCGGTCATGGCATGGGCGCTCATCGCTCCCTCCGGTCCCTTGGGCGCCACGAGCACTTCGCAGATCATGATCTATGACAAGTTCTCCGGCGACACGGTGGACAGTTCACTTGTCGTCCACGGTCCGGTAAAACAACTTGCGTGGGTTCGAAGCAACGTGCTCGGCATTTTGGAAAGCGACAACACGCTGTATCTCTATAACGTGCCGAATGAAGCGCTGTCCTCGCTCGCCAATGACGTAAAACAGTTCTATCCCACCGCCGACGGCTCCACGCTCGCGGCGCTCGAATACCATAGCCTGGAAGTGTTCTCATTTACCACGCAGGACCATTACCGCTTCAACCTTCCACAGGCGACGGACGTGCAAGGACTTCTCTGGTACAAAGATAACGCGCACCTTTTCGTGCAATATCCCGACCGCGTTGCGTTCCTCGATTTTGCCGACACCGGCCTAAAGAACCTCACCGTCGTTTCCGCGGGAACCGATCCATTCTACGACCAGCAGGAAAATTCGCTTTATCTTATCGATCAGGGTCAGAAACTGTTGCGCTTCGATTTTCCCCAGTAGGATAGGTCCCCGCGTTCTTCCGTGCACGCACCAGCAATTCCTTCTGTACAAGCTTCGCCTTTGTCTTTCCCACCGCCGGCAGGACGATCTTATTGTGTGCGCCCGCATGCTCGGAGCCGTTCATAAAAATGATGATCTGGCTGACGCCCACGATGCGATCAAGCGGTCCGCGTTGGATGTTCACATTTTGGATCTGGTGATACAGCGCCGCAAACTCATTACGCATGATATATCCGTAGGTCATGACGAACGCCTCGTCGGTGAACATATAGGTGTAGAAGTGATATTCCATATAGGTATAGAAGGCTATCGCCAAAAAATAGAGTGCGCTGAAGAGCGCGAGGATCTCCACCCCGTATTGCACGAATGGAAGATAGTATGCCGGCGACCACCGTTCGCTATACCACGCGGCAATCGTCAGTACGAAAAAAAGGATCACGAGCTTCATCCGCCTCGAAAGGAAGAGTAAATATGCGCGATGCCCCAACGAATGTTTCCGATGATTTTCCATCGCCATGATATAATATAATTATAGCATCATATGAAACTCCCCCACTCACTGCGGGTGATCATCCTGTTCCTCCGGCTCGCGCTTGGACTCAACTTTTTCTATCTCGGCTTCAGCGCGCTCTTCAGCCCCGCGCTCGGTAAGACGGTACGCGCGCATTCGTTCGGCGACCTCTATTCCTGGCTCGCCACACCGGCAAGCGCCGGCAACTGGATCCAGCCCGTCGCCCAGTGGGCATTCCTCATCATCGGCATTTGCCTCGTGCTCGGCCTCCTGACCCGCCTGGCATCCATTGCGGGCATCATCCTGGCACTCTTGAGCTATCTGCCGACCGTCACCTTCGCCGCATTCAACGTCGCGCAATTCATCAGCGACGAAGTGATCGTCGTGATCTGCCTGCTCATCATCATCTTCTCGAATGCCGGGGCGTATTTAGGCCTCGACAACTTCATTCACTTCCACAGCCCGAAGAAGACGTAAGGGTGATTTTTATTTCCCGGCCTCGATCTCCAATAATCGATTGTATTTTGCGATGCGTTCGCCGCGCGCGGGGGCACCAAGCTTGAAGCCGTCCGCGGCCACGCCGTAGGCGAGGTCCGCGATGAAATCGTCGTTCGTTTCGCCGCTACGATGCGACACCACAACTGACCACTTGTATTGCCTCGCAAGGCGCACCGCATTCAGTGTTTCCGTGATCGTCCCGATCTGGTTCGGCTTGATGATGATCGCGTTGACGCTCTTTCTTGCTTGCGCCATTTCCATGCGGTCGGTATTCGTGGTGGTCAGGTCGTCGCCCGCGATCCAGAGCTTCGATTTATTCTTTACGTTATTTGCCCCCGTGATCGCCGCAAAATTCTTGAAATCGTTCTCACTATACGGATCCTCTATATAAATCGGCGAATATTCTCTGATCAGCTTTTTATACATATTGCCGAGCTGCAGACGCGACAATCCTTTGATGTCGGTTGCCGCTGCATCGATGCCAAAATCAATTTTTTTATCCACTTTTAATTTCTTCGCCACGGCGCGAAGCATCTGAAACGGCTCGAGATCGCTCTTAAAGTTCGGCGCAAAGCCGCCTTCGTCACCCAAGTTCGCCGCGCCGCGGCCCTTTGCCTTCACAAGCGCCGCACCGAGCGCGTGATAGACCGCCGTGCCGATATCAACCGATTCCTTGAATGTGCGGGCTTTTGGAATTATTAAATATTCCTGAAAATGCAGATTATTGCCCGCGTGCAAACCGCCGTTCACCACATTCATAAAAAGTCGCGGGTGCAGTGCGGTGGTGGTCGGATCCACCCAAATGCCGTATACCTCGCGGATATGTTTCCAAAGAGGCACCTTCTTGGTGCTCGCGGTAGCGCGGAGGAACGCAATGGAGATGGCAAGGATGGCATTTGCGCCAAGGCGTGATTTTGTCTTCGTGCCATCCAAGCGGACAAGGAACTCGTCGAGCGCGGCCTGATCAAGGAAATCCTTGTGGATGATGCGTGTCGCGACGATCGTGTTGACATTCTTTACCGTCGTCGCCGCGGGCAGTGCGCGCGCTTCGGTGGCACCGGTGCTTTTTCCCTGCGGCACGGACGCCGTTGCACGGACACCATTCTGCAACGTGAGCGTTACCTCTACGGTCCACTGGCCGCGGGAATCAAGAATGGGATGCGTGCTAAGAGAGCTTACTTTCATGACGCGTTATACCTGAGGCTTTACCAGGTTTGTCGGCGCACCATTTACGAACGCGACGATGTTGTCGATCGTGGTATCAAGGATGCGCAGGAACGCCTCGTTCGTGTTGAATGCGTTGTGCGGCGTGACGATCACGTTCGGCAGCTGCACGAGGTCCGCGTCGAGCGACATGTCCCCCGCCTTCATCGCCGCCTCCTCTTCGAGCACATCAAGCCCTGCTCCGCCGAGCTGCCCGCTCTTCAATGCCGATACGACGGCCGCCGTTTCCACGATCGCGCCGCGCGCGGTGTTCACGAGGATCGCGCCTTTCTTTACGAGACCGATGTTCTGCTGATTGATAAGATGATGCGTGGACGGAAGATACGGCGCGTGCACCGTGATGACATCGCTTTGCGCGAGCAGGTCCTCCAATGAGAGATACTGAAAGTCCATCTCCTTCGCGAACGCATCGTCATGGAATACATCGTACGCGACGATCTTCATGCCGAATCCTTTTGCCATACGCACCGCGTGCTTGCCGATACGGCCGGTGCCAACGACGCCGATCGTTTTGCCGGCGAGATCAAAGCCGCAAAGGCCGTCGGTCGTAAACTTGTGCTCATTGCGCACGCGGTTGTTCGCCGCGATGATCTTGCGCGAGAGCGCGAGAATCATCGCGAACGCGAATTCGGCGACGGTGTTCTCGCCATATGCCGGAACGGACGACACGGGAATGCTGTGCGCCGCTGCGGCCGCAAGATCGATGTGATCAAATCCCGTGGAGAGCGTCGTAATGAACTTGAGCTCCGGAAGCGCTCCGATCACCGTTGCGTCCACCGGCGAATCCATGAACACGCCCGCGATGTCGAAATTGGCCGCGTCTCCCGTCGGGATCTCATCTTTGCACAAGATGCTATCGCCGAACGCCACTTCCACCCCCGCCGTCTTCAACTTCTCGCTCCCCGACAAATACGACTTTGCCACGTCACCCCACCGATCGCAATTGAAAAAGGTTACTTTGTGTGTCATATAGGTATTATACAACAATTGGCGTGTTTATAAATTTTCAAAGAAAAAGGCGCATGTTCGATAAGTATCGAATATGCGCCTGAGGTAAAACCAAAGCGGCTCATCCAACCGCGAGGACAACGCGCTTGGCCGAGAACCGCATGAGCGGATAGTTCGCTCCCAAAAATGCCATGGAATACGCCCGATCCCTTGCAAGGTTCTGGACGAAGACCAGGAGGCCTCCGGGAACCACGAATGGGTGCAAGGTTTCGAATACCTTCATCTGCGGAGGCTGATGAAAAAGCAACGCCCGCGTGATAGGTATCGCGTCGGGAGGCAGAGAGCCGACCACCCTTCCATTGGGCGGCATCGCATGACGGTGGCCGATAGCAAGACCCGCCATGCCATTCCGGAGCGAGAGAATACTGAGTCCCAATGGCATTGCCTTTGGTCCCGGATCCTCTTCGGTCACAAGCGTTGCAACCGCCTGTTTC
>CAZXCH010000048.1:0-6057 GCA_964639165.1 uncultured Candidatus Saccharibacteria bacterium | reverse complement strand
CCATTACTGTTCTCACCCCAAGCCAGTAGCCACACTTTGATAGCTCTTGCATTTTTTGATTTGTAATATTCTCGCCGCTGGGCGAGAATAGGATAGATGACCATAAAAGAGATCTCAAAGAAAGATCCCACCAGCCTTATCGCACGCGCGTACGCGTTTGCGGAGAAGGCTCACGCCGGGCAGAAACGCAAAAGTGGCGAGCCGTACTTCAATCACCCGCTTGCCACGGCGGAGATACTGCAATCGTGGCATCTGGATGATGTGACCGTTGCTGCAGGCATCCTCCACGACACCGTGGAAGATACCGGCGTTCCCCTCGAGACCATCAAGAAAGAATTCGGCGACGAAGTGGCGCTTCTCGTAGATGGCGTCACCAAGCTCGGCCATATTAAATATCGCGCGACGCCCGCGAAAGATGGCGATAAAAATGCCAACGGCAAAGATGCCATAGCGGCAAAAAAAGAGGCTAATAAGCAGGCAGTAGAGGAAAATCGGGCGGAAAATTTACGCAAGATGGTGCTGGCGCTCAGCCAGGACTTGCGCGTGGTCTTTATCAAGCTCGCGGATCGCATGCACAACATGCAGACGCTTTCTTCGTTACCACCCGTCAAGCAGAAACGCATCGCGCTCGAAACCGACGAGATCTATGCCTCACTCGCCTACCGCCTTGGCATGCATAATGTGAGCGGCGAACTGCAGGACCTGGCGTTTCCCTATCTTCACCCGCGTGAATACGAATGGTTGCTTTCGGCCGCAAAAGAACGCTATGCGGAACGCGAGAAATATTTGGAAAAGATAAAACCGCAGGTCAAAAAAGTGCTTGAGGAGCATGACATTCACCCGCTCGACATCGAGATCCGCGCCAAGCGGTACAGTAGCTTGTATAAGAAATTATTGAAGCGCGATATGGATATCGAGCGCGTACACGACCTTGTGGCCATGCGCATCATCGTGGCAACCATGCCCGAGTGCTACGCCACGCTCGGCGTGATTCACGAAGCGTGGCCTCCTTTACCACGGCGCATTAAGGACTACATCGCCATGCCAAAGCCGAATGCGTACCGGAGCCTGCACACCACGGTGATCGGCCCCGACGGCAAGCGCGTGGAGATCCAGATCCGCACCAAGGAGATGCACGATGAGAACGAATACGGGGTCGCCGCGCACTGGCTCTATAAACAAAAACAGGAAGGCGTGGTCGTGTCGGGAAAGAAGCTCGCGCAGGAGATTGCGTGGGTGCAACAGCTTCGGAACTGGCAGGAGCATTTTGCCGGAAACGCCGATGATCCGGAGGAGTTCGTGCGCGCCATGAAGATCGACTTCTTCACGGACCGCATCTTCGCCGTCACGCCGCGCGGCGACGTGATCGATCTTCCCGCAGGCTCCACACCGATCGACTTCGCGTATCACGTTCATTCCGAGATCGGCAATTCCGCGACGGGCGCTAAAGTGAACGGCGTCATGAGCACGCTCGACCATCCGTTGAAGTCGGGCGATGTCGTGGAGATCGTCACGCAAAAAGGAAAGAAGCCGTCCGAGGATTGGCTCCGTTTTGCGAAGACGATGATCGCGCGCGACCACATCCGTATGGCTCTCCGTAAAAAGAACGTGTTTGCCCGCATGCTCAGCCTCCCCACCCATGCGGAGCTAAAAATGACCGTGGAGGATCGCGTGGGACTCATCAAGGACATCTCCGGCGCGATCGCGGAGATGCATATCGGCATCATGAGCTTCCACACCGAATCCGCCACCGGCAAAAAATTCCATATCAACAAGGTGGAGATCGCCTCGACCGATAAAAAGAAGATCGAAAAACTGCTCACCAAATTGCGCGAGATAAAAGGGGTGAAAGATATCGGCTATCGGGTGATATAGTATTATCCTTGCTCCTTTCCCAGCTTCCGTAAAATATCCTCAAGCTCCTCCTCCGAGAAGAATGTGATGGTGATTTTGCCGTTGTTCGCATTCTTGCTGATCTCCACCGGCGCGCCGAGCGACGAGCTCAGCTCATCCTGCATTGCCTTCACTTCCGGCGCGAGATGTGTTTCTTGTAACGGCGGACGCCCGCGGCGATGCGCTGCCACGCCACCTGACGCGACCGCTACGCGCTGGACGCGCTCTTTCACATCGCGCGTGGTGAGCTTGTTCTGAATGATATCGTCAAGCAACCTCTTCTGCTCCGCCGGATCTTCGATCGCGATCAGAAGCCGCGCGTTGCTTTCGGAAAGCTGGCCATCCTCCACCGCTCGCTGAACGTACTCCGGAAGATCGAGCAGGCGCACGCTGTTCGCCACCACCTCGCGGCTCTTGCCGAGCTTTGCCGCAATCTCGCGCTGGGTCATGCGGAACTCCTCCTGCAGGCGCTGGAACGCGCGTGCCATTTCGATCGGGTTCAGATTCTCTCTTTGAATATTTTCAATGACACCGAGTTCCAGTTTCTCGCGCTCAAGATTGATATTACGCACGATCGCGGGAACACGCGGAAGTCCGAGCATCTTCGCCGCCATGAACCTTCGCTCCCCCGCGATGATCTGATATTCCACCGCGATGCCGGTCGGCGATTCCTTCTCTACCTTTGATACCACGAGCGGCTGGAGAAATCCGAATTCGCGGATGGAACTCGCAAGCTCGTGTAATGCATCCTGGTCAAAGTGCCGGCGCGGCTGATCCGGGTTCGGCGTGATCTTTTCGATCTCAATATGATAGATGGATTCCTGCGCGAGGTCGTCACGCTTCTGGGGTTGCGGCTGATATTGCTGCGGCTGCGCCACGGGCTGGACGACGGGTTGAATAGGCTGCGAGACTGGTTGCGCCGGCGGCACAAAACTCGGACGTGGCTGCGGCTGTGCCGGTTGCTGAAACTGCTGTTGCGGTTGCGACTGTGGTTGAATATTTTGTTCCGGCGGACGAACATTATTTCCATTGCCATCGGAACCCTGTCCTTGTCCTTGGCCTTGGTTATTGTTCTTTGGAATCAGCGATTCAAGTCCTTTGCCTAACATGGTAATTCGTAAAATTTAAATATTAAAATTTCCGAAATTTTCGCTTGACACCGCAGGCGCCGCAGCTTCGGCCTGCGCAACCTCCTGCGCGATCACTTCACGCGCGAGCCGTTCGTACGCCTGCGCACCCGGCGAATCGGGACGATAGAGAATGATCGGCTTGGAAAAACTCGGCGCTTCGGCGAGCGCAACCGCGCGCGGCACTTCCACTTCGAACACGTGATGTGGAAAATGGCGCCGGATGTTTTTTGAAACCTCGCGGCTCAGATGCTCACGCTTGTCGTACATCGTGATGACTGCGCCCGCGATCCTGATCGGATGCGCGAGGTTGTCACGGATCAAGTTGACCGTCTCAAGCAACTGGCCGATTCCCTCGAGCGAATAATATTCCGTCTGCACCGGAATCAATACCTCGTCAGCGGCCACCATGCCGTTCACGGTGAGCAGGCTCAAGCTCGGCGGAAGGTCTATCAGAATGTAATCGTAGCTGTGCCGCACGCGGTTCACGAACTTGCGCAGGAAATATTCGCGTTCGGGCACATTCACAAGCTCCACGAGCGCGCCCGCGAGGTGCGGTGCCGACGGCACGTAGTGATAGTTATAGATGACGCTCGGCTTGATGATCTGTTCCGGCGTCAATTGATCCAAGATGCCGTGATAGACGCTCCCCTCGCCCGCCATTTGATTGTGTCCGAGCGCGGAACTAGCGTTTGCCTGCGGATCAAAGTCTATGAGGAGCACACGCTTACCGGCGGCGGCGAGATACGCGCCGAGGTTGACGGCGGTCGTCGTCTTCCCGACGCCCCCTTTTTGATTGCAGATCGCGATAACACGTGCCATGTTACCTTGATTTTACCTTTATAAATGACTATTATCAATTGTGCCGCGATGCGGCAGAAGATGTTTCATGCCCGGGTGGCGGAATGGCAGACGCAATGGACTCAAAATCCATCGATCGCAAGGTCATGCGAGTTCGACTCTCGCCTCGGGCACCAATGGTTGTTAAAAAAGATCCGTTACGTTCTCCACCGAACCAAATCCAAGCGGTGTGCTGCTGCCGGTCGCAGTATTGAACATCATCAGATTTCCCGTTGCAATGCCTCCTAAGCAATCAAGTTCAAAGCATGTTCCGGAGGACATCACCGGCTGATAGACCACGCCGGGAGAACCGTCCATATCGTAATGGTAGTATGACCAAAGCCGCGCGTTCGGAATGATGACGCGCGCGGCATGCGTAGCGTAGTCATATTGCAAGATTTGGAAAAGCCCTGCGGATGTGGTGCCAAAATGCATATAGAAGATGTTGTTTCCCGCTACATTGAACCCCTCCGCCGGACCGACGTCCCCTTCCGTTCCGGAATGTATATCGTAATAGCAGATATCCCCGCTGTTACCATCGCTTTCCCACTTCAATATCACAACATCATTGTTAAGCCAGGCGCTCTCAGGGCCCTGACATTTTTTAGGAACCGAGGTCCATGACTTGGCAGTCATGCTATATATCTGACCGGCAAAGAAGATGTGCTTTCCGTCGGGCGAACTGCTCAGCGTCGAACCGTATTCGCCGGGATTGGAGATATAACCGATCCGCGTCGTGGTACCGTTCTTAAAGAGTAAAACACTTTCATAATTATCAATCATGGTGGAGGTCTCGCTTGCCTCGGTATATACGAACTCGCCGGGAGCGACGAAGTCGAGATTGTCGACAAACCATGCGCCATTGCCACCAATATCCGCTTCTTTGGTTAACGCATTTGAGGCGAGGTCAAGCATATATACGGATGACGTTTCGTTGCTATACGCCTGTCCGACCTCAAACCCGATTGTATCATCACCGATCCTCTGTCCGTTAAAAACGGATGTGCTCGCGTTTATGGCCGCGATCTGCAACGCTTTGCCGGTCGCAACGTCATACGAAAAAATTCCGCTTTGGTTCACATAAAACAACCGATTTTTTGCAGGAGAGAGCGGTGGCGTCGATGACGACAACAAAAAAGTGAATGACGGTTGTACCTGCGGGGATACGATTTGCTTGGTGAAGCGTATAAAAAGAATCCAGGCCGCTGCGATAAAGAAAATTATAATGGCCAGCACTATCGCGAGGCGCTTCATACCTCCATGCGCCACGCAACGTACTTTCCGCCGTCGGTCCCCCGCTGCGCCGCCTCATACTTTTCCGCGATCATCTTCGTGATCGGGCCAGGCGCCGCCGTGCCGCTCACGGCACCCATCGGACGCTTGTCCACCGACATGATCGGCGTGATGCGCGCGGAGCTGCCGGAGATGAATGCCTCGTCGGCGATATATAACTCGGTGCGATCCACCACCCGCTCCTCAACCGGTATGCCCGTGTCTCGGGCGATCGCGATGACGCTCGCGCGGGTGATTCCCTCCAGAAGATCCGTACTCACACCCGGCGTGATGAGCGCGCCATTCCGCACGATGAAAATGTTCGCGACGGTCGCTTCCGTCACGCGCTCCTGCGTATCAAGCACGATCGCGTCGTCATAGCCGTTCAGGATCGCCTCGTTCTTGATGAGCGAGTTGTTGGCATATCCGCCGTTCACCTTCGCACGCGACGGGATCACATTATCGATGCCGTGCGTCCAGCTGGAAACACATACGTTCACGCCCGAGCGCGGAAGGATCTGCCCCATCGGATACACATATGCGGAAAGTGAATGCGGGAGGTCGTGGATCTTCGTCCCCGCGATGAGCGCGTCAACGAACACGGTAACTCGCACGAGCACATCCTCCCCCGCCACATCGTTACGCGTGACGAGCTCCCGCATCGTCGCCTCGAACTTCTCGTACGGCCACGCGGCGGCAAATTTGTTGAAATCCATGATCGCCGCGGAATTCACGAGCCGTTGATAATGGTCTTTTAATCTGAACGCGTAGCGCTTCTTCTCGGCCTAGTTCCAATTGACGCTGAACACCGTATATACGGAAAGGCCGTAGAGCACCGGCGAACTCGCGATGCTCACATTCGCATCCTTGAACGGCACGAACGCATCGCGGAAAAACGCTTGACCGGAGGTGTAATCAAAGGAGG
>CAZXCH010000047.1:0-6284 GCA_964639165.1 uncultured Candidatus Saccharibacteria bacterium | reverse complement strand
CTACTTAAGCACCCGGGCGGTGTTCAAGTACCAGCTTTCTATCTCCCGGAACCGGTCCGAAGGATCGGTGAGGAGATTCGTCGTGATGCCTTGTACGTTGTTGTTTGTGACGTATACGTAATCGGGAGAGTACAGGAAGATGGCGGGATAGCCCGCGGCGATGTCCGCCTGCGCGGATGCGAGTTCCTGCGAGGTGGAGGCGCTGACCGGGTTCTGTCGTGCCTTTTCAATGAGCGAGTTCACTGCGGTGCTGTTATAGAGCGAGAGGTTGAGCCCCGGCGCGAAATCCTGCGACGAATCCCAGAACGAATAGAGGTCCGAGCTCGGGCCGAGTACGTTGCCGAAGAGCAGGGATTCATAATTTCGCGCCGGGATCAAGTTATTCACGATATCGTCCGAGGAATCGGGGATCACATTCACCTGTACGCCGATTGTTTGCCACGCGGTTTGGAGATAGCTCGCGGTCTTTGCGAGAAAGTCGATCTGCGGCACCGTCAGGTTCACAACGAGCGGAATCGTGGCGCCATTGATCACTTTGGAGCGGAACGTGCTGGAACCCGTGATCGTCCAGCCGGCGTTATCAAGCAGGCTTTCGGCGAAGACGGCAGATGACGTCGTTGGCGCGATCGCACTGTAATACTGCGCGCCCTGCGGAATGGGGCCATGCTCCGGCGTGCCGTTGCCGCCGAGCGTGGCGGAAACAAGCTGCGCCCGATCTACGGCGGCGGAGAGCGCCTCGCGCACTACAGGATCCTGCAAGCCGAGGTTCACACTCTGATTAAAAAACACGGCGTAGTATGCGGACGTGGGCCACATGACGGTGTTGTCCGGGCGCGTGATCTCCGCGATATCCTCCGGCGAGACATTGCCGAATCCGTCGATCGTCCCATTGTTGAAATTCTGCACCAGCGTATTTTCGTCGTTGAAGAAATCAACATCGAAATTTTGGATGAGAGGATGCGCCTCTACCGTCCCGTTCCACGCGGCCAGTTGATAGGAAGAAATGAACCCATCGCTGTTCTTATTATATGAAACGAACTGATATGGGCCGCTGCCGACCGGCTTCAGGTTGTAATCGGAGAGGTGCCAGTTTCCCGGCGGCGTTTCCGCGTAAAGATGCTTCGGTAATATATAAAGATTATTGAGCGTATCGCCGAAGAACGAATAAGGATTGGTAAGAGTGAATTCCACTTCTAGCTCGCTCGCTCGCGTCGCCGTCACTCCCTGCCAGCTCTCTAAAAGCGGGGAATGCGCATCGGGATCCTGTATGGATTGCACGGTGAAGACGACGTCATCGCTCGTGAGTTGTTGTCCATCCTGCCAGGTAAGGCCCTGTTTCAATCGCACATCCCACGTCTTGAGGTCGGCGGAAGGGGTGATGCTGTCGGAGATGTCCGAGAGGTTGCTGTAGACCATCTTTACGAGATCAAGGTCCGTCTGCGAGGATGCGATGACGGGATTGATGTATTCCGGCTGGCCAAGCATGCCTTCCGTGTATTCTCCGCCTGCTGCGGGGACGGCTTTGGTCGTCGTCGCGATCACGAATCCGATGACGACCGCAAAACTTACGACCGTTCCCGCGAGGGCGAGAACGAACGTGATGCGTTCTTTTTTAGTGAGCGCGGCAAAGACCTTTTTGAACCACATGTAAAAATTTTAGTGCGTCTGAATGAAAAGCTGATATACCGCAAGCGCTACGAATGCCACCGAGAGGACGATCGTGGCATAGAACACCATCTTCTCCATGCCGCGCCGCGCTTGGTAGTATCCTTCGCCGCTGCCACCCATAAGGCCGGACATGCCGGAAGACCGCTCCTGCAAAAGGATGAGCGTGATGATGAGCACGGAAAGGATGATCTGTATGATGGCGATGGTCATAATGCGAGGTGGATGATGAAGTTGATGATGCTTACGATAAGGGTCGCGAAGAAGAGGGCGGGAATGCTCTGTATAATAATACTTCCATGGAGGAAGTCAATGTGGTCGGCGACGATAGGGAGAATATAGAGGATGATCGCATTCACGACGAGGACGCCGAGTCCGAGCGTAAGGATGATGACCGGGCCGAGCACAAGCGTGAGGATAGGCTTCAGAAGGAAGTTAAGCACGGCGAACACGAGCGCGATGAGCACGAGGGTGATCCAATTGCCGCTCAATACGAAGCCGGGAACCCATAAGTATGCCATCCACAACGCGAGTGCGTTGCCCCCCACTATTATTGCGAGACGCGCGAGCCAATGCATTGTTCTATTATAGCACTCCCTTCCTAGATCAGTCCGCCGAGCAGGCTTGTCCCTCCCATGTCCTCCGGTTTTTGGATTCCCATCAACGCGAGGATGGTAGGGGAAACATCGGCGAGCGAACCGAGCGTCTCGGTGGTGAGGTGGTCGCCGTTGATGAATTTTCTCCCCTTGAGTTCCTGGACCACGAGATACAGCGGCACGGGACTCGGATCATGGGAACTCTCGGGCATGCCGGTCGTCTCATCGATCATCACCTCTATATTTCCGTGGTCGGCGGTGATGAAGAGGAGCGTGTCGGGATTTTCCGCGGCCTTCACCACACGCGCGATCTGTGCGTCGAGCACGCGCACCGCTTCCATTCCGGCATTGAAGTCGGCGGTGTGTCCGATCGTGTCGGCATTCGCGTAGTTGACGAGGATGAAGTCGAACCCTTTGCTCTCTATCGCTTCCACGAGGCGGTCGGTGATCGCGGATGCCATCATTTCGGGATGCTGTTCGGGATGAGGGCTCGTATTTGATGGCACGAGTGTGCGGTATTCCCCTTTATACGGTTCCTCGCGGAGTCCGTTGAAGAAATAGGTGACGTGTGCGTACTTGTAGCTTTCGGCGAGGCGTAATTGCACCATTCCGGCGTCGCTGAACACTCTGCCAATTGGAT
Source organism: uncultured Candidatus Saccharibacteria bacterium (assembly GCA_964639165.1). Lineage (GTDB taxonomy): Bacteria > Patescibacteriota > Minisyncoccia > UBA6257 > 2-01-FULL-56-20 > JAKAGE01. The sequence continues at coordinate 3,383 of CAZXCH010000047.1, read as the reverse complement.
ATTCCACGTTGTCCGGAGGGAATATGACGGGTACGTCGAATGCGTCGTCGTAATGGCTGAGCGTCGCGATATAAAGATTGTTGAACGTCGCCCTCGGGAAGTGATCAAAATCTTTTGTGATGAACGATGACGCCAGCTGACGGATGCTGTCCTCGCGGTAATTGAAGAATACGAGCGCGTCGCCATCCTGTATCTTCCGGTCATCGGAAAAGCGGAGGGGGGGAAGATATTCTTCCGTCGATCCCTGTTTGTACATCGCCTCGATTGCGGGCGTCGGATCGTCCACGAGCGTACCGCCTTTCCCGATCATCGTGTCGTATGCCGCTTGCGTCAAACGCCAATTGCCGTTGCGGTCCATCGCGTAATAGCGGCCGATGAGGCTCGCAATCTGTTCCTTCGGCACTTCTTTCAGAAATGGTTCCACGGTATGGGGCGAGCTGTCCTCGCCATCCGCGAAAAGATGCAGGTTGATCTTGGTCACTTTCTCCATCTCCGCCATTTTGAGGAGCGCGTGCAGGTGATCGAGCGACGCGTGGATGTTCGCCTTTGTGAGCAGTCCCGCAAAGTTGATCGTGGAATTATTGTCGCGCGCGTGCGCGAACGCGGCCTTTAACACAGGGTTCTCAAAGAACGTTCCGTCGCGGATGGCCATCGTGATCTTCGGGAAATACTGATAGACGACCTTGCCGGCGCCGAGCGTGAGGTGTCCTACCTCGCTGTTGCCGATCTCGCCCCACGGAAGTCCGACGGCGATGCCCGATGCTTGTAGGCTTGTGACGGGATAATTTTGCCCGAGCCATTCGAACGTTGTCGGCTTTGCCATGAACACCGGATTTGTATAGTTGTCCTTTCCAATGCCCCATCCATCGAGCACCACCAACACTGCGGTTTTCTTTGCCATTACTCCATTTTAGATGAAACTACGGGTTTGGCATAGGCAGGGCATTCCCCGCGCACAAAACAAAAGACCCGTTCCCGGGTCTTTTGCAGATTCAAACATAATGCTGAATGATCTAGGCTGACACCTTTAACTATAGTAACAATTCAAAAGGGTCTGTCAAAAAACTTTTAATCTTTGTTTAATATGTTTTTTGGCATCTCTGCGCGGGGTGCGGGGACTTGCGCCCCGTGAATCTTAGGTGTCAACCTAGATCCAGCACTATGCCACCCCCCCCGGGGGATTTTATAAAATAGTCCATTAAAACTATCTAAAGCCGCCCAAAGCCATTTCGGCTCTTTTCCTTGACCGAAAGCCCCGTTTTGAGCTATCATAAAGGCAATTAAAAAGTCCTTAAATTATGAACCTTTCGGGAATTAACTATCAATATGGAAATAACATACGTGGCGCTCGGCGCAGTGGTGTTTTTGGCGGTGGGAGGAGCGGCGGGATATCTCGCGCGCAGATATTCGGGGGCAAATAAGCTCGCAGAGGCGGAAACAAAGGCAAAAGAGATCGTTTTGGAGGCAAAAGAGAAAGCTGCTTCGCTTTTGGTTGAGCTGAAGAATGAAGAAAAGGATCGTCGCAAGGAGATCGACGCGCTTGAGGCGCGTGTTTTGCATCGCGAGGAGACGTTGGATAAAAAGTTGACCGATCTTTCCGCGGAGGAAGGCAAGCTTCGCACGCGTGAGGAGAGTGCGAAAGCGAAAGAAGAGATGGTTTCCAAAAAAGAAAACGAGATAGAATCCCGCATAGAAAAGATAGGTGCGCTTTCTATGGCAGAGGCAAAAGAAGAAATCATGCGCCGCGCAAAAGAGGACCGCTCGAATGACCTCGCGCAGTCCATTCAGAAGATCGATCGCGAAAATCGTGAAGAGGTGGAGAAGCGCGCCAACGATATCATCACGATCGCGCTTCAGCGCTATGCACGTTCGCACGTTGCGGAAATGACGACGACGATATTCCATTTGGAAGACGAGGAGCTCAAGGGCAAGATCATCGGCCGCGAGGGCCGTAATATCAGGGCTTTGGAGCGTGCCACTGGCGTGGAATTCATCATCGATGAGGCGCCGGATGGGATCATCATTTCATCCTTCGACCCGTTCCGCCGCGAGGTTGCCCGGCTCGCGCTTGAAAGACTCGTGAAAGACGGACGCATCCAGCCGGCGAAGATCGAGGAGAGCGTGGAGACGGCGAAGGCCGATCTCCAGAAGCGCACACAAGAGATCGGCGAGAACGCCGCGCAGGATCTCGGCGTGTTCGATCTTCCGAAGGAGCTTCTTCAAATGATCGGCCGCCTGCACTTCCGCACGAGCTACGGTCAGAACGTGTTGGTGCACTCGGTGGAAATGGCATACATCGCGGAAATGATGGCACGTGAACTCGGCTTGAATGCGGAAGTGGCAAAGAAAGGCGCGTTGCTACACGACATCGGCAAGGCGATCGACCACGAGGTGGAAGGAACGCATGTGGAGCTCGGCATGAAACTGTTGCGCAAATATAATATAGACGAGCGCGTCATAGAGGCGATGCAGTCGCACCACGACGATTATCCGTACGCACGTCCGGAGGCATATGTGGTGACGGCTGCCGACGTCCTTTCTGCCGCACGACCGGGTGCCCGGCGTGGAACGCTTGAAAACTACGTAAAGCGCCTCGCGGACCTGGAGAAGATCGCGGGAGAGTTTACGGGGGTCAAGAGCGCATATGCGATCGCGGCCGGCCGCGAGCTCCGGGTCTTCGTGGTTCCCGAGAAGGTGGATGACTTTCGTGCGCTCGAGTTGGCCCGCGAGATTGCGAACAAGATACAATCCGAGCTAAAATACCCCGGTGAGATAAAAGTGAACGTGATCCGCGAGATGCGGGCTGTGGAATACGCCCGGTAGACGCGGCATAGAAAAAGCACTACTATGATATAATTATTCAACATGATTACCGATACCATCTTTAGCCACCCCGTTTCCGCAGCCGTCATCGCAGCATTCTTGCTCGTGGGAGTCATCGGAAAATTAATGAAGTTTTCTTTCGAGCGGATCGCAAAGTGGTATCTCTATATCTCCATTTTTTCGATCATTATCGTAATGAATTCCATATTCTTCCCCTTCATCGGCGGGAAGGATTGGTTCTTTAGATTTGCCATAGAGCTTGCTCTTTCGTGCATGGTGCTTTGGTGGGCATTCGAGGCGAATAAGGGCGATGCAAAAAAACGTATCGTCGCGCTCTTTAAAAAGCCACTTGTCATCGTTGTTACCGTCTTTGCGGCTGTTTTCGAATTGGCAACCATTTTCTCGTACAATTTCCAAGCGGCATTCTGGTCAAACTATGAACGTGGCGAGGGAGGCTTCCAGATGCTCCATTACTTCGTCTTTTTCATACTTCTCGCAATGCTTTTCCAGCACGAAGACGATTGGAAGAATATTTTCAAGTTCTCGCTGGTCGCGTCGGT
>CAZXCH010000046.1:0-6519 GCA_964639165.1 uncultured Candidatus Saccharibacteria bacterium | reverse complement strand
TCGCTAGCTATGGTGGCCTTATTCATTCCCGTCGGTATTCTTCTTGCGGCGAGCCTGATCATCCTCTCCGCGATCTCGTTCCATTTTTTTGTGTTTCAGATCGTGTGGATCATCCTTGGTATTGGTCTCATCGCGGGATCGTTTTTTGTTGATGTGAGGGCGATATTCAATGCGCAATGGATCGTGTGGGGACTGTATGCTCTCGCTCTCGCGCTTATGGCTCTCGCGCTTCTTGCGTCGCCGCTCGTCCGCAATACGCACAGCTGGCTGGTGTTCGGTCCGTTCAGTCTCCAGCCGGTGGAACTCATGAAGGTCGCGCTCATTTTACTGTTCGCCAATTATTTCAGCCGGCGGCATATGGCGATCGCCCGGTGGAAGAACATCTTCACTTCGTTCTTTTTCTTTGTGATGCCCGCCGCGATCTCGGTGAAGCTTCCCGACCTCGGATCGGCGGTGATTTTTTTTGGCATCTGGTTCGGGTTTTTGCTGCTGCTTGGATTACCCTGGCGCCGCGTCGTTGTGGCGGTCGCCGTCATCCTGCTTGCCGGCGGCCTTATCTGGACCTATGTGCTCAAGCCGTATCATCGCGCGCGTATCGTCGGATTCCTTTATCCGGACCAGAACGCGCTTGGCATCAATTACAGCGTGATACAGTCGAAGATCGCCATCGGCTCCGCGGGGTTTTGGGGGCAGGGATATGGGCAGGGGACGCAAGCCCAGCTTGGGTTTTTATCGGAGCCGTCGGAAGATTTCATCTTCGCGGCGTTCATCGAAGAATGGGGCGTGGCGGGTGGAATCGTCATTGTTGTTGCGTTCCTTTTCCTTATTTTCCAGATACTCCGCATAGGGATGCTTGCCGACGAGAATTTTGAGAAGTTCATCTGTCTCGGCGCGGCGATGATGCTCGGCGTGCAATTTCTTCTGAATACCGGCTCCACGACGGGAATCACGCCGGTCATCGGGGTGACGTTCCCGTTCCTCAGCTACGGCGGATCGAGCATGCTCGCGAACTTCTTCACTCTTTCCATGGTGAACTCCATCCGCAAACGTTCCTAGCAGTGCCTTTGAGGCAAGGAAGATTAATTGCCTCAAAGGCACTGCTAGGAACGTTTGCGGCGAAGAGGATGATAAAGAAAGAAAGAGAAAAAAGAATGGGAATATTCACGAAGAAAAATATCATAGGCGCTGTGGCTGTTTTGATCGTCATCATTGTCGCATGGCTGTTTTTTTTCAATCTTGACCCGGTGGATCCCGCTGCGTCGGCACATGTCGTCGCATCCCCGACGGTCTTTCAGGTGAGCCCCGGCGATGGCTTCCGCACGGTCGCGGAAAATTTGTATACGGCACATTTGATCCGATCGCCGATCTCATTCGATCTTTTCTTATTGGCGGACGGCCATGCATTCACAGTGAAGCCGGGCCTTTATCGTCTGAGTCCATCGATGGATGCGGCGCAGATCGTTGCCGCCATCTCCGGCGGCGGAGCGGGGGAGGCGACGGTCGTGATCCCGGAGGGATCGAATATTTTTGATATTGACCGGATCCTCAGCAATGCGCTCGTGATCCGATCCGGGGAATTTATGAACGCAACGGGTTCACAGGGCCTGGAGGGGCGTCTCTTTCCCGATACCTACCAGTTCTATACGAACGACAGTGCGACAAATGTAATGAAGGAAATGACCGATAACTTCAACGCCAAGGCGGAGCCGCTTCTTGCAGCCGATCCGGCAAATGCCACAAGAACCCTTATTATCGCTTCAATAGTGCAGGAAGAGGTGCCGGATCAGTCCGATCAGGAGATAGTGGCGGGAATCATCATCAAGCGCCTGGCGGACAAAATGGCCCTCGATATAGATGCGACGGTCTGTTACGCCAAATTTCTGGCTACCCCGGCCTCCGCGGGCCAGGCCTGCTCCCTTGCGGCGCTTGACTTCAAAATCGATTCGCCTTACAATACCTACTTGAATAAGGGTTTGCCGCCCGGACCCATCGGCAACCCCGGCACTTCCGCCATTACTGCTGCGCTCCATCCCCAAAGTTCCCCCTACTTTTACTATTTGAGCGATCCCGCGACGGGAAAAACAATATTCGCCAAGACCCTTGACGAACAGAACCAAAATAGAGTTAAATACTTAGAAAGCAATTAAGAAACGGAACCCTCGAAAAAAGGAAGGGCGAAGCCGTTTTTTTGCGCATTGGGATGAGGGGGCAGGCATGATAGTAGTATAAAGGCCGAAATCAAAAAATGATGACCACATTTTATTTCATCGACGTATATAAAGATCCGCCGCGAAGGTAATGCTTCGCGCGTTTGTGTTTTTGATGACGGATTTCGATGATAATAAAATCTTTTAAAAAATATTATGGCACAATTTACCTCCACTAAAGACTTTTCAAAATCAAAACCGCTTATCTCTCCTTACAACCTCAACGAGGCACAGTTAAAGTCGTACCAATGGTTCCTTGAAAAAGGTTTGAACGAACTCCTTGAAGAGATCTCTCCGATCCGCGACCATACCGGAAAGGAATTCGAACTTTATTTTTCCAACTATCGTTTTGACGAACCAAAGTACGACGAGACGACCGCTCGCTATAAAGAGGCAACGTACGAGGCGCCGCTTCGTTGCACGCTTCGCCTGGTGAACAACCGGACGGGCCATGAGCACAAGCAGGAAGTGTATTTCGGCGATTTCCCGATCATGACCACGCGCGGCACGTTCATTGTGAATGGCGTCGAGCGCGTCGTTGTGGCACAGCTCGTCCGATCGGCGGGCGTGTACTTTACCGCGGTGCCGTACCGTGGCCGCCAGCTCTTCGGCGCGAAGATCATCCCGAACCGCGGCGCATGGCTTGAGTTCGAGACCGATATCGACGGCACGATCAGCGTCAAGATCGATCGTCACCGCAAGGTGCCCGTCACCGACCTGCTCCGCATTTTCGGTATGGACACGGAGACCATTAAGAAGACCTTCGAGAAAAATGACACCGGCCTCGTTAAGTTTATCGAAGCCACATTAAAAAAAGATGTAGCCAAGGATGCCGCCGAATCGTACATCGAAATCTATAAGCGCCAGCGCCCGGGCGACCCGGCTGCCGCCGATACCGCCAAGAACCTTATCGCCGCAATGTTCGAGCGCCCCGACCGCTACGATCTCTCCGAGGTGGGACGCTACAAGATGAACCAGCGCCTCGAGCTCAATAAAAAGAAGACGAACAAATTACTCGATTCGGAGGATCTCATCAATATCGTCAAAGAGATCATCAAGTTGAATAACGATGCCGACGCGGAGCCGGATGACATCGACCACTTGGGCAACCGCCGTTTGAAGGCGGTGGGCGAGCTCTTGCAGGGCCGCTTGCGCATCGGTCTCGCGCGCTTGCGTCGTATCATTCAGGACAGGATGTCCACGGAAGATAAGGACAATCTGATGCCGGCACAGCTCGTGAACTTCCGCCCGATTGCGGCGGTCATCAAGGAGTTTTTTGCATCATCCCAACTTTCGCAGTTCATGGACCAGGTGAACCCGCTCGCGGAGCTTGAGCATAAGCGCCGTATTTCCGCGCTCGGTCCCGGAGGTCTCACGCGCGAGCGCGCCTCGTTCGAGGTTCGCGACGTGCATCGCTCTCACTACGGCCGCATCTGTCCGATTCAAACCCCTGAAGGTTCGAACATCGGTCTCATCAACTATCTCGCAAGCTACACCCGCATCAATGATTTCGGGTTCTTGGAGGCGCCGTACGCAAAGGTGGTGAACGGCGTCGTTACGAAGGAGATTGTTTGGTATGATGCCTCAGAAGAAGAGAAGTACAAGATCACCCACGCCGGCAGTCCTAAGGACGCCAACGGAAAATTGATCGGCCCCACGCTCGAGGCGCGCATCAAAGGTGAACCGGGAACGGTCATGCCGGAGGAGGTTGATCTTATAGACGTAGCACCCCATGAGTTCATTTCAGTTGCTACCTCACTCATCCCGTTTCTTCAACACGACGATGCGAATCGCGCATTGATGGGTTCCAACATGCAACGCCAGGCGGTCGTGTCCGTTAAGCCGGATGCCGCATATGTCTCGACCGGACAGGAAGAGAAGGTGGCGCTCGATTCCGGATATGTCATCGTGGCCGAAGATAATGGCGAAGTGCTTGAAGTGGATGGCGCGCATCTTCGGGTGAAGTATCCGAAGGTTACCAAAAATTACACACTTGAAAAATTCAAACGTTCCAACCAGTTCACGTGCATCTCGCAGAAGCCGCTCGTACTTCGCGGCGACATGGTCAAAAAGGGGCAAGTGCTCGTTGACGGTCCTTCCATCGAGAACGGCATTCTCGCGCTCGGGCAGAATTTGCTCGTATCGTTCGTTTCATGGGAAGGCGCAAACTTTGAAGACGCCATCATCATCTCGGAGCGTGTGGTTCAGCAGGATCGCTTCACTTCCATCCATATCGATGAATATTCGTGCGATGTGCGCGACACGAAGCTTGGTCCGGAGGTAACGACCTACGATATTCCGAACGTTTCCGAAGACAAGTTGAAGAACCTCGATGAAGAGGGAATCGTCCGCATCGGCGCCGAGGTAAAAGCCGGCGATATTCTGGTCGGCAAGATCTCCCCGAAGGGTGAGTCGGAACTGACCTCGGAAGAGCGCTTGCTCCGCGCCATTTTCGGCGACAAGGCGCGCGATGTGAAGGACACTTCGCTCACGCTCCCGCACGGAAAGATCGGACGCGTCGTAAATGTGAAGATCTTTGATCGCGAGCGCGGCGACAAATTGGAACCGGGGATCATCCGCCGCATTCAGGTGGAGATTGCGGAGCTTCGCAAAGTACAGGCAGGCGACAAGCTCGCAGGCCGTCACGGAAATAAGGGTGTCATCTCTCAGGTTCGCGCAGTGGAAGATATGCCGTACTTGGAGGATGGAACACCGGTGGATATCATTTTGAATCCGTTAGGCGTCGTTTCCCGTATGAACCTTGGACAGATCTTGGAAACGCATCTTGGCTATGCGGCACAGAAGCTTGGCTATCGTGCCATCACGCCGGGATTGGATTCCGCGACGGAGCAGGACATCCGCGACGAGCTCAAGAAGGCCGGCTTGCCGGAGGATGGCAAGATGAAGTTGTTCGACGGCCGCACGGGGGAGGCGTTCCAGAACCGGGCGACGGTCGGTCAGATCTATATGCTCAAGCTTAACCACTTGGTGGAGGACAAGGCGCACATGCGCTCCATCGGTCCTTACTCGTTGATCACCCAACAGCCGCTCGGCGGAAAAGCGCAGTTCGGCGGACAGCGCTTTGGAGAAATGGAAGTCTGGGCACTGGAAGGCTACGGCGCACGCCACACTCTCCAGGAGATGCTTACGATCAAATCGGACGACGTCGTTGGTCGCGCAGCGGCATACGAATCGATCATTCGCGGCGAGACGATCAAAGAGCCGAACGTCCCGGCATCGTTCAACGTGCTCGTGAACGAGTTGAAGTCACTCGGATTTAACATCCAGTTGCTCTATGAGAACGAAGGCGATCGCAAGGATGCGTTTTCCGCGCTTCGCATCACCGTCGCATCGGCAGAGGACATCCTCCGCTGGTCGCATGGCGAGGTCATCAAGCCGGAGACGATCAACTACCGCACCCAGCGTCCGGAAAAAGATGGCTTGTTCAGCGAGCGCATCTTCGGACCTACTAAAGATTATGAATGCTACTGTGGTAAGTACCGGAGGATCCGCTATAAAGGCGTGGTGTGTGATAAGTGCGGCGTCGAAGTGACGCGCGCGGCGGTTCGTCGCGAGCGCATCGGTCACATCGCCTTGGCGACGCCGGTTTCGCACATCTGGTTCTTAAAGAGTATCCCGTCCCGCCTCTCGCTGGCGTTGGATGTCTCCGCCCAGAAGTTGGAGCGCGTTATCTATTATTCCGCATACATCATCACCGACATCAAAGAAGAGAACCGCAAACAGGCGTTGGAGGATCTTGATCGCGAGTTGAAGGGTAAGCTGAAGACCGTCGGCAACAAGGACAAGACGGTGAAGGGGGAGATCGAGGATGCCGCGGACCTCACCAAGGATTATTTGGAGAAGTTGCGTATCGGTCAGATATTGAGCGAGAACGAATACTTCACGCTCTCCCGCAAGTTCGGAAATATTTTCAAGGCATCGAGCGGCGCGGAAGCTGTCCAGTCCATTTTACAGAAGCTCGATCTCAAGAAGGAGGTTGCAGCGATTGAGAAGGAGCTCGAAGGCGCGAAGGATCCGATGGCGCAGAGCAAACTGCTCCGCCGCCTCAAGATGTTCAAAGCAATGATCCGCAATGGTGGCCGTCCGGAATGGATGATCACGACCGTTTTGCCTGTGCTTCCTCCGGACCTTCGTCCGATGGTGGCCTTGGATGGCGGACGCTACGCGACCTCCGACTTGAACGACCTTTACCGTCGCGTCATCAACCGCAATAACCGCTTAAAGAAGCTCTTGGAGATCAAGGCGCCGGACGTCATCGTCCGCAACGAGAAGCGCATGCTTCAGGAAGCCG
>CAZXCH010000045.1:0-6594 GCA_964639165.1 uncultured Candidatus Saccharibacteria bacterium | reverse complement strand
GTATCAATGACGAACGGATAGCTTTCGCCAACGGTGAGCGCTTTCTTCATCTCATCCTGGCCGCCGAACTCGGAGATGTGCACCATGCCCTGAAGGTCGCCGTCGAGCGCGACCACTGCGCCGAACGGATTGAACTTGTACACCTTGCCCTGGACGGTCTCGCCCGGCTTGAACAGGTCGCCGGCTTTGACCCAAGGATCTTCTTTGAGCGCCTTGAGAGAAAGGAAGACGCGGCCTTCTTTGATATCAATGATCTTCGCCTTGAGCGGGTCATTCACTTTGACGAGCTCCTTTGGGTTATCGATCAATTTGTAATCCAACTCGGAGATGTGGATCATTCCTTCGATCTGCGGGTTGTCGGTGAAGCGGACGAACACGCCGAAGTCCGCGGTGCCGGACACCATGCAATCAACGACCTGGCCGATGGTGTACGCGTTGAGCAATTCTTTGACGTTTGCCGAAAGCACTTCGCGTTCGGAGACGATCACTTTATTGGTGCGCGGATTGACGTCGATGATCTTGACGTTCAATTCCTGGCCGACGAACTTCTTTAATTCTTCAGCGATCTTGATGCGGTCGCCGTCCGGAACCTTCGGATAATGTTCAAGAGAGAGCTGCGAGACGGGGAGGAACGCCTTGAGATCATCCGCGACAGTGGTCATGAGGCCGCCCGCGTTCGCGGCGACGATCTTTGCTTTGATAACCTCTCCCGATTCTGCGAGGTCCTTAGCGAGTGCCCAGAGCTTTTGCTTGCCGGCTTCCGAGAGCGAGAGCTCAATGTGCCCTTCCTCGCCGTCGAGGACGACGATCTTCGCCTGGAGTGAATCACCCGGTTTGAGGGTGCGCAACGCTTCGCGCGCATTTGCGATCTCGGCGCCGAACACGATGCCGGTGCCAAAGCGGCCCATATCAAAATACGCCTTGCGGGGGAGTCGCTTGAGGAGGGTGACCTCCACGACACTGCCTTCCTTCGGCCAATCGGTGGTCGAAATCTCTGTTTTGATCGCTTGTGCGACGGCGGTTGAGCCCTTTGGGTCTTCCGTGTTCGGGGTTTGTGGCATGAGGATGATTATAGATGAGATTCCGGCTTTTGCAAGCCCTAGTGGTTATTTTTGAAGAACGTCGTTCCGCGCCGGGTCTCCGGCATGGTTTTGACAAATAATAATATATATGTTATATTGCGAGCAGCAGCATCGCTTGGGGTAGAATCACGCTTGGAAGGAGGCAGAAACGATGTGTATCGCGACAGAAGTGATCGGCAAAAATCAGGAAGGGAAGTGGCAGACCGTCGATCGTGCCCTCGTTCAATGGGCATGGGGAAAGCGCGACGATCGGGAAGCGTTTTATAACGCCTATGTGTGGTTTTACAACATTGGACTCGTCAATTTTGTTCCGTGCGAGGAATGTGGAACCAACATGGTTACCGGGGAGAGAATCCTCGTCGTTACGAACACGCTCGACCCAACAAAACAGAGAGTATTTTGCTCTGCGGGGTGCCAGCGGATAAAGTATGTAGAAACCATGGTTAAATATCGGTTTTAAGTGCGGGGCGTTGCGAAGAGCAGCGCCCTTTTATGTGCCCTTGACAAATTTCTGCGAGTGGAGTATTATTATCTAGCAAACAAAGAAACGTCGTCGAACTTCTAGAAAAGCAACAATACTAATTACAATCATGCAAGGAACTATCAAAACCCTTACGGATCGTGGATTCGGTTTTATCGCACGCGATGGCGAAGCGAAAGACCTTTTCTTCCACTCCAAGGAGTTGAATGGTGTAGCATTCGATGATCTTAAGGTTGGCGATGTCGTCACTTTCGAGGTCACCGAAGGCGAAAAAGGCCCGGCCGCGACGAACGTCAGCCGCGCATAGTCTTCACCAAAAAAACACCCGCGCCAATCCGGCGCGGGTGTTTTTTGTTTACATAATAATATAAGAGAAAAGAAAACGGCCCGCCAAACGGTGGCGGATCTCCTTTTCGCGAGGTTGCCCTGCAGACTTCACCATAAAACTCCGTCATGAAAAATGCAACCGACGTGATACAATGGAGTCATGGCCTCGTCACGTTCGGAATCATATTTTTCCATAGCGATGCTCCTGCTCGCGGCGGTACTCGTCGGATTGGTGTTCCTCCCCGAGTTGGATGCGATCGTGCTCGGCATAAGCGTCGCGATCCTCTTCCAGCCGTGGTATGCCGCCATCAAGCGATGGCTTCATGATCGGAGCGGCGCGGCGGCGGCGGTCATCGTCATCCTCGCGGTCGCGATCCTGCTCGTTCCATTGATATTTTTCGGACTACAGATGTTCGCCGAGGCGCAGGGATTATATCTGCAGATCGCTTCCGGTGGCGCGGTGCCGGGCGTTGAGTGGCTCCGTTCGGCGCTTCATGACCTGTTGCCGTCACTCAATATAAACCTCACGCCGTACGTCCAGCAGGTGCTCGGTCTTTTGCTTGGCGACATCGGGCCGATTTTCTCCGGCGTGCTCTCCGTCGTCGGGACGATCTTCCTTTCATTCTTCGCACTCTATTATTTCCTGAAGGACGGTTCCAAATTGCGCGTTGCGATCGTGGAGCGCGGGCCGTTGCCGGCGGCACATGCGGAAGAGGTGATGACGCGACTGCATGCCCGCGCGAGTTCGGTGATCCGCGGCTCTCTTGCGGTGGCGGCGCTGTATGGCTTGTTCACCGGCATCGGGTTTTTCATATTCGGACTACCGAGCGCGATCCTGTGGGGCGCGGTCACGATGGTCGCGTCGTTCATTCCGGGCATCGGCGTATTGCTGATCGTCGTGCCCGGCATCGTTTCGCTCTACCTTAGCGGGAACATCGTCGGTGCCATTGGCCTTGTGGCATGGACGTTCGTCATGTCGACGACGATAGAAGCGTATTTGCGCCCGCGACTTTTGGGCGGCAAGGAAAAAATCCATCCGATGCTGATGCTCTTCGCCGTGCTCGGCGGCCTTTCATTCTTCGGTCCGATCGGACTTCTGCTCGGTCCGCTCGCGCTCAGCTTGTTGCTGGCGCTGCTTGAGAATTATCCCTTATTCGATTTGGAGAGTTTGAACAAGAAGTGAGAGAGGATGCCGGCGACGAGAAGAATCAAGATGATGATGTCGGGGTTGGAGATGAATGATGACAGGCCGAGCACGGTGCCCCACAGGAACAGGTACCACACAAAATTGCCGGCAAGCGTCAGCAGGAAGGCCATATTGAACGGGAGGCCGATCCACGCGCCGATGAAGGTGTTTGCATAAGGAAAATCGATGACGCCAAGCATGGCCAGTGATAGCTTTTCGCCGTGCAAGCCGAGCGCCGATTTGCCTTTGTTAATCCATCGCTCTACCCAATGAAAGAAGCGCGTGCCATGGAATTTTTCCTGTGTGAATTTTCCAAGCATGTATCCCACGTACATATCGAGCGACGTGGTGCATATCCAGATGAGGTTGATCTCCCAGATCGGAAAATTTTTCTGGAGGGCGATGATAAAGACGATCGCGGTGGAGGCGAACTCTTGGGGGATCAATACGGCAGAGACAAGTATCCAGATCGGCATGTCATCATTGTAACAATGTTTTTATTATTTTGGCGCGAGCCGAGCGCGGTGATATAATATGCTCATGGCAAAGTTCAAAAATACCGCGGACAGTCCGGCGGGCATCCAGCCGGGCGAGACGATCGAGGTGGACGGCGTCACCTACGAACGGTTTCCCATCAAAGTGCCGCGACTGATCAAATTCGGAGAGGGCCTCGAAAGTACCGTCAACGAATTTGTGGAACCGCACTATAGAGAGGGGGACTGGCTTGCGATCTCGGAAAAGATACTTTCTATCTCTCAAAACTTGGTGCGGCACATCTCTACGGTAAAGGTGGGATGGCTCGCGCGCTTCATCACGCTCGGCGTCAAGAAACACAAGAACATGACGGCGTGGTCACGGCCGGAGAAGATGCAGGTGGCGATAGAGATCGTCGGCGCGCCGCGCATGATCCTCGCCGCGGGTGTGGGTGCGGTGGGAAAGCTGATAGGCAAGCGCGGTTGGTTCTGGATCGTCGCCGGCAGCCGTGTGTCCGAGATCGACGGCTTTATTCCGGAAGATATGTATCCGTATACGGAGTGGGGCGTTCTGCCGCCGCCGGATCCGCAGGGCGATTGTGAGCGCGTGGAGCGTGAGACGGGCATCCCGTGTGTGACGGCCGACGCGAACTATATTGACGTACAGGTGCTCGGCGTGAGCAAGGGCGTGGGATTGGATAAGAAGACCGTGCGTCGGATATTGCTCGACAATCCGCTGGGGCAGGGGAATAAAATGACGCCGTTCGTGCTCGTGCGGAAAGTGAAGTAATATATCAACACGATGAGTCTGCGAAGCACGATCAAAAAACATGTGGCGCTGCCGTGGCCTTTGCTCTATATATATCGCAAGGCCTACTACGCGCCGAAGGATATTCCCGCGGCGCTCGGATTTATTTTTAGCGAAACGAAATCGCCTACCACCTTCGGCGTGCGGCTCGCGCTTGTCGGAAAGTTTTATAAAATATCGTACTACGTTGATTGTCCGCACACCGAGCACGAGATGATCTCCATCACGCGGCAGATTTTAGATCTCGGCGCCGCGGTGCCGGGCGCGATTGCGGAAGCAGGTTCGTTCCATGGCGGGAGCACGACGAAGCTGAGCTTGGTGGCCGCGCTTTGCGACCGTCAGCTCGAGGTATTCGATTCGTTCGCGGGGATGCCCGCGAACAGCGAGGAGCACGGCAAGAGCATCTATGGCCGCGAGCACCATTTCCCGAAGGGCAGCCATGCGGTGCCCTTCGAAGAGGTGAAGAATAACGTCGCACGCTACGGCGACGCATCACGCGCACGATATCACAAAGGATTTTTCAGCGATACGATGCCGAGTTTCCATAAGTCGGTCGCTGCGGCGTGTGTGAACGTGGATCTCGTTCAATCCACGCGCGACTGCTATCACTATCTGTATCCGCTGCTTTCACCGGGTGGCATCATCATCTCGCAGGACGCGCACTTCCCATGGATCATCGAACTCTTTAATGACGACGCTTTTTGGGAAAAAGAGATCGGCATAAAAAAACCGGCGATGCCGGGACTCGGCACACTGAAGTTCGTGACGGTGAGGAAGGAGAGGTAATTAAAAGGCAGGTTGCCACGCCTGCTATCGTGTGTTAGTTTATGGACAGCGTGAAGGCGTAACTAAAAAAGGAGACACATGATCCCACCCTCTGAATCAGAAATGATCGAGACAAGAGACCGGGCTATTTCCCGGAGAAGGACTGATTACATCATTCGGAACCTTCCTTGGCTGACATCCCTTGAAATCCCTTCCTCGATCTACTGCCAGCCGTGGGCAAGGAAGGCCAACCTCGAACAGAACATGAACATTTGGTTGCTTGAGTACTACCGAATAGACAAGTTCTCCGGGAAAATGCCGGCAGCGCTTGGATGCTGTGAGGATCTCTTCCGCAGGGGCCTGTTGCAGAGCAACCCGGACATCTACGTTCCGAGTTCCGGCAATTTTGTGAAAGATTTCGCCGGGATACTGAAGGGCTATTGCTCTTCGAAAGTCTATGGAGTGCTTCCCGCAAGCATCCATGAGACGAAAATCAAACAGATAGAAAGCGCCGGAGTGATTTGCATAAGGACGCCCGCCGGTATGTCGGGGGTCAAGTATGCTTACCAACTGGCGGCGGAAGGTCCGAATCGCATCGTGATGTGCCAGTACATTGAGGATGCGACCATCCAGGGGTACGAACCGGCGATGAAGCATGTCGCAGCTGAAATGGAACGGCTTGGATTCGGCGACAAAGACGTGCTCATTGGCGGCGTGGTGGGTACGGGCGCAACGGTCACCGCGATGCGTCGGTATTTGCCGCGATTTGTCAGCGGGAATGTGGAAGTATTCGCAGTCGCTTCCCACTCGAAGAAGGAAAAGGTTCCCGCCAGTCGATCGCGCGAGGATTTCGAGGAACTCAGAGACATCTCCGGCCAACCAGGATTTATGTTCCGGCCGGAATGGGATGGGGTACTCAGCTATCCTCTCATCGAGACGGTGATGCTGGAGGAGGCTCGCGAGATGAATCGCGAACTGTACCGAATGCATTATTCCGTCGGGCCGACTGGGGCCCTGAACACCGCCGGACTTTTCCATCTCGCAAGATATCTATGCGAGAACGGGGGGATCGAGAAACTCAGGAATGTCATCCTTGTTTGGATGGATTCCTACTTGACCTACGACCTTAGCTGGATGCTCTAGCTCATGGCCGAGGATTCGGTGATTCTCTTGCCGTCGAACGCTCAACAAGCGTCCGGCGGCATTTTTATAATACGGATAGATTTATAGCACGTCGCCCATTGTTACTATTTCCATTAAAAACAGGTAAAATGAATGAACTATGAAACTCACGCAAAGCAGGGCTGGCCAGGTGAATAAGACGACCATGTGGTTCATTGTCGGATTCATCGTGATCGTCACGGCGGGCGTGATCATCGCGGGGGCATATTCGAGCGGCACGGCATCCAACAACGCGAGCAGCACGTTCGTCGCGACGGCCGCGCCGGCGATCACATCGGCCGATTGGACTG
>CAZXCH010000044.1:0-6704 GCA_964639165.1 uncultured Candidatus Saccharibacteria bacterium | reverse complement strand
GTACCACCATCGGGATTTGAACCCGAGTTCCCGCCGTGAGAGGGCGATGTCCTAGACCAGGCTAGACGATGATGGCATATTCCTTACCGAAGAGATTATAAAGAAAAAATTGTGATTGGACAAGGCTTTTGCGTATATCGGTTCCCCTCTATCCATATAGCTTGTTATACTTAACTCGTGAATAAAACGCCTTATCGACTTGTCGTCCTCCATGGCTGGAAACATGACAAAAGCAAATGGGATGGTTTTGTTAAGTCATTTCCACTCGACGAAGTATTGGTTTTTGACCTTCCGGGATTTGGAGATGAAAAACTTGTTGACGCCGGCTGGGGAATTCCACAATATAGTGCGTGGGTGAGGGATAAACTTGAAAATCTTAAGGAAAATAACGTTATTCTTCTTGGCCATTCTTTTGGCGGCAGAATTGCCGGATATATCGCAAGCGAGCGTCCGGAGTGGTTAAAGGGATTGATTTTATATGGCTCGCCTTCTCTATACCGGCCGACGACGATCATCGGACTAAAAATTAGGATTGCCAAGCTTTTAAAAAAAATGGGATTTTCAAGAAAAAGCGCGGATGAAATGTATCCGATATTTAAACGAGTGGTGACATTCGACCAAACAAAGATATTGCCGGAGATAAGAGTGCCCACACTGCTTCTATGGGGAAAACACGACACAGAAGTTCCTGTTTCTATCGCAGAGGAAATCCAAACACTCATACCCGATAGTAGATTGATCACCATGCAAGATGCCGGTCATAATGCCCATTTCGACAATCCAAACCTGTTCCACGGGATCGTAAAAAAATTTATCGATGGTCTTTAATTTTATCTTTCCATTTGGCGATTTTCTCTACATTCTCCAGCAGGAGGAATACAGCTCTCGTCGCTACTGGAAATGGCTTGGACGCTTCTTTTTCAGGAGAAATATACAAAAAAGAGATCATTTAAAATATACTTCCCGGGCAACGGTCACTTTATATTTCTCGATAGTGCTTTGGGCGACTGCGGCGATCCCATGCTTGCCATTGCTCCATGCGGGCATTCTCGTACCCTTTCTTTTATTCATAGTATGGATTTTCGCCATTCCTTTCTTCGTGCTCGTTGGAAATATCCTCCTCTCCCCGCTTTTTTCCGCGGCAAAGCACCGGGTTGCACGAAGAGCTTCCGCCCTTGTGAACGACCACAAAAATTTAAAAATCATTGCCATTGCGGGAAGTTTTGGAAAGACCACCACTAAACACTTTATCTATGAGTTGATACGCTACAACTATAAAACCCAGTTGATTCCCGAAAACATCAATACTACCACCGGGATCGCAAATTGGATCAATGGTTCTTTGGCGCCCACAACCGAGATATTGATCGTTGAAATGGACGCTTATAAAAGAGGCGAGATCAAAGAAAGCTGCCTTATCGCCCCTCCCGATATAGCGATCATTACCAATATCGGAGATCAACACATCGAGCGCTTTACCACCAAAGAAGAACTCGCACAGACGCTCGGCGAGGTATTTACCTATTCCAAGCTTTCGGCACAATTGCTTTGCAACTCGAATACTGCAAAGCAATTACCCGAAGGCGATGGACGGGAACATACATTGGTCGGGTCCGAGGACTTAACAATATTAGCAACCCATCCCCACATCATTGCTCATTTTTCTTCCTCAAACCTCCTCAACGTGGCGTTCGCGATAAGAACCGCCGAGGGCTTGGGCATCAGCAGGGAGTTCATCATTGATTCATGCGAAAAGCTGGAGCTTCCCGATCGAAGACAAAAAATGACACTGTTCCATGGCTATGATTGCATTGATGATTCTTACAATATCAGTTTCACAACGGCGCAGGCGGGCATAGCATCCGCAAAAAATGCCGCGGCCCTCAAAAAAAAGAAGTTGCTCGTGATCACCGCCGGCATTCCGGAATTGGGACCAAAAGACAAAGACAAAAACGAGATTTTGGGAAGGTTACTTGCATCGAGCGCCGACCACGTCGCTCTATTAAAAAGCATGTTTTACGGAGAGATTGCGCGCGGAATATCCGATCCGGAAAAATATGATGTATTCAAGGACTTGCAGGATTTTCTCGCGCGATCCAAAGAGCTCTTCCCTCCAACCGACTGGCTTCTGCTCTTACAGCCCGAGTTGACCGATCTTTATTACTGAGCGCCTTTTTTTTGGGCAATGAACTTTTCCACAATGTCTGTTTTATAATCCAAATCCATGGCGCGCATGCCTGAATCATCACGAACGGCCTGCTCGATCAGATCCGAGATCTGCTGTTTAAACGGGATTCCGGACGCTTCCCATAAATAGAATGCCATGGACCCGGGGATCGGATTTACTTCGGTGAGATAGAGCTTCTTGTCTGTGGTAAGCATAAAATCAATGCGCACCATTCCTTTGCACGCACATGCAGTAAAGATCTTTTCTGCCATCTCCCGGATCTCACGCCTGAGCGCGTCATCGATCTTCGCGGGCAATTCCCGACTGAGCGATGCCATACCGTCGCCGGATTTTTTTGCCCCCCGCTGATATTTGTCCGCAAAGCTTAATATTTCATCTCTCGAAACCGGTCTCTCGATCTCGCTTGTTTCGATCTTCCCGTCCACGACGCGAACGGCACAATTATATTCGGCGGCAAGCGAAAGGTATTGCTCGATCAATATCTCATTATCGATGAAAGCCGATTCAAGCAAAGCTTTTTGCAACTCAACCTCGGTCTTGGCGACCGTCAATCCAATGCTCGATCCCAGATGCACGGGCTTCACGATCACCGGAAGTGAAAGCTTTTCAATGATAAGAGAACTCACCGTGGCAACATCCTTTTTTATCTCAGGGGAAAACACGCTCATTCCCGGCGCG
The DNA here is from genome assembly GCA_964639165.1 of uncultured Candidatus Saccharibacteria bacterium. GTDB lineage: Bacteria > Patescibacteriota > Minisyncoccia > UBA6257 > 2-01-FULL-56-20 > JAKAGE01. Next base: position 3,838 of record CAZXCH010000044.1, on the reverse strand, counting down.
ACGGAAACCTGGACGCCTTCCGCGGCGCGACGGGTTATTTCCTTGTTCATAGTGATAATGGATGCTTCCTGACCACAAGAACTGAAGGGAATCCCGACCGATTCCAGCAATCCCTGTACCGACCCTCCCTCCCCGATCCCCCCGTGAAAAGCGAGATATGCCGCATAGGGATATATCTTTTTACCGCTCAATCTTTCCAATTTGATGAAGCCGCCTTTATCATCTTTCCCAAATGAGATCGTATTACGTCGCGATGAATAAAAATCCGACCGCCCCCGCACATTGTTCAGCAAAAAGAAGCTGCCTTTTTTATCGACGTAAACAACCAATGGCTGATAAATAGCCGTATCGATATTTTCAAGAACCTGTAGACCGGTGATGATGGAAACCTCGTGTTCGGGCGAAATTCCACCAAACATAATAAGGATTGGTTTCATGACGTCATTATAATACACTTTCCTAGCTCAGCGGTATCGCTGTCGGAACTTGAACCTCGCGTATTTCTTCCACTATCTTGTTCAAGCCCATTTCCAATGACCCTTTCACCAATATCAAATCCCCTTTCTTGATGAAGTCCTGCACGGGCTTCCGCGCCTCGTCCGCGGTGTCGAATGAAAAGATGGCAATACGTTTCATGCCGGCACTGCGCGCCGCCTCGGCGATGAATTTTGCGCGCGGGCCGACGGTAAAAAGCACGTCCGTATCTTTTGCCGCGATGCGGCCGACGGCTTCGTGCGCCTCCGGCGTGTATTTGCCGATCTCCAGCATGTCGCCCAGCACCGCCACTCTGCGCTTGGCCGGAAGCGCCGCCAGCGTCTCGAGCGCTGCGCGCATGGCGATCAAGCTCGCGTTATAGGAATCGTCGATGACGTTGGTATATTTGATACCGGGTAAAAGCTGCATGCGCGATTCCGGCGGAGCGTACCGTGCGAGCGCCTCGGAGATCGTCACAAGGTTCATGCCGAATACGATGCCGATCGCCGCCGCCGCGCCGGCAGCGTAGGCGTGTGCCCGCCCGAACACGTTATTGATCCGTACCGGCACCACGCCGCTGCCATGTTCAAGTTTGAATGAAATGCCGGATGGTTGGCCGTCGTGCACTTTGTTTTCAAAACGGGAAAGGCGCACCTCGGATCCCTTTTCAAAACCGAACGTCATCACCCGGGCGCGCGTGCGCGATTGCAGATTCATCACCATCGGATCATCGCCGTTCAATATCGCAAATCCCCCGACCGGAAGGTATTCAATGAGGCGCCCCTTTTCCCGTGCCACCTCGTCCGGGCCGCCGTAATATTCTACGTGAACCGGAATGTCCCCGATGGCGGTGATGACGCTGATGTTCGGCCGCGCGATACTTAACAGATATTTAATGTCGCCGGGCCGGTCTGCGCCATATTCCAAAACCAAAATCTCCGGATAGCCATCGGGCAACGGGAACACGATCCGCCAAAGAGCGCTCACGATCACTTTTATCCAGAACCCCGTCTTTTGGATGGTTTTCGTACCGTGCGGCGTCGCGCGGCTCACAAGCGCAAGGTCATCCACGCTCCAGTCGCCAAGAATCGTAAGTGGCAGACCAAGGTCGCTATTCAGATTGCCGAACGAGACGCGCACTCTGCGATCGCGCTCCAGCACCGCTTTGATCGCGAGCTTCGTGGAGGTCTTTCCCGCGCTCCCCGTCACGCCGATGACCGCCGGACGGTAGCGCCAGATCGTCCATCGCGCGAGTCTTCGTAATATGATTCGAAGAATCTTTACGGACATATCAGATATTTGCAATTGGGAATGATGTCTTTCGTACTCCTGTCGGGCGCAATATTATAATAATTGATGATCCACTGCGCGAGTTGATTCCACGCCGGTACCACCGTCTCTGCGGCGAGCGATGTGACCGGAATGGTGTTAAGCCGGATGAACGCGATGAATTTCGGGTTTGATGTCGGTCCAAAACCAATATAAGAATCCGTCAGCATGTTCAGATAGCCCCCACCCTTGGGATTCGGAATGTACGCACTGCCCGTCTTTCCCGCCATCGTGTAACCGTTGATCTCCGCTACCTGCGCGAGATCCACCGCATCCACCATCATCTGCGTTACCTGCTGTGCGGTACTCGTGCTGATCACGCGGCGGATCTGCTGAGGCTGAAGCGCGGCATTGATGTACGGACGCATAAGCGTCCCGCCGTTCGCGATCGCGGCAACGGCACTCACGAGTTCCACCGGCGTCACTGCCACGCCCTGCCCGTACGCCGCAGTATCCCAATCTACCATCGGCGCGTTCGGCGTAAGCTGGCTCGTATTTCCCGCGACCTCGCCCGGCAAATCGATACCGGTCTTCTGATCAAGCCCGAATTTTTTCAAATAACTGAGGAATATGGAATTCCCCGTGGCGTTCTCCGCCCAAATGGCGCCACTATTGATGGAGTGTTCGATCACCTGCGTCATCGTGGTACCGTCACCATACGCGCCTTCAGTCGTCAGATTGTAATTTGTGATGTGCGCGCCATTCACGTTCACATATCCCTTATCGGTGTACGTGGTATCCGGCGTGATCTTGCCGGAATCGATGCCCGCCGCCATCGTGATCACCTTCATGATGGAACCCGGCTCATACACTCCCTGCACATCCGTATTCAAAAAGTCAGAGATCGGGAATTGACTATAGCTGTTCGGATCAAAGCTCGGCGTTCCACCTATCGCGAGAATCTTTCCCGTCTTGGGATCCATCACCATCACGTCCCCGCCGGTCGCGCCGGTTGTTTTCACAAGATTGTCCAATATTTTTTCCGCCTCGATCTGAATATTGGGATCGATTGTTGTCACGAGATCCGCTCCGCCGGTGCCGCCCGACGAACCGCCTTCCAACTGACTGTTGTAATATTTTTCAAGTCCATACTTTCCGCTCTCGCCGGTGCCGGACGAGTTCGGTCCGACATATCCCAACACCTGCGAGGCGACCGTAGCGAGCGGATAATACCGCTCCGGTTCGAATTCGGTATATACCCCGGGAACCTTGAGATCCGTTACCCTCTGCGCCACTGCGGGGTCGGCTTTGTTCACCAACAACTCGTACTGATCCTTGGGGCGCGAGAATATTGCTTTGAGGGTTGCGACCGGCATATTTAAAATAGGAGCGAACGTCTCGGCGGTCGTAGCCGGGTTCTTGACTGCGGTCGGCACCGCATAGATCATCGGGAATGGCTGGTCAATCGCCGCCGGCAACGTATTGCCGTTATTGTCGGTGAAATAGATGGCACCGCGGTTGCCGTTATTGCTCGCCGCTGACGATTGCTCCGACTCCGCCTGGGCATAATAATAATCGCCCTTCACCAACTGCAACTGATAGAGATGGAATCCTAAATAGGTAAAAGCAAAAAGGAAAAATACAACGATTATTGTGAAGCGATAGGCCATTGTTGATCGATCATGAAATATTGAGGGTTCTTATCCTGCACCAAGCCATCCGCTGCGGCGAGCGATGTAAAGTCGGCTCCTCCCAATGTTGCGAGGACCTGATTGTTGCGCGCGGTGTTCTCCGCGCCTATCGATTGAAGCTGAGCTTTTACCGAAACGATGTCCTGACTGAGGTCTACTGTTTTATTATAAGCGATAACCAGCCAAAAAGTCCCGCCGAGCAGTGCGACGACCAACAATGCGATGACCGCGTTCAGAATATTGATAGGCTTTGTTGGTTGTATGAATGTCATATTCTTTTAAATAATTCGCGCTGCCCTGATTTTTGCCGACCTGCTCCGTGGATTTTCTTTTATTTCCTCCCTAGTCGCCCCTACCGGTTTCTTCGTAACGATCTCCACTTTCGCTTCCTTCGCCAATGATTG
>CAZXCH010000043.1:0-6764 GCA_964639165.1 uncultured Candidatus Saccharibacteria bacterium | reverse complement strand
TCCTTGCTGTCCGCCACCGTATGCGTCCTCACTTTCTTCCCGTGTTGGCGCTTGATCTGCGGAAGCTTCTGCACGTTCTGACTCTCCACGGAAAATCCCGCGCCCGTGCCGCACATGGAGATGTACATGATCTCCGCAAAGTCCTCCAGCTTCTGCGGCGCGGTGAACGAGCAGTTGTACGCACACACGTTCGTGGCCCGCGCCGCGGTGCCGGCGAACTGCAATAACCGCATTGACGGCATCGCCTCCTGATGGAGGATCGCGTCAGTCACTTCCGCGTATTCTTCGGCGGTCAGTTTGTCGCCAAGATTCTCTTTCATGAACGACATGTAGCGCTCCACCGTCTCGATCCATGTCTCGCGACGGCCCTCCTCCGGGATCCAGTTCGCGTAGGTGCGATAATAGACGAATTCCGCCAGCTGATTATGAAAATAATGCTTGCTCGCAGTGGCAAGTTTCGTCACATATTCCGGGATCTCCTTCGTGTTCTCGCGCAACTGCGAGCGCTCGTTACGATAGAGAATATAGGCTTTCGCGGTCTTCTGAAAATCCATCAAAATAAGCTGTGTCTCCACGATATCCTGGATCTCCTCGATCGTCGGCACGTGTCCTGCGGGATATTTCTTCATGAGCGCGCCGATCACCTGCTCGGACACTTTTTCGGCTGCCTGCGCGGAACCTTCCCGCGTCGCCGACATCGCGCGCGAAATTGCGCTTGTTATCCTGTCCTGATCAAACGGAACTATTCGACCATCCCGCTTTCGCACCTCCGCAAAGCTGTTATTTTTTGTCATGGTATATCCATTGTCATGCCGAAGTCCGCGCCCGCATAGCAAGCGGTCCCTGTGCATAACCAAAACGCGTTGTCACATGTGGAGCGCGCCTCGGAAATACCTTTATAATTTCTTAATAAACCGCATTAAAAATGTGACAACATTCTTGTCACCATTTTTGGAAAATGTGCTATAATTTTAGAAAATATCCCATATGCACCTAAAAGCCGTCATTGAGCAGCTTGGATACAGTCCGCAAGAGGCCGCGGTGTACCTTGCGGCGCTTGAATTGGGAGGCAGCACCGCCACGGACATCGCCGCCAAGGCTCGCCTGCCGCGCACTACGGTCAACCTCATCATCAACTCCCTCAATAAGAAGGGTTTGATGAACGCGTATATCCAGCGCAAGCGGAAGATCTGGGCGGCGGAGAATCCGGAGCGGCTGATGATCAGCGTCAAAGAGCGCGAAGCGGCGCTGAAGCTCGTCCTCCCCGAACTGCAATCGCTTCGCCACGACACCGGCGTCAAACCGACCGTGCGCGCGTACGGCGGCGTGGAGGAGATCCGCCAGATCATGAGCGATATCCTGGAATCAAAACATCACATCTCCGCGATCCTCTCTTGGGACGAATGGAAAAGTCTCCTCGGCGAAAATTACATGGACGATTTCATAGAGAGCCGCTACCGGCAATATCTCCGCATCCGCATCCTCACGCCAAAATCCAAAGCGGCGGCGGAGCTGAAGGCGCGCGACGGCGAAGAGCTTCGCACGACGCAGTTCCTGCCCGCAGGCATCGAGATCAACAACTGCAATTTCATCTACGCGAACAAAGTGGCGATCATCTCGCTCAACAAAAAACGCCCCGTGGGTATTTTGATAGAAGACCAAGACATCCATCACACGATGGAGATACTATTCGAATCACTGTGGCGCCAGAGCGGCGGAGCGTAGCCTCAACTATTTTTCAGCGGCGCGATTGAAATATTCCTCCATCGCCGGACGCGCCGGCGAACACACGATCCCGATCTCGTGCACGAGCGTCATCAACGGAAACGATGATGCTTTCTCGCCGAGGCGGGCCATGAGGAACGGAAGCGAGTTCAATCCCTCGCCGCGGATATTGCACTTGCCCGTCGCAACGATCTCAATGCCCGCTTCGCGGTTGCGCGAATGTACGCTATAGCCGGTGGCGATAAGGTCGCCGACGCCTGCGCTTCCCAAGATGATCTTCGGATCGGCGCCAAGCGCCATCGCAACGTCCGCCATCTCCTTCACGGCGGCCGAAGTGACCCATCCCTTCTCGTTGCCGGAAACGCCGAGCCCGTCGGCAATACCAAGGGCAACGGCGTATACATTCTTAAGCACGCCGGCGAGCGCCACGCTTGCCGCATCGGCAGTCGTTTCCACGCGAAAATGCTGGCTTGCGAACGTTTCCCGCGCCCATGCGAGCGCCGCCTCGTCCTGCGATGCGAACACGCCGATAGCCGCGCTTCCCGCCACGATCTCCGCAGCAAGCATCGGTCCACCGACCACCATGAACGGGGTCCCGGCAGGAAGCAGGGTCGGTACCATCTCGGCCATTGTCTGCAGGGAATCCTTCTCTATCCCCTTGGCAAAGGACACCACGGTGGCTCCCGGAGCAAGATACGGCAGAACGCCCGTCACCGCCGCTCGCATCGCCCAGGAAGGCACACAGAACAAAACATGGCCCGCCGTCGGGATAAGCTCCGCAAGCGGACGCTCACCCGGCACAGCCGCCGGGTCGGCATCCCAAAACTCGGTCTCGATATTTTTCTCCTTGAGCAGAACCCCGATCGCACGCCCGAGCTCCCCCGCCCCCACGACCGCCACGCGAGATGAAATTTCCATATACCTACATCATACAACAATGTACCGAGTGCTATACTGAAAACAGAAAAGGATCAGGAGGTTTGTGATGAGCTCAGCACTCAGCCACCTACTGCCCCACCCCGCCCCCATTCCCGGCGAACGTGGCGTGCCGCCGCCGCACGATCAGATCGATTATCTAAGGTTCATAGCCGAGCGAAATGAAAAAATCGGCCAACCAAGGCCAATCAATCCGATCCACGAAGGATTCCTCCAACGCGAAGCGTGGAAATAAGAAAGGTGCTCCTGGCGCGATGACAAAACCATCGCGCCGTTTTCTTGGTTATTTTCTCTCTCAGGAGATCTCAACCACTTTCTCTTTTGCCGTCTGCCCGGAGACGATTCGCACGCGCGAGGCGGACACATCAAAATATTCTGCGAGCGATCTCTCTATCGCCCGATTCGCGGCGCCTTCCACTGCGCGTTCACCCACCGCCACCACAAAGTGCCGCTCGCCGTTCTTTTCAAAAAGGTCCGTGGTTTCTTTGACGTATGCTTTCTTGACGCCGGGTTTCGCGCGCACAAAAATCTTCATCGCCGCTATTCCTTCGCTTCGCCGTTATCGTCCGTCGGCGTATCGTCGGTATTCAACTCCTCATCTTTGACCTCCTCTTCCAACTCCGGATCATTGATCTCGTCTGCCATCGTATTTGTTGTTACGTTTATATTCCCGCTCGACGACCTTTCGCGCATGCCCTCAATTATACAGTATCGGAGATTAAATCTTTCTTAAATGACCGGCTTAGAAATCCGCCACCGGCATCTCGTCAATGTCGGTGTAGTCTATGCGCAGGTCGTCAAAGACGGTGCCGGCAGTGTTATGGCCATGCGGTCCGGATTCCTCGCCGGCGCGGCGGATGAACTCGCTTTGCGCGGCGCGCAGCTCGTCCTCGCCAAACGAGGCCACATACTCCTCCGCGTGCCGCGAGTCGGCGCGGAAGCCGGCATCCAGCGATTGCACGCGCGGGCTCACTTGCAGAGCCACCTCGTTGAACCCTATCAAAGAGATGTTCTTGAGCTCCCGCACGCGCGAGAGCGCCACGTAGCCCATGCCGCGCTCAAAGGCGCTGCCGAGGTCAATCACTGCGGCGTCGAGCGTCATCCCCTGGCTCTTGTGCACCGTGATGGCCCACGCGAGCTTGAGCGGCAACTGAGAGACTCTCGCGCGCACTTTGCCGCCCTCCTCCACCTTCCACTGGAAGCGGCCCGGCGTGATGCGCTTTTTATCGAACGTCATGATGACGGGATTCGCCTCCACAGCAGCAGCTCCCGCCGTTGCAGAATCACCGTCTCCCCCGTTCTCAAATCCGATCACTTCGCCCAGTGTGCCATTCACATATCCCGCACCCATATTATTCTTCGTAAACATCACGCGCGCGCCGATCTTGAGCACCAGCTTGTCCGGCACGTCGTTATCTTTTTTTAATTTCTCCACGAGCGCGAGCGGGCCGTTTTGATAGACGTCGTACACGACATCCTGCGTCGTGAGCTTGCGCAGCTCTGCGGTGTTGATCTCGTCCACATTCTCGCGATGCGTATAGAGGCGCGCGATACCGATCGGCGCATCCACTGCGACGCCGATGCGCGCATCAAGCTTGGCAACGATATCCGGCGTCACTGCGTTGCCGCGGATGGCGGCCAAAATTTCCAGCAACTCGTCGCCGGACGCGTTCGCCTGCCGATGTTGTTCGTGTAAATAGCAGATGTGCATCCCGGCGTTCTTCCACGCGGCGGAGTCGATCACAAATTTCTCGCTCTCACCGTTCACCGGCGGGATCTGAAAGAAGTCGCCGCAGCAGATGAGCTGTAATCCCCCGAACGGCTCGGGTGAGTTCCGCGCGGTGCGGCAGATCAGGTCCACGCGATCGAACTGCGCGGGATGCAACATGCTGATCTCGTCTATAATAAGCACCCGCGCGCGGCGGATGCGGTCGGTCAGAAACTCGTTCGCGCGCACGCGATCCACCTCCTGCGCATCCTCGTGCATGGGCCCGCGCGTCAGCCCCGCCCACGAATGGAGCGTGCGCCCGTTGATGTGGCTCGCCGCGATCCCGGTGTACGCCGTCACGGCCGCCTCCACCTCGTGCTGGTTCAGGAAATCGATATATTGGTTGAGCACGTACGTCTTGCCAGCGCCCGGCGCCCCGGTCAGGAATACGTTCTCGCCCGTCTTAAGCAGGGCTAAAGCAGTGGATTGGAGCATGTGGGGATATTAATTAACAGGAGGGAGAATGCCTCGCGCGGAGCCCTTCAGCTCACCTCCCTCACCATCGACAAGAACTTCTTGATTCTCGGATGGGTCGGGTTCTTGATAACTTCCTTGCCGGTCTCCAAGATCTGGCCGTTGTCTAAAAAGATGATCTGGTCGCTCGCCTGCTCGGCGAAGTTGATGAGGTGGGTCACTATGAGCACGCCCACGCCAGCGTCGCGAACAACGTTTAAATGCGAGAGAATAATGCTCACCTGCTCCACATCGAGCGATGACGTGATCTCGTCGAGCAAAAGATATTTGGGATGAAGCATAAGTGCCCGAACGATTGCCGCACGTTGCCGCTGACCAAGCGAGGCCTGATTCGGATAGTTGTCGACAAAATCCCCCATCCCGAAAAGCTCGATGAATTTTTTAAGCTCGGCGGTACGATCGATATTTTTTACTCTAAGTGGCAAGAGAATGTTTTCGCGGATGGTAAGATGCGGCCACAAAAAAAGCTGCTGGAAAACAATCGAAACATCCGGCCATGGATTCTTCATCTCAGCGCCATTCAACGGGAAAGCATACTTTTCATCATCAATAAGAATCTCGCCGGAATCAGGAAGATCAAGCAACGCCAGCGAACGTAACAGCGTTGTCTTTCCCGCACCGCTTGGCCCAATGAGCGCCGTGATCTTGCCGGGAATAATCGAGACATCAACGCTCTTCAAAATCTCCACGCCCTGATATTTCTTGGTAATGTTTTTGGCGATAAGCATATTAGGATTCGGAAATATCCCGCGTGAGTTTATGTTTCAGCCATAAGGCGAGACCGTTCAGCGGCAGACAGATAATCAAAAAGAAAATTGCGAGCGCGGAGTAGATCTCCACCGGCTCATAGATCTGCGCGTTGATTTGCTCGGCGACGCGGAAAATCTCACCAACCGTAATGATGCTGGCAAACAGCGTCAATTGAAGCATATTTACCTGAATACCAAGTAAACCGGGGAGAATCTGACGAAGGATGATTGGCAGCTCGATCGTTTTAAACGTGTCCTTCTGAGACATTCCACATACTTTTGCCGCAAGCTTATATTCGTTGGGGAAATTGGTTAGTGCATTTCGCGTAAGATCCGCAACGAGAAAAATATTCACGATGGATAGCGCGAGTGCCGCAACATAGAACGGGTCCGTGTTGATCCGCAACAATGTCTCCGCAGGATAATAGAGCCAGAATAGCAATACCAAGATCGGGACTCCGGCGAGGACAAACGAAATGACCCGTGATGGTACGCCGACGCTCTTTCTAAATTTTGCTCCAAGATAGCCAATAAGGATTCCAAAGACAATGCCAGAGATCCAAATGGTCAACGAAAGTTGCAGAGTGACAAAGAGACCTCTAGCCAAGGCCTCTTTGTATCGAACGATAATATCGAAGACCGACAGCATTGGTTAGTTCCCTTTCGGGACGACGTACGGCGCTGCGTCGGTATAGAACCCACCAGGATATTGCTTGCCGTATTGCGTGATGAGCTCACTAATATATCCGTTACCAAGAAGCTCGTCCATCGCATTGTTAATCATCGTCTGGAATTCGAATTCTCCTTTTTTGATGAGATAGATGTTGCCGTAAACAGCCACCGGCGTATTCGGGTCGGCGTTTTTGAGCGAACCCGGATGGGTCGCTAAAAACTGATTGGCGATGCTCGCTTCAACGAACGTCATATCCGCTTTTTTATCTACGACATCCAGCAACATGAGCGACAAGTCCGCATTCTGCGGAACGGTAACCTCTTTTGCCTTCGGGAACATCTGCCCGACAATCACCTGCGAGGTCTCGCCATCTTCATCCATCACGGTATATTGCGCATCGTTTGCGATGAACGGGTTGCCATTGAAGCGATTATCGTTT
>CAZXCH010000042.1:0-7089 GCA_964639165.1 uncultured Candidatus Saccharibacteria bacterium | reverse complement strand
GTAAAAAGACGTCCCTCTGGCATACCCTTTCGTCTGACAACGGCGAAGTGCGCGATGGATGACATCTCATATTTCAAAAATACCGGAGAAACAACGGGGGTCAAAGCGTTCGTTGTCGCAGGAACGATGGCCAGCGGAGTTGACTTCGGTAGTTCGGTGTAAAGTAGCGACATTGCGAAACCCTCCCAAAACAAACCTATCGTTTTGCGGTTTCCGTGTCAAGATGATCGATCTTCGCGGCGAGGATGAAGTCGTTCTCGAACAATCCGTTCACGGCATGCGTGGTAAGGTCGAGGCGTACCTTATTGTAGAAGATGTATATGTCCGGATGGTGGCCTTCGGACTGGGCGATGTCGGCGACGGCGTTCACAAATTTCATTGCCTCAACGAAATCTCTGAAGGTGAATTCACGTGAGATCTTTTTCTCGTCATCGGACACTTTCCAATCGGGAACCTGCGCGGCATATTTTTGCACGTATTCATGGTCGAGCGGCGGCATGCCGCCCTCGCACGGAACGCAATGGCCCTGAGATAAATTGTTGATGATCATGGTGTTGGTAAGAACGATTTAGAAACTGGCGGGGTTGATGTGGAACAGTGCGCCGACGACGGTGCCAAGCAGGAATGTGGCGAGCGCGGTGCCGAGCATCAGCCCGACGGTCTCGCCAAACTCGCGCCAGAACTTCCGGTCAAAGACGATCGCGCCGTAGAACGTGAAACCGGCGACGAGCAGGATGCCCACCGACGTGGAAGTGATGAACGCGGGAATCATTACATGGATCAAAAAATAGGGGAGCGCGAGCAGGACGACGGAGCAAAAATATGATATCCACGTGAGGAATCCGGAAAGGACCGCGGATTTTTCCGTGTCCTGCTTGGCCTGCAGATATGACGCCGAGCCCATCGAGATGGCCGCGGAGAAGCCCACGATGACGCCTGCAACGCCCGCAATGAGCGTCGAACCGGTGACGCCGAGGAATCCGGCGTGGACGCCCGTGATCTCAACGATCGCGTCGGCAAGGCCGAGCACGATGAATCCCATATAAGCCACGCGTTTTTCTTTAAGCTGGGCGATGAGCGCCTTCTCGTGCGATTTCTCGTCCTCTATGATCTGTGCGAACCGCACGCGGTGCGATTCGGGGATCGTCTTCGCAATGCTTTGATATTTTTCCACCGCGCCGTTCTCGTGTGTCTCCAAAAATTTCGTCATGAATGTGACGCCGAATGCCACGCGTAAAAAAGAGAGCGCCCAGACGGTGTACCACCGTGCGCGGACCTTGGCCGCTTCCGCCACCGGCATAAGCGATTTCCAGAACTCGTAGTGTGTCTTTTCCTGCGTCGAAAGCCGCTCGAGCGCCTCACGGTTGCCGGGATCTTTCTCCAGTTGCGCGAGCTTATGGTAAACGACGTGCTCCGTCAGCTCGTTTGCTGCGTTCCACGCAAAAGTTTCTTTCATATTCTTCCATTATACCGCAATTGACGCCCGTACAACGGCGGAGGATACTATGAGTAGTGTGCACGGTAACCATCTTATCGGTCGGGGGGAGCGATGATTGAGGACCAGGTGATTTCCACGCAAGAAAACCGTATCGTGATAACGCAGAATTGCATCAACATGTGGGTTCCCGGGTTCAAGTTGCCCGAGCGATTCCTTCAGGCCCGTGCCTATGCACATCTCGCCATTACTTCTCTTGCTAACGAGGAAAGGAGAGGGGCTGATGTTCAAGCGGTTCGTGACGCGTATCGGCACGCGGCAAACGAACTGGATCTTTCACTCTGGATGTTCATCATGGACGAAGCCGAAAAGTTGCGTCCGATATTGGAGGATTTGAAAGCCTATCCAGACTTAGAGAGCCGATGCCTCGTCATGCGCGAAAAGCTCAGGGGTTTGGAAGATGATCTTCGCTCGCGGGACTCGGTCATCTCGCTGATCGCTTTCCGCTATGGGGAGATCATGAGGCTGTTGGAAGATGTTTTCCAAACCGCCAAAAAGATGTTCGCCACGAGGACTCTTGCAGTCACGTGACCCGCGGGGATGGTATACACCATCCCTGTTTTATTGCTTCTTTTTGAATAACAAAAAATGGGCTGTCTGCAATATGCAGAAGCCCATGAAGCTATCTTGCCGCCGCGCACCGATAGTTAAACACTTTGTGTGGCAGCGTGGCTTAGAACTGGTGGCTGTCGTCTTTGCGAAGCCTTCCTCGGACCGCGCTTACGCGTTGTCTTGAACTTCGCCCACCCCAAGAGGTCGGCGGCTGAAGTCTTCTTGTCCAGTAGGGCATCGGCGGGACTGACCGTGTCGGACATCTTTGCCGGATCGCCGAGCAAAATTATTGGCACAAGTGAGTCAATCTGCTTCAGGATTCCGGCAAGTTCCACGCCGTCCATCGTCATCATCTTGAAATCCGCGATTACGAGATCGATTGAGCTACGTCTAAACAAAGTTACCGCCTCGGGTGGATTTGTCGCGGAGAGGACGCGAAAGGAGTTGGTTGCAAACATAAAGCTCAGTACCGAGAGTCCCTGCTCGTCGTTGCCAACCAACAGAATAACCTTCTTGGTTCTCATACTTGAATACCTCTTCTACCCGCCCGAGATTGAAGCGAGTGCACAACGGACAGAGTTATCCACTCTGCACTCGCTTCAAGAAACACGGAAAAATTTGTTTGGAGATTATAAAAGAGCACCTGAATCGTATAACGGAAGACGTGCTTCGTCAATGAATTTATGACCTTTTTACAATGTCGGGCCGCCGGGAATCGAACCCGGTCTAAACGCACCCCATGCGCTCGTACTGCCGGTATACTACGGCCCGTCTGAACAATCCTAATTCAATTCAGTAAAAATGTCATCTCTCTTTGTGCGATCACTGCTGTTTTTTGCCGGCAAGTGAAGCCACTATATCCTTGAATGCGGTGAGCTTTTCTTTGAGCTGTGGATCGAGCCGTCTATGATAGAGTTCCAATCCTTCTATCTGCGCCGAGATGGTCGCCATGAAATACGTAAAAAGTTTTTTTTCGAAATCCGACTGTCCGTCACCCGGGATAAAATCCTGAACCCCTTTTCTGATGCGATCAGGGGGAAGGGCAATATAGAAAATGGGTATGTTGCCGGCGGCGGATGGCGCGACCACCATCTCCCCGTCCTTTTCGACCATTCCAATGCCGTACTTTAAAGATGCTCCGCCGTTTAGATTACGATCCCTCACGAGCCCCAATTTTTTTTCATAGTTGGAGCCATTCGTATCTCCCACCTCATCAAAAGCGCATACAAGCGTGCCGGTTGTTCTATCAAGGATCACATTGTCCACCTTATTGGCGCGGTCGTCATGCGAAGATGTGCGTGCGACCACAAACTTTTCGGGCAGGTTTTTCATAAAGATGGCATACGCAAGCATTTCAAGCTGCTCTCCTTCCATCGCGCGGCGCTTTCCCGGTATTTCTTCCGGGGAAATTCCTTCGAACCAACCCTGTTCCCAATCCTGATTTCGGGCAAGATCTTTGTCGACATCCGGATAAAAATTGCGGTAGGCTTCCATATCAATACGCCCATCGTTTCCGACGGGTATATTTTCAACGCGATAGGCGTTGGTAGCTTGCTCTATGTATTGTTCTATTTTTGCGATGCCTTCGTTACGTTCAAGTCCTGAAGTTTTCAATCTTTCTGGCATAGCACGAGGGCGGATATATTATTTTGCCGCTGCGGTCGCCGTCTTTCGCACCACCGCTTTGCGCGGTGCTTTGTTGAGCGTGCGCATGCAGGCGGTGCAGATGAGCATCCGCTTGCCGTCTACCGTTGCGTACTGCAAATTCGGGTACTTTCTGGTCCAGTTCGTAGGATTATAATGGCCGCGGAGCAATATCCGGTGTCCGCCCATCTGTGAAGTTTTCTCGCATCGCGCACATTTCCTCATGTTCGTGGTATTTGATTTATTGACAGTATTATAGGGCAACAAGCGAATTTGCGCAAGTTCGTCATATTGACATCGGAATATATCGCTTTAGCCTCCTAGTCCACGCGCACTTTGAGTTTTCTCGTTTTCTTTTTGTCCGCCTTTGGGAGGGTCACCGTAAGGATACCGTTCTTGAACTTCACTTCGGCGCCTTCGGGATTCACCTCCTGGGGGAGGATGATGGAGCGGCCGAACTTGCCCCAGTAGCATTCCTGGTAAAGATAGTCCTCGTCGCGCACATTCTTCTCCCGCTTGCGCGATCCGCGGATGGAGATGGAGTCGGTGGTCACGTTCACGTCGATGTTATCTGGGTCAACGCCGGCGATCGCGGATTCCACCACGATGTCGTTCGCCGTCTGGTAGACATCCACGGTGAGCTGACCCTCCGGTTCGCCGTCGGCCCAGAGATCCTCTTTTTCTTCTTTGGTGCGGAGCATTTTCGGACGCGCGGTGGCGGGGGAAGAGAGCGTGCCGCTGCTCGCCTTTGCAAGCTCAACTTCGTATTCATTGTCCGCTTCCGTCTTGACGCCGGAGAGATCCTCGAAAAACTTTTCGTCCTCGCTGTTTATGATCATGGGGTAGATTATTTATAAGGTTATATTGATCGCTTTCGACTTTATCTTTTCGAAGTCATTTAATACGAAGAATCCGACTATGATCAAGAATATCACGGAATAGACGGCACCTCCATAGGTAAGTATAAGATAATTGAAGGTGGTGTGCAAAACGGCGGCGATCGCAAGGCCGAGAAGGACATAGCGCATGATCTTGCCCGTTATAATGCCGCGCGCCCAGTAGTAACCGACGACGCCAGATGTAAGGGCATGGAGAAGCGTCGCGCCCACGAAGCGCAGGGATACCGTCTCGAGCACCGCGGGAATGATGGCTGCTTGCGGGGTGAGACCCGCGATCGCGCCGATATTCTCGAGCGTCGCGAATCCGAGCGCGGCGACGATCATATAGATCATCGCGTCCACCGGTTCGCTGCCGTCGTGGTTCCGGCTGATAGCAAAGTGCGCGGCGGTGAACTTCATTGTTTCCTCGATGATGGCAAGACCGAAGAGCGAGAGGAGTGAGAGCATGGCGAAGCCGATCCCCGTCATCCATCCGCTGAAGAGATTTTCGATGGCGACGGTAAAGAACCCGAACGCAATACCCACCACGAACGTGAACGCGATGAGCCGTTTCGGTTCGGGGTGCGTTTCTTCACCGAGGTAAAAAATCATCCACGCAAAGCCGGGTAAGAGACCGAACACGAGCGATATGATCAACATCACCATGATTCAATTCTACAATAAAAAATCCCGCGATGCATGAAGAGTATCATGCGGTCGCGGGATGCTTGGCGTGTGCGTGAATGCGTTCGAAGTATTCACGATGGGCGAGCATGGCCACCTTGATCCGTGGAAGGCCGGTCTTTTTGCGGATATCCACTATGGCATTCTTGATGGTCTGGGTAATGACCCCTCGCCGAGATGCGATTTCCGGGTACGATAATCCTTGCCGGAGAAATTCGAGGATATCCAACTCCGCTTCGGTGAGCTTGTCTATCAGCTTGAACTCGGCCGGCGGTTCAATGCGTCCATAGGCATCCCACTGCTTGCACAGCTCCCTATCATAGAGGAGCAACGCCAGTTGCAGGAGGCTATGCACGCCGTAGCGAGGATACATCCTGGAGAGACAGTTGCTCGCGTCCACATAGCTTATGTGCATCGCGTCCTTGATCTCTTTGCGCGAGGGTTTCTCTACGAGAATCTCTTTGACCTCCCATTGCTGCGGTGAGAGAGCGTGTTGTGGTGGAAGTGATGCCGAAAATGATGGAGTAGCTGCCAAAGGGGAGTCCTCCTCAAAAAATTTCAAGATTGTGTTCCGGAAAAAATCCTATCGCGTTTCAGCGGGAAAATCAATGATGGACTACCACTTTTCTATCATCAGTATTTTTCCGGGACGGAAGATCTGGTAGATCTCTTCCGTAATGAACGGCATGAACGGGTGGAGCGTGGCGAGCGATCCGAGGAGTAGACGTTCGAGCAGGGCGTAGGATTTTGCCTTCTCCGCATCGGTGCCATCGTGAAGAGCGGGCTTTTCCTGTTCGACGATCTCATCGGCAAGCCGATGCCACGCGTAGTGGTAGAGTTTTTCCCCGGCCAGATGGAATTCGAAATCGTCGATGTGTTTTGTGACTTCCACTTTGAGTGCTTCAAGCTCCTTTACTTCCTCGCGTCCGGCGATGTCCGCATCCGCGGCGGCAGCATTAAAGTCCTCCGGCTTGTTCATTTGAATGAACCGCGCGATGTTCCAGATCTTCGTGGAGAAGTTGCGGTAACCACGGACGCGATCCTCGGCGAGCTTGATGTCGTTGCCCGCGGCGGCGCCGATCACGAGCGAAAGTCGCGTGGCGTCCGCGCCATACTTGTCCGTCATCGTGAGCGGGTCGATGATGTTCCCGAGACTCTTCGACATCTTGCGTCCCTTGTCGTCGCGGACGAGGCCGTGGAGATACACGCGCCGGAAGGGGACGTCGCCCATCAGCACTTCGGACATTAGGATCATGCGTGCCACCCAGAAGAACAAAATATCATAGCCGGTCTCGAGTACCGAATTGGGGAAGTAATCAGCGAGGTCGGCGGTCTTTTCCGGCCAGCCGAGAGTGGAGAACGGCCAAAGCCCGGAGGAGAACCACGTGTCGAGCGTGTCCGGGTCCTGCTGATAGAAATCGTGGCCGCATCGCGGACACGGATCGCCGATTTGTAATTCGACCGCTCCGGCGTTGGGGAGCGCCTGTTGTCTTCCGATATCCTCTTTTGGCAGATTCTTAATATTTCCCAGCAATGTTCGCAAGAAACTGCCATGTGCCACAAAGGCAACATTTTTAGAGTCGTCATTCTTTCTGTGATGGGAAAGCGCCTCTATGGCCCTCTTTTCTACTGCCTCGTGCGATTCCCCCTCCGGATATGTACTGTTCCAATCATAGTGAAAAGTTGCGCCAAATTTTTCATCGCGCTCCTTGAATGGCATGCCCTCGGCCAGACCGAAATCGCGCTCCTGTAGTCGTTCATCGATAATAAGAGCCGCGCCGGTTTCTTGAGCAATGATTTCTGCGGTTTCTTTGGCGCGGAGGAGTGGAGAGCTTA
>CAZXCH010000041.1:0-7122 GCA_964639165.1 uncultured Candidatus Saccharibacteria bacterium | reverse complement strand
GATTATCGTTTGCGCGGACATATGCGTTGATCGCACTATAGTAGAGAGGCACCGAAAATTCCGCACCTGCAGCGCGCGCAGAGTTGCTCCACGCCGGTGAACCAATAATGTCGCACTTGTTCGCATTCAACGATGGGATAAGATCGGCCCATCCTTCTTCCACAGCCCAATCAACTTTCAAGCCCATATTCGCAGCAGCTTTGTTTAGCGCATCATAAAAAATACCCGAAAGTTTTCCTGAATTCGGGTCTTTAATGATGGCTGGCGGATACTCTAAATAACACGCGGTAATGACGCCGGATTTAATCACCTTACTATAAACTGACTGTGCCTGCGCCGTTCCCGACGGGGCGGCGATCTTAATAGTTATCAATGAAACGATGGCCGACACAACAACCACGACCGCAACAATCCCCCACCACGCATTTTTATTCATGGCTTTTGGTTAATTATTTTAATTACTATACCACATTTAGTGGCGAAATTATTTTATTATCCCTACCGCCCCACCTCCACGTACCCCACGCCTTCGCGATAAGCTCGGATCACTTCTTTGACGTAGGGAATGACGTTGTCAGGCAATGCATCGAGTGGGAACCAGCGGAGATCGTCGCACTTGTCCAGCTCCATGTTCGTGAGCTTGCCCTGCCACTTGGCGGCCTCAAAAATGAAATCAAGATATTCCCTGTCCACCAGTCGGTGCATGACCACCTTGAGGAGCAGGTCATCTACCGCGATGTCCACCCCGGCCTCCTCCTTTGCCTCACGGGCCGCGGCGGCGCGGAGCGTCTCGCCACCGTCTAGGTGTCCGGCAACCAGGCTGTACATCCCGTCCTGATAGCCCGTGTTCGCCCGGCGCAATAGCAAAATCTTCCCGTCCCGGATAAAAAGCAGATATACCGCGGCGAAGGGGCGGAAATGTTCGGTTGGCATAAGGAGATTATATACCCGGCAAAAGAAAAAGGCGCATCTTACGATACGCCTCCGAAAATCTCAAACTCCCTTTTGGTTGCTGGTCATGCAGGAAGAACCTGCCGCATCAGCCGACGGGCGGTGCTGATCGAAACACATCCCGAACGATCCGAGAGGAATTTCTCCACCTCATCCAACGGCTTGACATCCATGCTTGCAGCAAAGACCCAATGCAATGAGAGAAGGAGTCCTTCGTCCACTCCCCAATCACCGACACCGGTCGCGAGCGCGGTGCCCTCGATCAACCGCAAAGCGCGATAGAATGCCGTGGATCCCGCCGTGAGCGTCACCCGGAAGAGTTCCGTGACATCAGACATCACCCACGCTTTTTCTTTGGTGCGATGCAGGGTGAGCTTTAACGGAAGCACGATCCGGGCGGCGCTTACTTCGCGCACCTTGAGCTTGCCATCGTCGCCCACCTCGGTACGAACAAGGACGATTGGCTGATCCCGCTTCTCCCTCATTCCGCTCACACGGGATGATTCGATCATGCGCAGCCGTGAATCGAGCTCCGCTTTTTCGTTTCCCCAGTCCTGGCAAAACATGAGAGCCGTCTGAACCGCTTTGAGGGTTGCAAGCCGCCACCCCGAAGCGTCGACCGGGTCGAGCGCCAAAAGGTTTTCAACCGGTGAAAAGTGATTCATCCACTCGGAGCTGAACAGCGTTTGGGTGCTGTGAGACATGGCGGCGAGAGCATATGCCT
This sequence comes from uncultured Candidatus Saccharibacteria bacterium, assembly GCA_964639165.1. Classification (GTDB taxonomy): domain Bacteria; phylum Patescibacteriota; class Minisyncoccia; order UBA6257; family 2-01-FULL-56-20; genus JAKAGE01. The sequence continues at coordinate 5,447 of CAZXCH010000041.1, read as the reverse complement.
CTTTCCATGTCCGGGGAACGGAACTGAAGTTGAGCGTGCTGAGCCCCTCCAGAAACTGCGTGAATTCGTCGCTGTGCATGTGTTCCTCTTGTTCTATCAATCCTCGTCGGGAACGGTCGGATTGACTGGTCGTCTCTCTGCTATGGCAAAAACGCGAATACCACAGGTCAGAGTCGCTGGCATCAGTCTATGGAATCCGGGGGCAAAGTCAATGAAAAAAGGCCGAGCGTTTGTAAGCGCTCGGCCTTCGGTCAAAAGAAAAGAGAAACAGAGGGTCAGTGATCAGCGGCCGGTGTGCGCGAAAACATATCGCGCCTGCACCTGAGCGCCCTTGGGTACATGTTGCGCCCAAAGTTCGATCGAGCCAGCCCGAGTGGCAAAAGTGATGGTGGCAAACGGCTTGTTCTGCACCGGCTTGCCCGGTGTTTGATACATCGCATACCCCGCGCCCGCCTTCACCGACTTTGTGAAAGCGTACTGCATCTTGGACCGTTCCAAAACCTGCTGGAAAGTTCCAGAATGGTTGATCGGGAGATATGAGATGTAGCCGGTTTGCCACGTCCACTTCGGCGTGAATTGCACCGTCATGATCGGGTTTGCCCAGAAGTAGCGCGCACCCTTTGCCGCCGGACCAGTGTCCTGGACGAAGAATCCTTCGAGGGACAGCGTGGCCTTCTTGCGATTGACGACCGTGTATCCCCCACCCGCGAAGAACTCACGGTAGGTATTGGTGGCAAAGTCCACGTAGCCCATATCCGGAGCGATCCACCTGCCACGCATTTGAAACAGCTCGGCAAGATGATACGTTCCGGTGTAGGGCGCCTGCAGATTCTGCCCGGTGCGCACGAGGAGCACGGATGTTGTGGGCACATGCGCGGGTTTTTGATCCTGCGCCGCGCACACCACCGTCCCCGCAACGCCACTGAGCGTCGCGGCGAGTACCGTCGTCCGGCATGCCACCGCGGGAAGCTCTCTTGCTCCCTCGGCCACATACGTCGCTCCGGTCTCGACCTTGTCGCAATAACGGTCGTAAGACCCCACGCGTGCCGCTGCGATCTCGTACGCCGTGTTGCATCGCATTCCGTTCCGGCCGTGCTTGTGGAAAAGATCGTTAGACAAGCTTTCGATCAGCCCGCTTCGCAGCGAACCGCCGAAGCATGCGACGAGCATCGTGATAGGCCAGAAGACCATCCTGAGAGAGGCGAATCCCGGGCGGAAGAAATAGATCATCTCCCGGGAAACCGTGGTCTCTTTGTCTCTTCGCGCACCGATCATTGCGACGACCGGAGCGCATGCCACCATACCAGCTACCCAAAGCCGGTATGGAACATTGCCCGGGAAGTTGGTAAACCATGCAAGAGCCACGATGACCGCGGCCCAAAACAACATGCACAGTTCCATGAGCGCGTTATCCCCCAACTCGACGTCTCTTGTTGGGAATTGGTACGATGAGAGATACCCCATTTTTCCACCTCGTTTGCGAAATTTGACCTCTGTTAACCTCTAAAAGGTCTGGCGGGATTATACCAAATTTTCAGCGTTGAGTCAATTAACGCCGCAGATACTCGCTCCTGCTCATAACGCTTTTCATGTCCGATAAGCGATCGAGAAATACTTTTCCTTCCAAGTGATCAAACTCATGCTGAATAATTCTCGCAAGCAATCCATTCGCTCGCAGGCGGAACTTTTTGCCCTTCTCGTCAAAGGCCTCGATGACCACCGCCTGCGAACGCTTCACATCGGCGAATAATCCCGCAGCAGCCACGCTTCCACAGCCTTCGTAGCTGAACACTTTTTTTGTGGAATAGCCGATCATCTTTGGGTTGATGAACGTCCGCACGGGATCCAATTGATTCGGAGTTCTGGCCTTTGTTTTTCGGATCTCCGTCACGAATATTCGTTGCGGAATTCCGATCTGCGGCGCAGCCATCCCAACAAGACCGTGAAAACGCATGGAGTCGATGAGGTCTCTGACGACCTTCTTATTCTGTTTTGAGGTTACAACGACGGGCTTTGCTTTCGCGCGAATGATAGGATCCCCAACCTGCGTTGCGTGTTTGATGATCATGTAGTTATTATATACCGCCCTACAGTAACCCCTTCACCGTCTTCTCAAGCTCCGCCTCATTCGTAAACACGAACGATTTGATGCCAATGCTCTCTGCGGCTTTGAGATTCTTTTCCTGATCATCAAAGTACACGCACTCCTCCGGCCTCAGGTCATTCTCGCGCAGCACCAATTCCCACGCGCGCGGATCGGGCTTTACGAATCCCGTTTGCCAAGAGAAATATACTTTATCGACGGCATCATGGATCCACGGATAGTGCCCATAATATTCCGCACGCTCTTTGAAGTTATTAGAGAGGATGAAAACCTTGATTCCTTTTCCGTGAAGCTCGCGCGCGAAAGCGATCATCGCATCCGATTGCACCTCCGCCTTGAACCAATAATCCCAGAATTCCTGCTCTGAGAAATTCACCTTCCATTCTTTTAGCGCCGGATCCCAGAATTCGAACGCCTTACCCGCGTTCGGTTGACGCACCTTGTCCATGATTTCCGAAAGTTTCGGTAAAAATATTTCCGCCGGCACGCCAAAATCTTTCGTAAAGCGATCGCTCAACTTTGGGCTTTGGAGGAAAATACCGTTAAGGTCGAATATGGCAGCTTTGATCATGCCGATAGTTTACACATCAAGAAAGTTTTTTCACGATCTCCTCCCAGGAAAAAACGCGTTCCACGTGCTCCGGCAGCTCTCCTTGATTCCACGGCTCGTCGATGAGCAATACCCGGATCCCCTCCTCGGAACAATTCTTTGCGACGCTCATGTGATCATCGATCATCAGTTTCACGCCAAGCTCTTTACATATGTCCGCTTTTTTACGCTTCTTGGCCGGATCCTCCGACCGCACATGCGCGTAATGAATTCCTTTGAAGGTCTCCGGGAAATGTTTCTTAAGCCACAGCTCCGTCGCCTCAACATCACCCTCTCCCCGCGCGGTGATGATATACAGCTCATGTCCGGCTTTCTTTAACGCATCGATCGCCGGAATCGCACCCGCGACCGGATCCAGGTTTTTCACGTTTTTTGCCGAGAAAAAATCATCCAGCTTTGCCATCCATTCCTCTTTGGTCCCATCCCAGATCTCCTCAACCTTATACTTCACGACCTCTTCCTTTTTATAGTTCGTGCCGTACTGCTTGTTATGCAGCTTGATGATCATCTGGATGGAATCCGCCACCGTCTCGTCAAAATCAATGCCTATGCGCATGGGATTAATTGTTATTATTTTGCGATGTCATAACAAATACCGCGCGGGAGCCGAGGATATCTATGGTCCGATCGCGGGAAAGACCAAGTTCCGCGGGCGATGAGAGTTCGTCCAATACCTCTTTGAAACTATGGCTTTCCACGACGAACCCCTGCTCTTCGAAGAACGCACGGGCAGCCGCTTCATTCTCAAAAGAGATCTTTTGTTTATCGATGCCGGTGATGGCCGCCACCTGATTATTTACTTTTTGGGTTTTCCCGCTGGACCACAGAGAAAGATCCGGGGTTATCCACGCGCCGCCAAATATTTCCAACAACCGATGCACGTTGTGCGCCGCCTTCGCCTTCTCTTCGAAGTTCATATAAGACAGGAGGCCCTCGCACACCACTGCGACCGGTTCTTTTTTAAACATCTTCGTTGCTGCGGACAAGTCGTTCTCATCAAGCGCGTCGCCATCATAAAAATAGAGGTTTTGCCGTGGTGATATTTTTGAAGCCGCTATCAGCGCCTTCACGATTCCCCTCTTTTCTTTCATGATGCCCGGCAGGTCCATCTCGACAAATTCCACCGCAGAGTCCTCGGTCATTTCCATGCCCCGCTGAGAAAATCCCGCGGCGAGCTCAAGTATCTGTTTGGCTCCCCGTTCTTTTAATATCCGGTTAACAAGCTTCACCCTTGCTTCCATAAAGGGGGTAATTTCCGGCTCGAACAAATCCTCCATCTTTTTCATTTCTTCGGCGGACCGCGTCGATTTCATGATCGTCTGAAGTTCGTCAAAAACATCCCGGGAATACGGAATGTCGGTCAGCGTCCTTTGGCGCGCGACGATCCACGCCGTCGGGCTTATCCGTTCATGTGGACTGCCTTTTATTTCTTCCATTCATTAAATATTACTTTTTTGTCGCTCCCTCATGAATCTGGATATCCACCACCGCTTGATGATCGGCAACGATTGCGTGGAAAGGAGGTAGCCGATGGTCGGCACGAGGGCGCTAAGGAGAAAAGTTGCAACGCCGATGAGATAGAGCACGAGTGCGGCGACGATATAGGTTATGGCGGCCACCGACAGGATCCGGAGACTGCTCCTCTCCCAAGCCTTGTCTGCTTCTACCCGCACGTTGCGCTCCTTGATGGCGAGTATCTCTTTTTCAATATCCATAGTGCTTATTATGTTATCTTTCCCACCTTCGCGAGCACCATTTTGAATCCCGGTAGCAATTTCATTTTCTTGGCGGCAATTATGGAGGTCCAAATGAACTTCCGTGCTTCCCAATCAAGCGATACCTTGTCGGTCTTCACCCGCACGAGCACGGGATGCACGATCCACGTCTTCTTATATTTCGGCGCTTCCTGATCAAACACTTCCCCCGGCTTAATGGAAAGGATATCTTTCGCCGATATGCCAAGTTCCTCGCGGAGCTCTTCCTTCACTTTTTCTTGCAAGCCCTTTCCATCATCCAAAAATCCCGAGATGCCGTTCCAATAACCGGGATAAAAGTTGAGATCCTTGTCCCGCTGAACGAGCAACACTTTCCCTTTGTGCGTGACCACGCAATTAATCACCGGCGCCCAGCGGATATTTGTGTAATCCGTCTGTCCCGGTTTCAGTTTGAAATGTTTATTACGCTTAACGGCCATGGCTACATTTTCTCAATTATTTCTTTCGTGATCGCCTGCAGCTCCGCCTCCGGCGTCGCTTCGCGCGAACCCGGCCGATAGATGAACTTGCGCGGCTCGTATTCGGTAATGCCCTCATCGCCTGCTTTGCGCGGAATGATGTGCAGATGAAAGTGCGGGATGGATTGCCCGGCCACTGCCTCCTCGTTCCACGCATGATTGAACCCTTCGGCGCCGAATGTTGCGCGCAACGCGTCCTTCACCTCCGCCGCGAGCGCAAAGATCGCCGCCTTCTCGTCGGACGTTAACTCCTCGAATCTCTGCACGTGCCGTGCGGGCACCACGAGCGTGTGCCCCGGCGTGATCGGGATGTTCGTCAAAAACGCCCACGCGAGATCGTTCCGCTTGAGCGTGCGGGCTTTTATTTCCAGCAGGGTGCAGTAGATGCAGTCGGTCATGCAATTATTTTCTCTCCACCACCACTGCCGTGCCGTATGCCAAAACTTCCGTGACGCCGCTCATGACCTCGGTCGCATCATAACGGGCGCCGATGACGGCGT
>CAZXCH010000040.1:0-7230 GCA_964639165.1 uncultured Candidatus Saccharibacteria bacterium | reverse complement strand
AAAAGACGAACCTGCTCGGTATCATCGGATGGGTGGTATTTTTGGTCATCGCCGCCGGTGCCATCTACTATATATTCTTTGCACAACCCCAGCTGGTTGCCATTCCCTCAAGCGGCGCTTTGAGCACGATTGCCCCTATCGCGGAGACCGCAATTCAGCCGGACGTGGTAATGCAGAGCGCCGCGTTTGAGGCGCTCACTTCTACCGTTCCGTTGCCGACCCCGCAAGGCCCCGTGCCCGTGGGGAGAACAAACCCCTTCATTGCCCCTTAGGGATAAAAAGAAACGGCCCCATTTGCCGAACGGTCGTCTGTCCGGAGGCGAATGGGGCTGTTTCTTTTTGTGCGCGTGGTAGAATATATGTATGACGAGTGACGAACTTCTCCAACAACTGCAAAGCAAGGGACTGATCACGGACGTGGTTGCGACGCGCCTCAAGCGCGACGCGATCGTGAGCGGCGATTCGCCGGAGGACATCATCGGGCGCGAGAGGATCGTTCCCGACGAACAGATGGCGACGCTTAAAAGCGAGTTGCTGAAGGTCCCTTATAAAAAGATAGATCCCAATGCGCTCAACGATCAGTTGATGGGTCTTGTTCCCGAAGAGACCGCGCGTACGTATCACGCTGTTCCCATCAGCATGCAGGATGGGCTGCTCATTCTCGGCATGTTACATCCGGACGACACGAAGGCGCAGGATGCGATGAAGTTCATCGCGCGGCAGAATCACGTCAATCTTGGCGTGTATCTTATTTCTTACAACGACCTCCAGGCGGCGTTGCGAAAATATTCCCCGTATCGCACGGAGATAGAATCAGCCGTGCGCTCGTTGAATGTAAAGGAGGGTTCCGGAGGTCAGCAGGCGATCGAGCTTGAGGGAGGCGACAGCGCCGATGCGCCAATAATCAAGATCGTCGCAGACACGTTCAAGGAAGCGGTTCTGAACAAGGCATCGGACGTGCACATCGAGCCCCAGCAGAAAACGCTTCGCATCCGTCTGCGCATCGATGGCGATCTGCACGAAGTGGCATCGTTGCCGGGTGAACTTGCCCAGCCGGTCACGTCCCGCGTCAAGGTCATATCGAGTCTTAAGATTGATGAAAATCGCGTACCGCAGGACGGCCGTTTCCGCGCGAAACTGTTCGACCGCGAGATCGACTTCCGCGTCGCTACGTTCCCGACGCCGCTCGGCGAGAAGATCGTAATCCGCGTACTTGATCCGACGAGCGGACTCAAGAGTTTTGAGAATTTGGATCTGCTCGACCCCACACGCGCGACCATCAAGAAAGGTCTCGCCAAGCCGTTCGGCATGGTGCTCATCACAGGACCTACCGGCTCCGGAAAGACCACCACGCTTTATGCATTCTTACAGTCTTTGAACACGGAGGATGTGAACATCGTTTCCCTCGAAGACCCAGTGGAATATTTTGTACCGGGGATCAATCAATCGCAGGTGCGTCCCGAGATCGGCTATGACTTCGCGTCGGGATTGCGTCAGATTTTGCGGCAGGACCCGGACATCATTATGGTCGGCGAGATTCGCGACGGCGAGACCGCAGGGCTGGCCGTGCAGGCGGCGCTCACGGGCCACGTTGTGCTTTCCACATTGCACACGAACAATGCCGCCGGCGTCATCCCGCGTCTCATCGACCTCAAAGTGGAGCCATTCCTTCTTCCTGTTTCACTCAACCTCATCATCGCGCAGCGCCTTGTGGGCATCCTTTGCCCGGATTGCAAAAAATCCGAAGAGGCCGTTCCCGATATACAGAAAGCGATAAAAATCGCACTCGAAGGGCTTCCTTCGGAGGTAATATCGCAATTCACGGCTCCATACCAGATCTATCACGCGAAAGGATGTGCTACCTGCAAGGGCCGCGGTATTTTGGGAAGAACCGGCATCTACGAAGCATTGCTTGTCACCAAAGAACTCGAGGAGGTCATGACCACCGGCGTTACCACGCAAAAGATCACGGCGTTGGCGAAACAGCAGGGGATGATCACGCTCCGCCAGGACGGCATCGTGAAAGCGCTTAAGGGAGTTGTTTCCATAGAGGAAATCATCCGCGAAACCGAAGAGGCATAAAACGAAACAGGCTTCCTTTTTGGAGCATGCAGATTAAATGCCTCAGGGCACGAACCTATTCTGTTTTCACTGGTTCCGGTGGTGTGGTAAGATTACTTTATGGAAGACTTTAAACAGCAGCTTATCGACCTTTTAACGACAACGGCGAAGCAGAATGCGTCGGATCTTCACCTTGCGGTCGGCCGTAGGCCGACGTTGCGTATTGACGGGGTGCTTGTGCCGCTACAAAAAGAGCCGGTCATGACGCCGGAATCCGCGGAAGGGATCATTTCGCAGTTGCTCACGCCGGAGCAGAAGGCAAAACTGATCACTCAGCGCCAGGTTGACTTTGCGTACAGTTTGGAAGAAAAGGCGCGCTTCCGTGTGAACGTTTATTTCCAGCGAGGCTACCTCGCCGCCGCGATGCGTCTTATCCCTACGCGCATCAAGACTATTGAAGAGCTGAACCTTCCGCCGTTGTTGCATGACTTCGCCCAGTTGTCGCAGGGGTTCGTGCTCGTAGTGGGCCCCGCCGGACATGGCAAGTCGTCAACGCTCGCGGCGCTGGTTGACGAGATCAACCATACGCGCACAGATCATATCATCACGATCGAGGACCCGGTGGAATATCTTTTCACCCAGGATAAATGCATTGTTTCGCAAAGAGAGGTGGGAAGTGATGCGACAAGCTTCCATTCCGCACTCCGCACGGTGCTCCGGCAGGACCCGGACGTCGTGATGATCGGAGAGATGCGCGACGGCGTTTCCATCGGTACCGCAATGACCGCTTCCGAGACGGGACACCTCGTGGTCTCCACGTTGCACACCAACTCCGCGTCGCAGACGATCGACCGTATCATTGATTCGTTTCCGTCCGATCAGCAGGGGCAGGTCACATCACAGCTCGCAGCCACGCTTGTTGCTATTGTTTCCATTCGCTTGCTCCCGCGCGTTTCCGGTGGCCGCATTCCCGCGATGGAGATCATGATCGTGAATCCGGCTATTCGCAATCTTATCCGTGAACGCAAGACGTATCAGATCGATCTCGTCATCGAGACGAGCCTGCAGGAGGGCATGGTTACACTCAACCGTTCTCTCGTCAACCTTATAAAAAACAAAGAGATTACTCAGGAGAATGCGGAGCTCTACTCCCTTAATCCAGCAGAACTTCGCATTCTTTTGGAGCGCACATAATAATGAAGTTTAAATATCAGGCCAAAACAAAAGACGGAGCGACGCAGGTAGGATTTGTCGAGGCGTCGGATCGCGATGCGGCGAGTGCGATTCTTTCAAGCCACGATCTTTTTGTGCTGAGCGTCGTTTCCGACCGACCGCCGAATGCGTTTGATCACTTCGCGGGATTTTTTGGCCGCGTGGGACGCAAGGATCTCATTATTTTTACCCGCCAGCTTGCGACCCTGCTTGAAGCAAGGATTCAGTTGAACAGCGCGCTCAAGATCCTGTATGAGCAGACGACCAATGCCAATCTTAAGCTCGCGATCACGCAAGTGGCGGAAGATATTGATTCGGGCATTACGTTCTCACAGGCGATGGCTCGGCAGGGGAAGGTGTTCCCGGATTATTTCATTGAAATGGTGCGCGCGGCGGAGGTCACGGGCAATCTGAATGAGGTCGCGTCGTTCCTTGCCGACTATGCGGAGAAGGAGGGCGACCTTGCAAACAAGGCGGCGTCGGCGCTCGTCTATCCGGGCATCGTCATCGGGCTTTTTATCGTCGTCGCGTTCATCCTCATCACCTTCGTGTATCCGTCGCTCGGGAGCGTGTTTGCCGAGAACGGCGTCTCTCTCCCGTGGTATACCCAGATATTGCTTGATACGGGGACATTTCTGAGCAAGTGGTGGATCGCCGTGGTGCTTGCCGTTGGCGTGCTTGGTGTGGTTGGCGTTAATTATTCCCAGACCGAAGAGGGCGGAGCAATGCTTGACGAGGCGAAGATCCGCCTCCCGATAGTTAAGAAAGTGTATATGCCCGTTATCATGGCACGGTTCGGCAATTCGGCGGCGCTTCTTGTTCACGGCGGCATTCCGATTGCGCAGGCGCTTGAGATTATCGGACACATGGTGGGGAATAGTTTATATAAAGATGTGGTGCACGATATTGCCGAGGATGTTCGGCAGGGGGCGCTTCTCTCGGCGAGCATTGCCAAACATCCGCAATTCTTCGCGCCGCTCGTATCGCAAATGGTGGCGGTAGGAGAGACCACCGGCAAGATAGAGGAGATGTTCACCCGTCTTTCCAATATCTATACTCGCGAGGCAGACGAGGTCACCAACAATCTGGTGGACCTCATCCAGCCGGTACTGATGATCGGCATCGGAGCCATGGTGGGTCTGCTTTTCGCCTCCATTCTTATCCCCATTTACAGCCTCACCGAAAGCATTCACTAAATGCTATAATAAAATGGTTAAACTATTCGAAAGGTCGAGAAAGATTTCTATCTAAAAAATGAAAAATCAAAAAGGTTTCACCCTTATTGAAATCTTGATTGTTGTCGCGATCATCGCCATCTTGGCATCGGTCGTTTTGGTGGGTCTCGGCCCGACACAGTCGCTCGGCCGCGATGCGCGGCGCGTTTCCGACATTCATGAGGTGCAGAACGGATTGGAGCTCTACTACAATTCTAAGGGCTTTTATCCAGTCGCCGCAAGCACCGCGTGGTCAAACCTCGTGACCGCTCTGCAAGGCGCGAACGTCGGCGTCAGCTCGGTCCCGAATGATCCAAATAGCACAAAGACCTATAACTATGGCTCGGGAGGATCCGGCATGTATTATGTGCTTCAGGCGGGCTTGGAAAATCCCACGTGAGGCCCATGGTCCGGATATACAGCCCCATCCGCGGCGGTTATTACATCTTCGACCTCCGATGGTTACTTCGGTACTGCGAAGCCGACATGCGTGAATCCTAACTATTGCGTGACGCTCTAAACTCCGCACGGTGAAGGTATCAAAAAACCCGCTTTGGCGGGTTTTTTGATATGATACATGAGTGGATCCGCTCACTCTGATCATTCTATTTGTTTTCGGCGTCGCTATCGGAAGTTTTTTGAACGTCGTCATCTTGCGTTATGACGGCGGGCATTTTTTATTCAATGCGAAAGCGATCGGCGGCCGGTCGCATTGCATGCATTGCAAAGCAACGCTCCGGTGGTTCGAGCTTGTGCCGGTTGCGAGCTTCATCATCCAGGGCGGACGATGCCGGCGGTGCAAAGCGCGGCTGAGCATTCAGTATCCGATCGTGGAATTGCTCTCCGGACTTATCTTTGTGTTTGTTCCGCTTACGCTCGCGGTTGCAACGCCCGCGGTGGCATTGTCCTCGTCCTCGGTTTCTCTTGCCGCCACGCTATGGGTCGCCGTCTTTGAAGCGATGCTCGTAATGGCCGCGATAGATATCCGGCTCGGCATCATTCCGGACGAGATCAATATTTTTCTCCTCGCCCTCGGGATTCTTCTTGCGATCGCACCCGGCTGGCAGGGGAGCGTGGTGCTGGGGAAAGTGATCGGCGCGGGCGTGGCAGGCATCTTCTTCGCGTTGCTCATCGCGGTCACCCGTGGCAAGGGCATGGGCATGGGCGATCTCAAGCTTGCGATCCCGCTTGGCCTGATCTTCGGTTGGCCGGATATCGTTTTCGCGTTGGCGTTCTCGTTCGTCATCGGAGCCGTCATCGGTGTCTTTACCGTCGTGCGCGGCCGGAACACCATGAAGGGCACGCTGCCATTCGGGCCGTTCCTCGCGCTCGGCGCTGCGACGATGTTCTTTTGGGGTATGCCGATCCTTGATTGGTACTTTTCCATCCTTGGCATTCGGTGAACATGCCGCGGAAGTGATAGAATAGTTCTATGGATGAAAAGGGATTTACATTGGTAGAGGTGCTTGTCGTTCTGGCGATCACCGTGGTGCTTTCCGGAATCGCCATTGGCTATAGCCACGTGGGACAAAATCAAATATCGCTCTCTATCGAAGAATCCAAGGTGGCCCAGCTTATCCTTGAGGCGAAAGAACTTTCGATTGCCACATACAGCCAAAACAGTGCTACGTGCGCATATGGAGTGCGATTCGACTTTGCGACATCTTCCTATTCGCTGTTTGAGTATGATTCCGCGACGACCACCGGGGCCGGAGTGCGACCCACCTGCCCCTCGATCGCGAGTACGTCCCAACAGGTGAACATGGGCGCCATACAGCGCTACGAATCCGGGAGCTGGCAGGTACACACCGCGGCGGGCGTCACGCTGGTGAGCTCCACCAACCCTGTCGCAAGCGCTACCATCCAATATGTGCTTTTCTATCCCCCCGACCCATGCACGCTGATCAGCCTTGACGGACAAACATTCCAAAGCGCTTGCAATTCGGGTACGAACAACGATCCGCCGTCGGAGGCGAATGTTTACCTCAGCACTTCCGATGGAAGCCTTACCCGCACCATCACCATCAACCCTGCCGGACAGGTAAGCCTATAAATGATTCTCATGAACCATATGCTCATCAATTCCCGCCGCGGACAGACGCTTGTTGAGGCGCTTGTTGCGCTCAGCATCCTTTCGATGGGATTTGTCGGCATCGTGACGCTTCTCAACAAATCGTTCCAGCTGAACCGGACGACGACGAACGACATGCAGGCGACGTATCTTGCATCCGAGGGGGTCGAGCTCGCGAAAAATCTCATAGACTACGATGTGTATTATGGCTTTGCGCAAGGTTCGAGTACGATTGATTGGAATTGCAGTTTCGGATTGGGCCCGGGGCAAGAGCGCGATTATGCTCTCGACTATACGACTGCCCCGCCCGCCGATCCATCGCCGAGCTGCTTGGTGCTTTCGCCGCTGAGCTCGGATAAGCTATACATTGATCCCTCCACCCATCTTTATTCCTATAACAATTCGGGCGCCGCGACGGATTTTACCCGGGATGTGTATGTCACCGCGGTTCCCAGCACCTCAAATCCGGCCCAATCCTATGAATTTGATGTGCTGTCGGTCGTCGGATGGACGAATGCCGGGGTGTCGAATAGCATCAAACTGGAAGATCATTTTTATAACTGGTATCCATAATCATGAAAAAAGGATTCACCCTTGTTGAGTTGCTTGTGACCGTCGGTTTGTTTGTTATTATCATCACCATCGCGGTGGGGGGATTTACGAATGCGATCC
>CAZXCH010000039.1:0-7374 GCA_964639165.1 uncultured Candidatus Saccharibacteria bacterium | reverse complement strand
TATAGTGTATGCACTAAGACGACCCTCCTTTAAGAAGTGCTGGGGTGGCGGAATTGGCAGACGCACTGGCTTCAGGTGCCAGCGATCGCAAGATCATAGGGGTTCGACTCCCCTCTCCAGCACATATACCTTAGACAAACCGCATGGCTGATTGCATTTTCTGCAAAATAATCTCGAAGGAGATCCTTCACTACAACGTATGGGAAAGTGACCGCTTTCTCGCGTTTTTGGATATGCGTCCCGTCAATCCCGGACACCTTTTAATAATTCCTAAAGAACATATCGAGAATATTTTTGATATGCCGGACGGTCTTTATGAAGAAATATTTAACACAGCAAAGGCGTTGTCGACGCCGCTGCAAAAAGCAATGAGCTCCGTACGTGTCGGCATCGTGGTTGAGGGGTTCGGGGTCCCCCACACCCACCTGCATCTTGTGCCGATCAATGAATCGCACGATCTCGATTCAAGTAGGGCGCATGCGATGCCCGCGGAAGAGCTGGCGGAAATAGCGGAAAAAATTAAAAAGCAGATAGCAGAAACCAAATAGCAATAAATAAATTAAGCAGCAACATAAACATGATAAAGAAAAACGAAAATACGAACCAAGCGCCCGCTTCAAAAGAACGCCCGCGCATAAAACCGCCGGAAATCCGGCCGCGCGCGCCGATGCCGCCGAACAGGCCGGGGGCACCGCATATAGCGCCCGCGCCGTCCGCACGGCCAACACAACGTCCCGCACCGCGCCCGGGGCAGTCTCCCGCACGGCCCGGACAGCATCCCCAACGCCACGATGGTGACGGAGGCGGCGGCACCAAGCAGGAGCGCGATGCCCGGCGCGAATACCGGCACGGTCCCGGTGCGCCGCGCGCCGCCGGCACGCATCCGCAAAATTCAAAGATGGGTCCGAAGCCACAGGTAGCACGTGACCCGAACGAAAAAGCGAATCCCGAGGCATTGCGCCTCGTACCACTCGGCGGTCTTGAAGAGGTCGGGCGCAACTGCTCGTTCCTAGAGTACAAAAATGAGATCGTGATCATCGATATGGGACTTCAGTTCCCCGAAGATGAGACGCCGGGCATTGATTACATCATCCCGAACGTGGAATATCTCGAAAAGAAAAAACAGAACATTGCCGCCATCATTCTGACGCACGGCCACTACGATCACATCGGCGCGCTGCCGCATGTGCTCGCCCGGCTCGGCAATCCCCCGATCTACGCGACGTCCATCACAAAAGCGATCATCGAACGTCGCGCGGATGACTTCCCGAACTCACCGAAGATGAACATCCAGATCGTCAAGGAGGGCGATGAAATGAAACTCTCTAACAACTTCACCGCGTTATTCTTCGGCGTGCCGCACACGATTCCGGAAACGACCGGCGTGATGATGAAGACGCCCGTCGGCAACATCGTCCACTTCGCGGACTTCCGCTTGGACTACGACGACGAGGGTAACCCGCACGGCCTTGAGGAATTCGAGAGGCTCGGCAAGATGGGCGTCCATACATTCATGGTGGACAGCACGAACGCCGAAAAGCCGGGCCACTCGGTCTCGGAAAAGACCGTAGAGAGGAATCTCGAGGAGATTTTCCGGGCCGCTGAAGGCCGCATTGTGGTCGCCACGTTTTCCTCGCTCATCACGCGCATCGCGGAGATCATCAAGATCGCCGAGAAGCTTGGTCGGAAGGTCGCGTTGAACGGCTATTCCATGAAGACGAACATCCAGATCGCCCAAAACCTCGGCTTCGTAAAAGCCAAGGAGGGTACGCTCATCTCCGTGGAGGAGGTCAGCAAGTTCAAGGATGACAAAGTGATGATCCTTTCCACCGGCGCGCAGGGCGAATCGAACGCCGGCCTCATGAAGATTATCAACGGCGAACACCGCCATATCAAGATCAAACCGGGCGATACGTTCGTGCTCTCGTCATCCGTCATTCCGGGCAACGAGCGCAGCGTGCAGACCGTCAAGGACAACTTGGCGCGTCAGGGCGCGATCGTGTTCCATTCCGCGCTCGTGGACATCCACTCTTCCGGCCATGCGCCGAAAGGCGATATCAAGCTCGTGATCGAACTCCTCAAGCCGAAGTTCCTCATGCCGGTACACGGCTACTACTTCATGCGCGCCGCAAACGGCATGACTGCGCGCGATGCCGGCGTGCTAAAAGATAACGTGCGACTGATGGACAACGGCCAAGTGGCCGAACTCACAAAGGACACCTTCAGGGTCACCAAAGAAGAGGTGCCTGCCTACTACGTAATGGTAGACGGCCTCGGCGTCGGTGATGTTGAGGAAGTTGTTTTGCGCGACCGCCGGGCGCTCGCCGCGGAAGGCATGCTCGTCATCATTCTCACGGTTGATCGCGACAAGGGGCGCCTACTTAAGAACCCGGACATCATCTCGCGTGGATTCATCTACCTAAAGGACAACCAGGAGATCCTGGATGAGATTCGCAAACGCATCCGCGGCCTCATGACACGTATCCCGAACTTCCGCGAAGTGGAACCGGATTACGTGAAGACGCTTTTGCGTGACCAGGTCGGCCAATACCTGTACACAAAAACCAAGCGCCGGCCGATGATCCTGCCGGTGGTTATTGAGATATAGCAGAGCCCGGACCGTACGTCGTTTTGATCCACGAAAGTAAATTCTCCGCGTCGGCGGTGTAATTATCAGAGCCAAGAATGACGAACATGACGGGTCTATCCGTACTTTCGGCGGAAGTGGTGGCGGTAGTAGTGGTGGAGGCTTCTTTCGCTGAAATGGCGACGGGTTCGTTGAACACCGATAAAATGGTATCGCTTGCGCCGCCGTTGATACCGACCTTCCCGCCGACAAAATCAGGATCGTCCGCGAACACGTTGAAGTTTTGAAGATTGGTAAAAGCACTTGGTCCATACGCATTAGGATCCGTATTGTTCGTCGTCATTTTCAAGACAAAACTCCTATTGTTATAGAGATACTGCGCGAGGAGGGACATATCGCGTGCGGTCGAAACATTGCCCCAGTCGCTTCCGGACGGATCGACGAAATGCGTATTCGTCATTCCGATGGACTGGGCGGTTTGATTCATCAGGCTCACAAAATATTTTGGACCGAGAAAGTCGGCGATCGCGGTTGCGGCCTCATTTGAAGATTCCTTGAGCAACGGCTGTAAAAGATCATAAAGCGAAAGCTGTTCCCCGACCGTGAGCCGCGGGACCGATGTTTTCACTATCATATCCGGCGTGATGGTGATGGTCTTTTCTATATTCACATATTCGATGGCAACGAGCGCGGTCATCAGCTTCGTGAGTGATGCGATCGACATTTGCTTATCGGGGTCCTTCTCGGCAAGGACGAAATTGCTCTTCATATCGATCGCGAGATAGCTTGATGCGGAGACGGAGGGTCCCTGAAGTTGTTCGTGAAAATCATCCAGCTGAAAGTCGGCACTTGAAACGAGCACCGGCGTGCCGACGCTCACCATATCATAGAGCGTCTTTGCGTCGGGTGTAGAAAGACGGACGCAGCCACCGGAATAGGTCGATCCCACCGGTGTGCCGCCCGGATAGTACGGCCATCCGTGGATAAGGAAGTTTCCCTGAAAATCGAGCGCCCATGGGCTATACACGTGGGCAAAATTGGAAAAATCGGATGGGATTTTTTCCTGCACTTTATATAACCCCGTCGGCGTCTCCCACCAGGAATCGGGTTTCCCTTTCGCAAGGATGGTAAATGTTTTCGCGACACTCCCGTTCACGTAATATTGAAGCTGCATCGTCGAAAGATTCGCACTGATGAAGGTCGTTTTCTGCGCGATGAGTTCGCCCAACACCTTATCGTAAAAATTCTCATTGCTCAGCGCCGGCCAGCTTCCGTAGATATACGGCGTCGACTGGCCGTCGGTGGCGGACAGGGCGAACGAATCGTTGTAGACGACCTGGCGAAACTCAAAGAATACGGCACTCGTGGCCGCAGCAACCAATCCCAACACCAAAACAACGACCCAAAGCGGAATCTCCTTCTTTAAAAATTCTTTCATGTTCGCCCTGAATTAATATCATCGTGATTATAGCACGGGGCGCAAACGACATTCAGACACCTCCGGCAGCCCGTGATATAATACTTCTATGAAACCGATCCTTGTTTCCGGCATGCAGCCGACGGGGCGATTGCATATCGGCAATTATCTTGGGGCGCTCAAAAACTTTGTGGACCTGCAAAACTCGGGCGATTACCGATGCTACTTCTTTATCGCCGATCTTCACGCGCTCACGGAAGGTCCGGCGCCAAAAGCGTTCAGCGAGAACATCGTGAATCTCGCCGCCGACTACCTTGCCATCGGACTCGATCCCAAAAAATCCGTCATCTATCAGCAATCGCAGATTCCGGCGCACAGCCAGCTCGCATGGATCCTGAACACCGTGACACCGATGGGTGAATTGGAACGCATGACGCAATACAAAGACAAGGCGTCCCGGCAAGCGGCAAACGTGAATGCGGGGCTTTTTGATTATCCCGTACTCATGGCGGCGGATATCATTCTCTATGATGCAAAGTTCATCCCGGTCGGCGAAGATCAGCTGCAACACTTGGAACTCGCGCGCACGGTCGCCCGCAAGTTCAACGCGCGCTTCGGCGACACGTTCATCGAGCCAAAAGGATCGCTCACCCAGACGCCGCGCGTGATGAACCTCAAACATCCGGATAAAAAGATGTCCAAGTCGGATCCGGAAGGATGCCTGTTCTTGGATGACTCACCGGAAGAAATCCGGCAAAAGCTCGCGCGCGCGGTGACGGATTCCGGAACGGAAATATCCTATGACGCCGAACAGAAGCCGGGACTCGCAAATCTCTTGGAGATATACGGCGCGTTCGCCGGCAAGGATCCGGGAGCCGTCGCGGTATCGTTCGAGGGTAAGAAATATTCCGAGCTGAAAGCTTCGCTTGCGGAACTCATTGCCGAACACTTCTCAAAATTCCGCGTGACAAAGAAAAAGTTGCTCGCGAATCCCGCGTCCCTTAGAAGGATATTGGCGGCGGGATCAAAAAAGGCGAGCACCGTTGCCGCAAAAAAGATGACCGAGGTGAAAAAGAGGGTAGGCTACTAAGCCTTCCGTATTGCCACCCAAACATCCTGCCCCTCAAACTTGGCCACTTCTTCTGCAGCGAACTTTTCGGACCGCCCGAATTCCACGGCGGTCGCGCCGATATCCAGCAGGAACGATTTCTCGTTCTTATCGATCACCTGCATTATTTTTTCCGGCAGCTCCATCATCGCGACGATCCTATCTTTCGGTTCAAGGCCGGCCTTCTGACGCAACTCCTGAAACATGCGCGCGACCTCGCGCACCAAGCCTTCTTCGCGTAATGCGGGTGTTATCACGACATCAAGCTCAACCTCATTCGTAAGCTCCGGTGTAAAAACGATCTCTTTTACATTGACCTCGCTCTTTAATATGGCGAGAAGGCGTTCATCGCGGATCGCCGCCTCTGCGCCGCGAACGGTCAGTTCCGCGAGTGGCTGGCGCACCTTGATCTTTGCCTCCGCGCGCGCCGCAAGGCCAAGGCTGGCCACGCGCCGGATCTCTGCCATATTTTCCATCAACTCCTTCCGTTCCTTTCCGCCCAGCGAGAATTCCGTCTTCGGCCACTCTTCCAGGTGCACCGAGCCGGCGCCGTCGGCAGATGCAAGCTCCAGATAAATCGCCTCCGCGAGGAACGGCATGAACGGGGCGAGTACGCGGCTTGTGGTCAGTAGCGATGCCTGCATGGTTTTAAAGAACGCGGCATCCTTCCGCTTACGCGAGCGACGCAGATACCACGTTGAGAGATCGTCTATGTATTCCTGGATCGCTCGCGTGGCGTGGACGGTGTCGTATGTGTCAAGCGCGCGCGTCACCGTATCCACCAATTCCTCGGTGCGCGCCGTGATCCACTGATCGAGAATATTTTCTTCACCGGCAACATTCTCGACGCCGTCGATGACGCCCGCGACCTCCCCGCGATACGTTGCGAAATATTTGTATACGTTGGTGAGCAACAATCCCACCTTCCGATACACGCCCTCCACCCCCTTCTCGGAGAAATTCAAATTATCGGCCTGCATCACGACGGAATTCATCAGGTAGAAGCGCAAACTGTCGGCGCCATATTTATCGATAAGCAACTTCGGGTCGGGGAAATTGTTCTTCGACTTGCTCATTTTGGAACCGTCCTCGGCCAGGATCGTTCCCGTCGTCACCACATTCTCGAACGGCGCGTGGCCGAACAGGATGTATGACACAACGTGGGAAAGATAGAACCACGCGCGCGTCTGCGCGATGTATTCCGCCACGAACTGCGCCGGAAAATGCTTTTTGAATTCCTCCTTGTTCTCGAACGGATAGTGATATTCCGCGAACGGCATCGAGCCCGCCTCGATCCACGAATCGAAGATCTCCGGCGTGCGTTTCATCACGCCGCCGCACTTCGCGCACGGGAATGTGATGTCGTCGATGTACGGCCGATGCAGATCCGCCTCGCCGGAATCGTTCCGCGGGATATTCTTCACGCCAAACTCAACGAACTCGGCAGGACCGATGAAAAGACCTCCGTTCCCCCATTTTTTACTTCCGGCTGTTTTTTCGCTCCACCCAAGCGCCGCCTGGGAAATCATCCAGATCGTGTCCTCATGACTGACGATCAAAATATTCTTTCCTTCATGCTTTACCTCCATCTCCCGCAAAAAATCCCATACGCGGGTGCGAACATCCATCAAGGATTCGCTCCCCTCCTCGGCGCGATTTGTAAATCTGCTTTCATTCGTGGGAAATACCTTCAAATAATCCACGACCGGCTTACCGGAAAAGGAACCAAAATTCGCTTCCCGCAGGCGTTTGTCGTGGTGGACCGGCAACCCCAGCTCTTCCGCAATGATGTCTGCCGACTCCTTCGTACGCAAGAGGTCCGAAGAAAAGATCATATCAATCTTCTTTTCTTTGAACTGTTTTGCCGTATGCGCAACCTCCTTTTTCCCGGTCGGCGTAAGATGACAATTCTGGTCTCCGGAATCAACGATTTTGAAAACGATGTTCTCCGATTCGCCGTGACGCATGGCGAAGTAGTTGTTTTTTGATCCGCCCGCTTTCTTCGAAAGCTCGTCCATACTTCCCACCGCCTCGACGCTCTCACATCCGGCACACTTCCACACCGGTACCGGATTGCCCCAGTAGCGGTTTCGTGAAATATTCCAATCGGGCGCCGCCTCCACACTCTTCGCGTAACGGCCGTTTTTGAGATGATCCGGGAACCAGTTCATTTCTTCCTGGTTCGTCTTAAGCAGGCCCGGCTTGATCTTTTGCACGTTCACAAACCACGAGTTAGCCGCCCAGTTCAGGAGCGGGGTGTCG
>CAZXCH010000038.1:495-7380 GCA_964639165.1 uncultured Candidatus Saccharibacteria bacterium | reverse complement strand
GTGTGCCCGGGAGAGGACTCGAACCTCCACGCCTTGCGGCATCAGCTCCTAAAGCTGACGTGTATGCCATTTCACCACCCGGGCATCAAATGACCTTAGAAGCCATTTCCTGCTTATAATACGCCCTTTCCCAGGCTTTGACAAGTTTTTAATATGGTGTTATAATTCACCACAGAACGGATTGGCAATGAAGCCAGTCCCTTAACATTCTTTATGCAGAAAAAGAGAGGAAAAGGCTATGTCAGACCAACACAGAACGGTTTACGACATCGGAACGTTCTATGGCCTATGCATTGGGATGGCGATAGTCACTATCGTCGTCGTCCTCGTGCTTAGCTCCATCGTCGGAAGCATCATCGGACTCGCGTGGGCAACGGGCTTCTTCTTCGCCATGTCGGTGATATTCATGGGAACAAGCGTCCACAATATCGATGCAAGCGTGCCGAACATCGCGATTCCGAAGATATTCGGCAACTACGTCAACCGGGCCATCGGCCCAGGGTGGATCTTCGTTCCATTTAAGGGATGGCTGTTGGATTACGAATTGATGTTTGGCGGCGAGCTCAACCCGCTGTTCCCGACGGAGGGCGTCATTCCGACGGACAGCTCGACAGTCAGCATACCGAACGATGTGTATGTGCGCGCCGACCGGAATAATCCTGTTCAAGTCATCGAGGTTGGTGGCTTGGATGAGGCAATCAACCGCATGAAAAACCAGGTCGTGCGCCGCGAGCGAATCTGGCTTGCGTCAAAGACCGAAGGGCCCCAGGATCTCAATCACGCTCGGGAAATGGGCGAGGAGGTGGTCCATATGATTTTGGAAGGCCTTTTGAAAGATGACTTGCAAAGGGTTGACTCCCGGATCCCGACCGAAGTTCTGATCGGGATATACAACCACCGGCAGATGGTTGCCTCTGAAAGAACATGGGAAGCGCAATACAACGCGTTGCCCGCCGAGAGGAAGCAGGAGCTCATGGATGCTGTCGGCGAGCACATTCAGCTCATCCGCGATGCGCGCAACGGCAAGAGATCGATCCCATTAAAACACCTTGGGCTGATCATTGAGCGCTTCGGGGCCGACAACATCGAACCATCCGGGGACACTCTTAAAAATGTTGCCGCCCTCAATCAAACCGAGTTCCAGGCGAAACAACGCCTGGCGGCTGCAAAGGGGTTGGCGGCTGCAGGAAAAGAGCTCGCCGCGGTTCCTGGCTCACAGGGCGATCCCACAAGGACCATCTTGATAGGCGAAGGTACTGTTAAGGAGGAGGTTAAGGTAACCCGAATTGAACTCGCGCCACAGATATTAACCACTGCGGACGGACTGCTCGGACCTATTGTCTCGGCACTTGCCAACAAACTCAAAGGAAAGGAGTGATTGATGGCAACAACGACAAGTACGACACTAACCTCGCCATCCACGACGGTCGGCGGATGCTCGAGCGGAAAGAAGAGCGGAATGGCCAAATTCATCTTCTTCATCTGTTTCGTATTCGTTGCGATAGTTATTTACAAAGTCATCGCAGCGGAAACGAGGCACACGATTGATTTCCCCTGGGCACAATCGTCGCTTGCTAAACCACCGGCGCTCAACTGCGCCGGCTGGGTGGAACTCGACGCTAACCACGCCGAGGACCACAGCAAGGATTCCATGGACAAACCCGTCTATGTGAATCCCGGGCCTGGCTCTCAACAGAACCTCTGTTGGAGTTCATGGGTCACGTGGCCACTCTACAAGTCGTGGGACGTAAAGTTCACCGACCCGAATGCGGCGAGGGATGGCTGTATCGCATGGCTTGAGTACGAAGGCATCGATCGCGTCTATGGCCCCTTTCGGGGGACCCAGACTGTCGGGCTTAGTAACATGCCGGCTCGGTTCCGCATCGCAACGAATTGTCAGATTGTTTCTTACGTGACGTAGAGTTTAGGCTCTCGTCAGCCCCGATAGCTTAAAAACTATCGGGGCACTTTTTTATCTTTTGAAAAAACTCAGGGAAACAAAAAAGGCCCCAACGGGGTCTTTTTTGAGATCTGAAAGATCTTACTAGCAAGAACTGACGTTGCTTGCTCCAAGGAAGCTTCCGACAACGAGCGGAACAGCACGAGCCAAAAGCGCAACGCCGATGGCAACTGCCGCATAGAGCAAAGTCGCTCCAGCGCTCTTTACCTTCTCCGGATCGCCGGCTGCGGTGAGATACTTGAATGCCGCAACAATGACGAAGATGACCGCTACCACAATGAGGAAGTAGAACGCCCAGGAGAAAACCGTACACATGAGCTGAAGTACCCCCTGCAAGCTGGTGAGCTGTCCCTGAGGAACTGACGATTGCGACGGCGCTGTCGGGTCTGGAATCGACTGCGCGAACGTAAGCGCCGGCAACACCAATGCGATTATCGAAGGGCTGAATTCCTTTGCAAAACTGACTATTTTCTTCATAGTGAATGAATTTTTAGAGGATGTTTCGACCTTTCGTATGTACTTAAAAATACTATCATACTGCTCTTTTGTCCGCAAACAACTCTGTGGGTTATATAACCCTTACGACCCCACCAGGCAGGAAACGCTAAAGCCGAGGCTGGAACCAAAGAGGGACTCGACGATCGCCGGAATGCCGGCGGCCATCAAAGCGACTGCGATTCCGACCGCCGCGTAGGTTATGGTCTTCCGTCCCGTAGCGACCTTCTCGGTATCATCCCCGGCGGTAGCATACGTGTATGCCGCATATACCACCATGATGACCGAAACGATGATAACGATCCAGATGAACCAGGCAATGATGGCACAGAGGAGGTTCTGGATATCTGACACGCTCGTTACCGGAGAACTGATGGTGGTTGATGGCACCGCAGCCAAAGCAACTGAAATAGGAAATCCTACGGCTGGCACCAACAAAAATGCCGGCACAGTGACAAGAAACTTCTTAATTGCGTTCATGATTGATTTTTGCATTTAGTTCGACCATTTATTCATTCCAGTATCGCATATCAGATTGCAAAATACCATGTGTTAGCTGGCCCCAAGAAGGCTTTTTATGATGGAAGTGACTCCCGTGGCAATGATAGCAATTACAAACCCGATAGCCGCATAGAGGATGGTTTTTCTGCCCGTAGAGAACTTTTCCGGGTCGCCCGCGGACGTCGTTATCTGAAAAGCTCCGACGAGCACCATGATTGCAGTAAGCGGCAGCGCGATCGTCGTTGATATGAAAAAGACGACGTTATTTGCCACCGTAGTAAAACTTTCACCGCCAAGCGGATCATTTAACGCAATCGTTGAGTTGCTCAACGCAAATGCCGATGCCGCGCCCGTGGCGAAGATCACAACGCTCGCCCACCCCGCATTCAACCGCTTTGCGATCTTCATCATTGTCTTCATTATAACAGGTTACTGTGAATTGATAACGCCGGGCGTCGCGCAAAAATCCAAGGGGCTTTCCAAGCTGTCCATGCCCTGATCTATCATATAAGTCAGGCTCACCGGCAGGGAGCATAATTCCTGTTGATTGACACCGAGGCGGGACGCAAGCATCGAGGCAGCCGCATCGGCATCGTCGGATGTCGCCCCCAACGCAAGGACGATGCTAAAATCGCTTGAATCACGATAATACCAAATAGTGTAAGACGTGTTCGCGGCAATCACTAACGCGTCGAGCGACGGCAAATATCCCTGGGCCGTCATGTAGAAATTATTGAGTATCACTGACCCGGTCGCCACCTGAAATTGGATGGTGCTTCCTTGTGGCGCATCGGCAGGCATTGTGGCAGTGATCTCTCCTGCAGGAACCGTGGCGTCGCCCAACATGAATTCCGGAGCAGCGGCATTTCCGCCGTTCGCAGATTCCGTCGAAGAAACCGCTGAGCCGGATACCGGCAACGATCCGCCCGGCGTCCCTTCCGTTCCGGTCACGACACTGCCGCTCCCCTGACTATTATGTATCCAAAGCATAACCCCGATCGCGGCTGCTGCCACTATCACAATAATGATCACAATGATGACTGTTTTCTTCATAGCTCGTTTTAGTTTGGACAGGTTCCGGCCGGAGGATTTTGGAGATTGAAGTGTACCGGGTCACCACTAAGCGCTTGCCATTTTAGAGGGATGCCCTTCTGTGCAAGCAATGCATTAATTCCACTGAGTGCGACGGGGCCGCTCACCGTGATGTCAATGCCGATACCAGCCGTATGCGGAGCGCCACAGGTGCCCGGCGTTCCAACAAGGCACGGCGATGTCGTATTACAAACTCCATGCTGTTTTTCTTGAGCTTGTATGGCAGAAATCACTGATGTACATGATGCGTTGTTGGCATAAGTATTGATCGGCGACGGACAGCTATTAGTCCCGGTTTGACCGCTAGTCTGACATCCATAGACTCCATACTTATTGGCATCTTGATAGAGGGCGTAGAGGTATTGCTGATATTGAAGCGGGCGATAGACGGAGCCTAATGAGTAGGTGTCGCCTGCGCTCTTAAGCGCACTTTGAAACTGCGTATACGCGGCGTTCAATGCGGTCAGATTCTGCTGAACCGCAGGATCCGAAGATGTCCACTGTAACGTCTGTCCACTTTGCATTGATATCGACTGGGGGTCAGTGAGCGTCGGCAACGCAGGAATAGGACAGGTACTTGTGGGCGCCGCAGTGCCACATTGCGAGACGGGAACCTGCGTGCAGGTTTTTCCGCTACACGCTCCGTTTGGAACATCGGAACAGTCGGATAGGTTTCCCGGGCTGCACGCGGTTATGCCATTGCTTGCGACGCAGCCATATTCTGTCGGCGGCGGCGCGGGCGCCACATAGTTCGCCACCGCCGATATCTGATTCAACGGAGGCAGATTGAGGTTGGCCAGCTGAGGATTCACGACATTCAATATCAGATAGACTCCGGCAAGAAGCAAAAGGCCTATGAGGGCTCCCATAATCCATTCCTTTCCATCGCTTTGTGCGGAAGGATTGCCGGCAGACGCTACATATCTGACTCCTCCATACACAATAGCGCCAAAAGCAAGAATACCCCCTATCATCAACGCAAATTGATAGAAATTAGCGATGAATGCTCCTGGGGCAGAACTTGTGCTGTTCGCGTTGGTGCCGGGGATGGCGGTGCTGATCTTCACCTGAGCAAACGCAAGTACTGGAAGTACCAGTATGGCAAGGAGGCCGAGGACAGCGAAGAATTTTACGAGGTTGTTGTGCATGCGTTATTTCCAAAACCACCGACACCGCTGATATTCAAAACGGTGATGGTGGTGTTTACGATGAGGTACGCGCACAGAACGATAAAGAGCCCGATGACGGTGGCGGTAAGCGTCTTTTTCCCGGATTCAAGCATCCCTGGATTCGCGCCGGAGAGCATGATCATTATTCCCCCTATCACTATCATTACGGGCGCAATGATAAATATGGCAAGGGTCATTCCGAAATAAATGATGTTGATGGCGGTGTCGATGAGGTCGCATAGGCTTGTACAAGGATTCGGAGTGCTGCCGTCAGAATTCGTCGGAAGATAATTGCCTGTACACGACACGAGCGGCCCCCAAAAGCCGGGCGGTGTCCCCCATAGATTGGGCGTAGACCACCCCGACGCGGCCGACGCCACAAGCGGAAGCGCTATCGACGACCCGAGTATTGCGATCAACAGTATCTTTGCGCCGAGGTTTTTTGAGAACATGATAATGATTGGATTATGCCCGCCTAGTTTCCCGCCCCGTTCATTGCACTCTGCGCTTGGTTCAGTGCGGTGGAGGGATCCGCCGCGCCGCTCAGAACGTTTTGAATCGCGGTATTCATAATGCCGTCGAATGTCTCGCTCTGTGCCTCATGCCACGATTTCGCGGTGAGCGCCTGGGATGCGAAGATCGACATTGTGGGAATAGTGAAATCCGACGATATCACCGACCGAAGCGCGGGTGGCGTACCCGCATCCTTCAGATATATGTTCTCATCCGCGGCCGACGTCGTCAAACTGATAATGAAATTCCAAGCGCTCGCGATATTCGCGCTGCTCCGGGAAACCGCCAGGCCATTATATTTTGCGTAGTTCACCGCCACCGTTGCGTTTGCCGGCTGGGGCATCGGCGCAACGCCGTAGTTAAGAAACGGGGACGTTGCTTTTATCTGCGCAAGCGCCGAAGAATAATCAAAGATGACCGCGGTTTTCCCCTGCATAAAACTACTAAGCGCCGTTCCCATACCGTCATTCCATGTGTAGTCGGAGCCCGCCGCATTCCCAAATTGCAGGTAATAATTGAACGCATTGAGGCCCGAGGTGTCGTTGCCATTCGCGCCTGACGCAAACTTGACGGTGGATCCACCGACGGACGTCATCTGTGTGCCGTTTTGCATCATCAAAAGGAAAATGATGTCCGGCGCGTTTGGGATACTTGTTTCGGAACCGCCGAGTGCGAGCGCGGCCTGGGTGATTTGGCCCTGTGGAGTCTCCACGCGCAACTGGGGAAGATTGGCTTGGAGTCCTTCCCACGTTGTGGGTACCGCCGCGATGCCGGCCGTATTGAACATATCCTTGTTATAGATCATCGCGAGCGTGTCGATGGAAAGCGGCAGAGCATAAATATTCCCGCCGGAAACAAAATCCTGCGTCACGACGTCTGGAAAGTCGCTCTGAAGGGTAACCTGATTGAAGGTGGTCGCGAGCGTGGCAGGAACCGGCGTGGTGAGGTTTTGCCACTGTGCAAGATCGCGATTGCTTATCTCAAAAATATCCGGGCCCGTACCAGCGGCGAGTGCCGAAAGCACCCTGGTCCGGTACTGAGCCGCGGGAATCTGTACATATTTAATTTGCGCGGAGGTTCCCGAACCGGGACCGGAATAGCTCTGGATCAGATCATTGAATGCTTTGGAGTCGTCGGTTCCCCAAACAGTGAGGG
>CAZXCH010000038.1:0-485 GCA_964639165.1 uncultured Candidatus Saccharibacteria bacterium | reverse complement strand
TACGGATGCTCAAAAAGAACACCACGCCGAGAACGATCACCGCAAGAACGGCGCCCCCGATGATCACGATCTGCTTTTGAGTAAAATTCTTTGGCATTAAATAACTACTGTTCCCGCAACCCTGTCGCCACTCTTAAGATTCATGATATGTACTCCTTGCGCGGACCGTCCGGTCTTGCGGACCGTTGAGATCTCCGTGCGGATCATCTGCCCTTTCGCAGAGAGCGCGAATATTTCCTTTTCTTCGCTCACGACGTGAGCGGAAACGACCGCGCCCGTTTTCGGCGTCACCTCGGCGGTCTTGATCCCCGATCCGCCACGGCTTTGCACTTTGTATTCCTTGAGCATCGTTTGCTTCGCGAAGCCATGTTCCATGACCACGAGTAGCATTGCATCGTCTCCTCTTATTATATCAAAGCCAGCAACTTCGTCATTCTGTTTTTTCAATTTGATCGCGCGAACGCCCGCCGCGGTACGCCCCATCG
>CAZXCH010000037.1:0-7392 GCA_964639165.1 uncultured Candidatus Saccharibacteria bacterium | reverse complement strand
CTAGCTTCGCCGCACGGAAATTATTTTCTCAAAATTGCATTCGGATTAGAAAAGGAACGAGAACGACTTGAATGGCTGGCTGGGAAATTGCCAATCCCCCGGGTGATTGGATTTACAAAAATCGAAGACAAAGACGCTCTTCTGTTATCCGCAATCGAGGGCGATAATCTTGCAAAGCTTAAGAAAAAATGGCCGGCAGATAAAGTTATAAAGAAATTGGCCGAAGCATTGCTTGAATTTCACGCGGTGAGCACAAAAGATTGTCCATTTGGAAAACTGGGACCGGGCAAAGTTTTAGTGCATGGCGATGCCTGTCTGCCGAACTTTATATTTAACGGGGACATTTTTTCGGGTTTTATTGATCTTGGAGATATGCGGATTGATGATGTTGAGGTCGATCTCTCCGCTGCCGTCTGGAGTTTGCAGCACAATCTTGGTCCGGGTTATGGAATGAACTTTCTTAAAGAATACGGAGCAAAAGATGCTACGGACGAATTGGCTGAAAGACTAAGATTGCGGTACGAGAATATGCAGAAGGAGTGGGGTCTTATTTAATCTAACGAAAGGGGGATTTGACATTGAGTCCCGTTTTGCTATAATCGTCATCAAGGTTTGCTCGGGTAGTTTTTATGCAATATTTCATCGCTTTAGCCTTGGCTATGAACGCGAAATGTGTTCGCGGGCCAGGCGCAGAAAAACGGTCGCCGTTTTCTCTGAATCCCGCTTAAAAGCGGGGTAGGTGGGTTGGTTTTGCAAAAACTCCGGGATAAAAGCCGGGGTTAATTAATTTTTACTGGATTCCGCGACCGTGGATTCAAAGCCACGACCCTCCGGACGATCAAGAGAATGTCATACATATTAGGTAAAAAACTTAAAATGACGCAGATTTGGAAGGACGGCAAAGTCGTTCCTGTTACTGTTGTTCACGCGGAACCCAACAAGGTTTCCATTTTGCGCACTGCCGAGCGGGATGGCTACGAGGCCGTTCAGCTTAGCCTTGGCAAGAAAAAGCGCGAGTTCAAGAACCGCCCCAATCAGAAGGTGGATATTTCTACGTTAAAATTGGATGACGCGATTGGCGTGGATTCCTTCGCCGAGGGCGACAAGGTGCGCGTGAGCGGTATTACGAAGGGGCATGGATTCGCGGGCGTCGTCAAGCGGTATAACTTCCGCGGCGGCCCGAAGACCCACGGTCAGAAAAATCGTCATCGCGCGCCGGGTTCCATCGGTTCCACCGCATTCCAACGCGTCGTTCCGGGCCGCCGCATGGCAGGACACATGGGCGTGGACCGCGTCACCATCAAGAATCTTGTGATTGCCGCTATCGATAAAGAGAACAATTTGCTTTTCCTGCGCGGCGCGGTGCCGGGCGGTCGCGGCGGATTGATCGAAATTTCAACATCAAAATAGTCATGAAAGCCGACGTATATAATTTGAAGAATGAGGTGGTGGGAACGGTTGAATTGCCATCCGCGGTTTTTGGCACCAAGTGGAGCCCGGTGCTTGTCCAGCAGGTGTTGGAAGCGCAGATCGCAAACGCCCGCCAGCCGTGGGCGCATGTGCGCGATCGCAGTGAAGTGAGCGGCGGAGGCAAGAAACCGTGGAGGCAGAAGGGAACCGGTCGCGCGCGTCACGGATCCACCCGATCGCCGATCTGGGTGGGCGGCGGAAAAGCGCATGGACCTCGCAACGACAAGGATTACTCGCAGAAAGTGAATAAGAAGATGAAGCGGGTCGCGCTCTTTTCCGTGCTTTCCAAGAAGGCGAGGGATGGTGAGGTAAAGGTGTTTGACACCCTCATTCTCGATGCGCCGAAGACGAAGAATGTTGCAGCGGCCTTGAAGATGGTCTTGTCACCAAAGAAGGGCGATAAGCGCTTTGACGTGCTTTTGGTCTCGGAGAACAGCAACAAGAATCTTTTCCGCGCCACGAGCAATCTTCAAAAGACGAAGGTCATCGAAGCCGATTCGTTGAACATCTATGACATCATGAACCACAAGAACCTCTTCATCGACAAGAGCGTCGTCGATACGATCGAAAAGCATTACAAGATCTAATATGACCGACCACCTCATCATCAAAAAGCCGTGGATCACCGAGAAGGCGACGATGCTGACCACTTCCAATCAGTACGTTTTTTTGGTAAAATCCGGGGCGACGAAGCCGGAGGTGAAGAAAGCCATCCATGCCATCTATAAAGTGGACGTCGTGGACGTGAATATCCTCAACCGCCCGGGCAAGGTAAAGAAATCCGGCCGCGGCATCAAAGGAAAAACGGATGGTTACCGCAAAGCGATCGTCACCATTAAAGATGGACAAAAAATCGATCTGAACTAATGAAATCCTTCAAGCCTACAAGCGCTTCGCGGCGCAACATGACGTCTTCCGACTACAGCACCCTGACAAAAGGCGTGCGTCCTTATAAGCCCCTCGTTGAGCGCTTGAAGACGAATTCCGGCCGCAACTCGGCGGGCCGTATCACGGTGCGTCACCAGGGTGGCGGCAACAAGAAGCTCTACCGCGTGATCGATTTCAAGCAGGGACGTTTGGATTCCAAGGCGATCGTAGAGACGATCGAATACGATCCGTACCGCACCGCGTTCATCGCGCTCGTAAAATATGCGGATGGCGTGAAGACGTACATTTTGGCTCCGGAAAAAATGAAAGTGGGGGATGAGATTACGACGGCGGTTGTCGCGCCGATCCGCAGCGGTAATCGCATGCAGCTTAAGAACATCCCGGTTGGTCAGCAAGTTTATAATATTGAAATGGCGCCGGGACGCGGCGGACAGCTCGCCCGCTCCGCAGGCGCGTACGCGGAAGTGCTCGCGAATGCCGACGGCTACACCGATCTTAAGCTCAACTCCGGCGAGGTCCGCCGCGTGTTGTGGACATGCCTTGGATCGCTTGGCCAGGTCTCGAACTCAGAATGGAGCCTGGTGAATTTTGGCAAAGCAGGGCGCTCGCGCTGGATGGGCATCCGCCCGACGGTCCGCGGCAGCGCCATGAACCCGGTTGATCATCCGTACGGAGGCGGTGAAGGCGCACAACCGCGCGGTACCCGTAAGCCGAAGACCATGTGGGGCAAGGTCACTGGTGGTCACAAGACACGCAACAAGAAGAAGCGGTCGACCCAATTCATCGTCAAGCGTCGCGTCAGCTTGCGTAACCGCAATAATAAATAGTCTTATATTTTAACTACCATGTCACGTTCACTCAAAAAAGGCCCGTTCGTCGATCCGAAGCTTATGAAGAAGGTTTTGAATACCAAGTCCGGCAGTGGCACGGTCATCAAGACGTGGTCCCGCGCATCGGAGATTGCTCCGGAGTTTGTTGGACAGGTGTTTGGCGTCCATAATGGCCGAACGCACGTTGAAGTGCGCGTGACGGAGGAAATGGTTGGGCATCGCTTGGGCGAGTTCTCGCCGACCCGCAAATTCATCCGCCATGGCGGAAAGATGCAGAAGGAATTGGAAACCAAGGCTACCGAGACCGCAAAGACGCAGGCATCTGCGGCAAAAGCAGCACCCGCTAAGAAATAAAAACCATGGAAAAACAATTCACCGCACAACTTAGTTTCCTCCGCATGGCGCCCCGTAAGGTACGCAGCGTTGGAGATCTTATTAAGGGATTGCCGGTGAATGAAGCGGAGGCGCAACTCCTGATGCAGACGCGCCGTCCCGCCAAGCCATTGCTGAAACTCTTGCGTTCGGCCGTTGCGAATGCTAAAAACAATAAGGTTGCAGATACTCAGCATCTCTTTGTGTCGAGCGTCCGCGTTGACGGCGGACCGATGTTGAAGCGGATGCTTCCGCGCGCTCGCGGCAGCGCATCTCCCATCCAGAAAAAGATGAGCCACGTCACGATGGTGCTCGGCGTGAACGAGAATTTGAAGTCGCGCTTTACGATCGTGCCGCCGAAGAAGACAAAACTTCCGCCGGGCGAGGATAAGCGGACGAAATCCAAGAAGCCTTCCACGCCGGAACGAGCGGCTCCGCAGTCGAAGCAGACTCCCGGATTTTGGAAGCGCCGTTTCGGCCGTAAAGTGGTAGGCGAATAACAATACTATGGGACAAAAGATCAATCCAAATTCATATCGGTTGGGAATTTCCAAGTGCTGGCCGGTCCGCTGGTTCCTTAAGGGCGGTTACGCGAAGTTCTTGGAAGAGGATGAGGCGATCCGCAACACGATCAATACCAAGATCGCGCTCGCCGGCGTCGCCGCGTTAGAGATCGAGCGCACGCAGGGTAATCTTCGTGTGTTCATCCGCGCCGCCCGTCCGGGACTTATTATCGGCCGCGGGGGAAAGGGAATGGAAGATTTGAACAAAGCCATCGTTGATGCGCTTATGAAGGTGCGTAAGACCCGTTCCAAGGTCGCGCTCAGCTTGAATGTGGAGGAGTTGAAGCGCTCGGATGTTTCCGCCCGCTACCTTGCCCAGCAGATGGCGTGGGATTTGGAGAAGCGTATCCGCTTCCGCCGTACCATGAAGAAATATTTGGAGCAGATCCTCCAGAACCGCGAGGTGAAAGGTGCCAAAATCCTGATGAAGGGCCGTCTTGACGGCAACGAGATTGCGCGCAACGAGCACCTTTCAAAGGGATCGCTCCCATTGCAGACGCTTCGTGCGGACATTGATTACGGCACCGCCACGGCATATACCACGTACGGTACCATCGGCATCCGCGTTTGGATATATAAAGGAGAGGTCTTTGCGAAGACCGCCAAACAGGAGGCAGAAGAGTCCGCCCGTTCACGTTCCGCATCAAGCCGCCGCAGCGGACCCTCAACCCCTAATTATTAACTATAGCCATGCTTCTTCCCAAGAAAGTTAAACATCGCAAGTGGCAGAAAGGGCGCTCCCGAAAGCGCATGGTTGAAACGCGCGGGCTCACTTTGAGCTATGGTTCGTTCGGCCTCAAGTCCACGGAAGCGGCATGGGTGAACTCACGCCAGATCGAAGCGGCGCGCAAAACGATCACGAATTACCTCAAGCGCGACGGCCGTCTCTGGATCCGCATCTTCCCCGACAAGCCGATCACCCAGCAGGCTCCCGAGAAGACGCTCGGAGGCGGAAAGGGTTCGGTTGACCACTATGTATTTCCGGTGAAGCCGGGCCGTGTTCTTTTTGAGATCGACGGGGTGACGATGGTGCGCGCCAAGGAGGCGTTGCGTCTCGCGTCATTCAAGCTTCCGGTAAAGACCCGCATCATGGTCAAATAATTTCATCATAAAGACATGAAAAAGAAAGAAATCCAGGAATTGAAGAACAAGCCGCTCGGCGAACTCGAACGCATCGTGCTTGATTCGGCTGAGAAATTGCGTGCCCTCCGATTTGACCTCGCGGCCGGAAAAGTGAAGAATGTGAACGAGCTTCACCAGACCCGCAAGCGCATCGCCCGGGCGAAGACATTCATTCATATGCAAACCCATGACCAAAAATAACGAACAGATCAAAAAGCGGAAGATCATCGGCGTTGTCGTCTCGGACAAGATGACGAAGACGCGCGTGGTTGCGGTTGCAAGCTTGAAGAAGCACCCGAAGTATCTCAAGTACTATAAGGTGACGACCAAATTTAAGGCGCACGATGAGAACAACGAGTACAAGACGGGGGATAAGGTCACCATCGAGGAATCCCGCCCGCTCTCGCGCGAAAAGCGCTGGAAGATCATAAACAAGATCGCATAATTTTTTACTATGATACAAGAACGATCGGTCATCAAAGTTGCGGATAACAGCGGCGCCAAGGTGGTGCGGTGTTTCCGCATCCTCGGCGGAACGCATCACCGCTATGCCGGCGTGGGCGACGTGATCGTCGCTTCCGTGCAGAGCGCCGAGCCGCGCAAGACGGTCAAGAAAAAGGATGTGGTGAAAGTGCTCGTGGTCCGCACCAAGAGCGCGCTTCGCCGCAAGGACGGTTCGTACGTCCGCTTTGACGAGAATGCGGTGGTATTGATCGATGCCAAGAAAGAGCCGACGGCGACGCGTATCTTCGGCCCGCTTCCGCGCGAGCTCAAAGAGAAAGGCTTTGAGAAATTAATGACCATGGCGGAAGAAATCGTTTAATACTATTTTCATGAAACTCAAGAAAGGCGACAACGTAAAGATATTATCGGGAAAGGACCGCGGAAAGACCGGGGTGGTTTTGAAGGCGTTCCCGGAGGATGATCGCATCCAGATCGAAGGATTGAACGTCTTCAAGAAGCGTTCAAAGCCGCGCAAGCAGGGAGAGAAGGGTCAGATTGTGGCGGTCTCGCGCCCACTTGCCGCTTCCAAGGTGATGATCGTCTGTCCGAACTGCAAGGAACCAACCCGTATGGGCGGCCGTATGGAAGGCACTCGCAAGGTTCGCTACTGCAAAAAGTGTAAGGCAATTCTCTAATATATACGCCCATGGCTGAAACCAAAAAAACAAACACCGATAGGAAAGCGATGCGTGCCTTCGTTGAGAAGGTCGTCATTGACGCGGGCGTGGGCCGCCTTGGCCAACAGCCGAGCTTTGAGGAGAAGATCCTCCCGCAGGTGATGCGCGACATTGCCGCTGTCACGGGCCAACAGCCCCAAGTGCGCAAAGCAAAAGAGTCTATTGCAGGATTCAAAGTGCGAGAAGGTCAGATCGTCGGTCTCCGCGTGACCCTTCGCCGCGAGAAAGCAGTTGATTTTTTTGAGCGTTTGATTACAATAGTGTTACCTCGCGTCCGAGACTTTGGTGTGTTGGAACATTCCGCGATCGACCAGGGCGGCACCCTTAACGTGGGCGTCCGCGACCATCTGGTGTTCCCGGAGATCGTGCCGGAGAAATCCCCGATATCGTTCTCGATCGGTGTGAGCGTAGTGCCGAAAGTGCGCAACCGCGCGAAGTCCGTGGAAAAGTTCGCGGAGTTCGGCGTGCCGATGAAGAAAGAAGCGCTGACGGGAAAAAAGAAGAAAAAGTAATATGGCAAAAGAATCCGTTATCGCGCGAAGCAAAAAGCGACCAAAGTATTCATCCCGCATCGTGCGGCGCTGTTTCCGCTGCGGTCGCAAGCGTGGTTTCATGCGCGACTTCGGATTGTGCCGCATTTGCTTCCGTGAGATGGCGACCGCTCAGCAGATCCCTGGAATAAAAAAGGCCAGCTGGTAATATTATGCATTACAATATCCTTTCCGAACTTAAAAACGCCACTAGGGCAAAGAAAGACAAGATAACCTTCCCGTTCACGAAGATGGATTTTGCGATCCTAACAAAGCTCGTAGAGCACGGGTATATCAAGAGCGCCGAAAAAGAACTGGTCGGCAAGAAAAACCTCATTACGGTGCGCCTTGCGTATAAGAACAAAGAGGCGGCGGTGAATGACTTCAAGATTATGAGCAAGCCGAGCCGCCACACCTATGCGGATTATCGCAGCCT
>CAZXCH010000036.1:0-7779 GCA_964639165.1 uncultured Candidatus Saccharibacteria bacterium | reverse complement strand
AAACTATGAATCAAGACCAATTAAAAGAATATAAAGTTGCTTTGGAAAAAGAGCGGGGAATAATCGCTGCGGAGATAGCGGGGGATGAGCGACCGGTTGATTTTGGAAGTGACATCGATCACGGCGATGAGGAGAGTGACAAATCGGAACAAGTGGGAGATCAGCTCGCTGCGGCGCAAGAGTTAAAGGATCGTTTGAATGAGATCGACATCGCCCTCAGTAAGATCCAATCCGGCACATATGGAGTTTGTGAAAAATGCGGCAAACCGATAGAACATGAAATCCTTTTGATCGACCCCGAATCGCGTTTCTGTAAAGAGTGCAAACTAGCAAGCTAGCCACAAAAATATAAAACAGCCACCTTTTAAAAATGGTGGCTGTTTTATATTTTTTTAATGATGGCCATGGGATAGTGTGTTCATGAGTAAAAAATTAGGGAGGCTCTATTCCGCGGCGCTTGAAGGCATCGATGCGAAGATCATCGAAGTGGAGGCGGACGTAAATGTCGGGTTGCACTCTTTCAATATCGTCGGACTCGGCGATCGATCACTTTCCGAGGCAAAGGAACGCGTCAACTCCGCGCTGAAAAATGCGGGCATCAAACCGCCGAACCGGGAGAACCGGAGGATCACCATCAACCTCGCGCCGGCAGATGTAAAGAAAACCGGCTCGCATTACGATCTCGCGATCGCGCTCGGTTATCTTCTTGCCACAAAACAAATAAAAGAGTTCGATTGTTCCGACAAGATATTTCTGGGAGAGCTCGCGCTGGATGGACGGCTTCGTCCGATCAGCGGCGCGCTGAATATCGCACAGAAAGCGGCGGCTGAGGGATTTAAATATTTGTTCCTTCCGCGCCGGAACGCGAACGAAGCGGCGGCGATCGCAGAGATGAATATCATTCCCTTGGAAGACATTCGCGAGACGATTGCGATCCTTGAAGGGAAGGTACAACATGCCCCGTTGCGGTTCACCGAGGAAATACATTCCGCGATCGCCGCCGCTGATTTTTCGGAGATCAGAGGGCAGGGGAATGCGAAGCGCGCGCTCACGATCGCGGCGGCGGGACATCATAACGTTCTACTCTTTGGACCGCCCGGCGTCGGAAAGACATTTCTTTCGCATGCACTCGCGGGCATTATCCCGCAGCTGACCATGCCCGAGGCCATTGAAACAACGAAAATATGGAGTGCTGCGGGCCTAA
Source organism: uncultured Candidatus Saccharibacteria bacterium (assembly GCA_964639165.1). Lineage (GTDB taxonomy): Bacteria > Patescibacteriota > Minisyncoccia > UBA6257 > 2-01-FULL-56-20 > JAKAGE01. The sequence continues at coordinate 6,575 of CAZXCH010000036.1, read as the reverse complement.
GCCCTGACGGTCTTATCCGCGAACGGCCGTTTCGCGCGCCGCATCATACTGCATCCATCACGGCGCTTGTCGGCGGGGGACAAGACCCGCGGCCCGGAGAGATCAGCCTCGCTCATCACGGAATACTTTTTCTCGACGAGCTTCCTGAATTTCAGAAGAACGCGCTCGAGGCACTGCGGCAACCCCTTGAGTCCGGCGTTGTTCACCTCGCGCGAGCGAAACAAAGCGTCGCATTTCCCGCAAAGTTCATCCTCGTGGCGGCAATGAACCCATGCCCGTGCGGATTCTACGGCGATGCGGAAAAGGAATGCAGATGCTCCGCATATGAGATCATAAAATATCAGAAGAAGATTTCCGGACCATTGCTCGACCGCATCGACATACAGGTAAAGGCGGGCAGGGTTGCGATCGAAGAATTGCGGAGAGGATCTTCCGGCGATGCATCCGGCGGCGAAAGCGCCTCGATAAAAGAACGCGTCACCCGCGCGAGGGAAATACAGATCGCGAGGCGCGGGAAACTGAACAGTGAACTAAGTGCGCGGGAAGTTCAGGATATGATGAACGCGGATCGGGACACCCGCGTGTTTCTGGAAACACTGGACCACAGCCAGCTCTCTCCGCGCGGATATTATCGGTTGCTAAAAGTTGCGCGCACGATTGCGGATCTTGAAAAAAAAGATAGCGTCACATCCCTCCACCTCGCGGAGGCGTTCAGCTATCGACTGAAAGAAATATTCTAAATGTCGTTTTTGCCGGGGATAACGATCGAAATGCCGGGACCAAGCGCAGAAAAATTTACAGATGGGTTGAATTCGACTATCGTATTCATAGGGATGCCGAAGGCGACGGAAATGGAATGTAGGGTGTCGTTCGCGGTTGCCGTATAAATGATCCCCGTCGCCAATCCCTTCGTATTATTGCCGGCAGCGTTCGTTGTTTTTGTCTTGACCACCGGTTCGGAATCTTTGAGGGCTCCTTCGCCATAAAGCACATCAACATTCTCTACCGATTGAAGACCTCCCTCGTCCGTGTTCGCGGATGCAAGGAATGGAGCGCTTTTTGGGGTAAGCGCCGCACTGTCTATCTCGGCGCCTTCGGCCTGAGGGATCAGTAGCGGACCCCCGGGGGTTCTGTACTCTTGGACGGTTCCGGCGGGACGAGAAACAAAAACGGAGCCCCAGAGGAGTCCGGACAATAATCCACCAACCGCCAAAAAAACAGCCACTCCTAATGGCTTATAATCACTTTTGAGTTTTTGGATAGTCGTACTTATGAATTTGATGATACCACAATGAACCCAAAATCTCAACCAGCCGGCAAGCCCGGACAAGCACCCCTGAATCCGGCCCAAGACGCGGCGGTTCATGCCCACGGGATCCCTCTATTAATAGTGGCAGGCGCGGGAACGGGCAAAACCAAGACCCTTACCAGCCGAATTATCCACTTAATAGACACCGGGACGCCCCCAGAGCGGATCTGCGCTATAACCTTTACCAATAAGGCGGCAAAAGAGATGGCTCATAGGGTTAACCGGACAGGTCCGTTTTTGGGCACATTTCATTCTCTGGGAGCAAAAATCCTACGAAAGGAGTGCCGCCTGGCGGGCCGGAATCCCAATTTTGCCATTTTTGACGATCACGATTCCTTCGACCTCGTAAAGAAGGCGGTTAAAGCCGTCCTGCCGCCGAAGAAGGATGACGAGGATGATGGTATTCTGGCCAAAAAAAACAAGAAAGATACGCCGGTATATTTCGCCAAGAAGATCTCCGAATTAAAGAATCTCGGGAAACTATTGCCGGAAGCGAGGCCGTCGGTGGATAAAGAGGCACAGGTACGCCACGTGTTCGAAAAATATGAAGCAGCGCTCGAGCGCAACAACGCATTCGACTTTGACGACCTCATCGAGAAGACGGTGGCGCTTTTAAAAGCAAATTCGGCCGTGCTAAAAAAATATCAGCACATGTTCGACGCGATCCTCGTCGATGAATATCAAGATATCAATCCGAAGCAGTATGAACTTGTCTCGCTGCTCGCGGGAGAACATCGCAACTTGAGCGTGGTAGGGGACGATGAACAAACTATTTATAGTTGGCGCTACGCCGACATAAAAACATTTTTGAATTTCGATAAAGAATGGAAAGGTGCCAGCGTGCATTTTTTGGAAGAGAACTATCGCTCTACCGGGATCATCATCCGTGCGGCGGCGGCGGTCGCAAAGCACAATCGCTTCCGCACGCCGAAAAATCTTTGGACGCAGAATCCGGACGGCGATCCGATCGTGCTCTTTGAAGCGTGGGGCGAGAACGAAGAAGCGGAGTGGATCGCTCAAAAAATTTATTCTTTGCGTGCGCGCGATAAAAATGCGGACGTCGGGATATTATACCGCACGAACGCGCAATCGCGTGCGATCGAGCAGGCGCTCATCCGCAATAATATCCCGTATCGCATTTTTGGCGGATTGAAATTCTATGAACGGCGGGAGATAAAAGATGCGGTCTCGGCGCTGCGCTATATCTCAAACGCAAAGGACGAGCCTGCGCGTGAACGACTGGAAAAAAATCTCACGAAGCGTTGCTTCGCCGAATTCAAAAATAAAGTCGTGGAGTTGCAGAACCCGGCGAAGCTGACCCTGGAAAAGATCGCACCGCTTGCCGCGCTGAAATTATTCCTGGAGACATTCGGCTATTTTGAATATCTTGAATCGAACTTTGTGAATTCCGATGAGCGCGAGGAGAATATTGCCGAGCTCATTACGTTCGCGACCGATTTCACGAGCCTTGACGAGCTCCTGGAACGGTTAAGTCTCCTCCAGGCTGCGGATGAGATAGGAAATAAGCCCGTTGACGGGCGGGAGGTCAATTTGATGACCATCCACCTGGCAAAGGGGCTGGAGTTTGATTCGGTATTCATCGCCGGCGTGGCTGAAGGATTATTACCGCACGGCCGTTCATTGGACGACGAGAACTCGCTCGAAGAGGAGCGGCGGCTGATGTATGTCGCCATGACACGCGCCCGGAAAAATCTCTATCTCAGTTTTTATGGGATCCCGTCGCGATTCATCAACGAGATCCCGGAGGATTGTATCGTTTTGATGGCGGGGGATGGCTCGCTCACGGCGAACGGAAAGGGCAAAGCGGAATGGTATGGCGACGACTCGTACGATGATGACGATACCGTCTCCCTCAATTAACTCCAGAGAATGAATCCCGCCGTAATGGCATATGCAAAATATAAAATGAAGATCCTGCGCTCGCTAAACGGTTCCGCTACGGTAAAATAATATCCGAGCGCGGCGGCGATAAGTGACGGAATAAAAAGAGAAACCGACGAAACGATCACCGGCACGGAAAGGAACGCGACTGCGAGCATCGCGCCAACGATAGCCTTCCCCGTATGCCCTTTGAAGATCGTAGGGATGGTGGCGATCCCGGCCGCACGGTCGCCATTTATATCTTTTATATCTTTTATATTCGTCACCAATGTAAAGAAGACGAGGCAGAAAATAATAAGACTCCCGGGAAGCGCGGCGGCGAGTTGTATAGGGCTCGCGAAATAAAATCCTGCGGCTGCGGCGGAAAGGCTCGCGAGTGAGATCAAAAATGTGGCGAGTAACGGAACGCGCTTCAGGCGTAGCGGGGGAGCGGAATAAACATAGTAGGCTGCGGTGAAAAGCATCATCGCAAACAGCGCCCAATACCCGACGATAAAAGCGCCGACAAACGACCACAAGAGGAAAAAGAAATTTGCGCTGCGTACTTCTTCTTCCGTAATGGTGCTCGTGACGAGAGGCCGCCCCTGATTGCTCACGCGATCAATATCAACGTCTACGATATCGTTCACTCCGACCGCAAATATCCACGCACAGAAATATGCGACCATCAAAACGATCAAGGCGAAAACGTCCACCCAATTATTGAACGGCTGGCCGTACGAAGTTTTTATCGCGACACATATCCCGACTCCGATCAATAATAAAAAACTGGTGATGCGTTCCGGCCTGCAATTACGCAAATACTCTTTCAAAAAATGAGGGCGATACGCGATCGCCCAACCAATGAAGAGCGCGAGGTCCAAAAGATAGAACACATACGCCATCCCGCCGTTAAACAAGGCCCCGGTGGTGGCGAGGGGGGAAAGTGCCTCTCCGGGCGATATAAGGCGCATAAGCATATGCGATGCCGCAAATTGTCCGACGAGGAAATACGCGGGCGCGGCGGCGAGTCGGTTCCCCGCCAAGGCCCCAAAAAGAGCCATGATACTAGGAAATGCCAACCAGATAAAAACCATGCAATATCCGACGAGAATAATGAAGATGGAGCGAGCGATGCTCTTTGTTTTTATAAAAACATAGGAGGCCAATCCGATCAGAATAACGGCCATTTCTATCTTTATGCCCAACGTGACGCCGCCGAATAAAGGAGTGCCGCCGAGCGTGAGAAAACTTCCCCATAGCGCCGTCCCACCCGTAAAGATGTATGCCATCGGAGATCCCGCGCCATGCGATGCGATAAGATCGATGAGCGGGGGAAACCACATAACCGGCAAAAGAGAAAGCACTACCTTCGATATCTTTTTTATGTCGGGAATGAATATACGAAGCACGAGCGCCGTTGAAAGACCCGCCCCTATATAAAAGAGTCCGTAATGTACCATGGTCAGCAGATCCGGTACCGCCGGGGCGCTGAGCATAGGACTTGAAAGGTCTTCAAGGAAAAAACGGATGCAGATGATCCCTATAAAACCGAACACCGCCTGAGAAAAGGAAATCTTTGCATTCTCTATGTTCCCAATAAGCTTCGCTAGCATTACAATGATTATAACCTATCAATATGCAAAAGCTCGGGCAACACTTTCTCAAAAACACCGCAACGCTACAAACAATCGCGGACACGCTTGAGGTCGGGGAAAACGATACCCTCATCGAGGTCGGGCCGGGCCATGGAGAACTCACCGCCTTCCTCATCGCCACGGCAGCAACGTCCAACGGCGCCGTCATCTCCATAGAAAAAGACCATTCATTGATCGGCGAGCTCTCCGCATTGGCAAAAAAAGAGAAGCCGGGCCTGCTCACTATAATAGAGGGGGATGTGTTGAAAACTTTGCCGGATGCCGTCACCGGCCTTCGCGGGTATAAGATCGCCGGGAATATTCCTTACTACATCACCGGAAAGTTACTGCGGGTCATAAGCGAGCTCGAAGAAAAGCCGGAGCGGACGGTACTCCTTATACAAAAGGAGGTGGCCGAACGGATATGTGCAGCGTCGCCGCACATGAACCGACTCGCCGCAAGCGTCCAATTCTGGGCGAAGCCTGATATTGTGGCGTTAGTTCCGAGAAAGGATTTTTCTCCTCCACCGGACGTGGATTCCGCCATCGTCGTACTTGCAACCCTCCAAACCGCTCGGGATCCCATCGATCCGGCGCTCTATTATAGAGCCGTCCGTGGCATTTTTGGACAGCCGCGCAAAACACTGCTGAATAATCTGACGGAAGCGTCAAGCGAACCATCCAAAAGGGAGGATATCGTCCGGCATCTCCAAAAGATCGGCATCGATCCCGGGGTACGCCCGCAGGACCTTAGTATTGAAAACATCATTACCATCGCAATCTTGCCGATATGGGGATAACCCTTATAGCAAGCATTTTCTTTTGGGGCTATAATTTAAATTAATGATAGATGTCAAGAAGCTGATCACCGGGTTCCTTATTCTGGCTACCGTCGCGGTCTGTTCTGGTTTGGTGCTTTCGTTGGTTGCCAACAACTCTCCGCAAACCGCCAAGGCTCCCACCGAACCGAGCATTGCGAACCTCGGTTCATCCGGCGCCTACTCCCCGGTTCCGACCACCGCGTTCGTAGACACCGGCTCTCTTCAGGGAAATGCCGCCGAACTGCTGAGTTATGTTGATACCACCTCCACCGACGCGCTCGCGAGCGATCCCAATAACCTCACCAATGTTTTTGCGGATTCGTTCGTAAATGGACTTGATGCCGCCAACCCGAACGGGATAACGACGAATACAAACGGGCTCCTCAACATCGCCACCCCCGACACACAGGCGATCGCTCAGACCATATCTTCCAACTCCGCGGTAGAAGGCTTTGTGTTGCCGGATTGGGATACCGAAGCGCAATCGCAGCTGATCAAGACCACCCCATCCGCTTCTCAAAACGCCATTGCCCAGTATGGCACCGCATTGAGTGCCGCGTTTAATAAGGATTTGGTTTCGAGTGGATTGCAAAGTCAGATAAGCAACGCGGGCGGCGGAGACACATCCCAGCTTCCTTATCTTGTTTCTGGGATCCAAAGCGCACTTAACGACACGCTCGCCATTCCTACGCCCGCCCCCCTCGCCAGCCTTCAGCAAAGTTTCGTACGAGTGATGGTATATGAAAAGAATTTTGCCCTGCTCGGGGAAGATTCTTCCCGAGATCCGGTAAAGGCTTCGCTTGTGTTCCAGGGTGAAAAAAAGAAATACGACGCTGCGGTGGTCAATCTTCAACAGCAAATAGAAAAAGCATCGTCGCTCGGGTTATCGCTCAACAATACTCCGAATACTTCCGTTCCCCTGATCGC
>CAZXCH010000035.1:0-7922 GCA_964639165.1 uncultured Candidatus Saccharibacteria bacterium | reverse complement strand
GGCTTTGTTTTTTACCCGTGCCGCACTTCAACCACATCGCCATCGGCAACGACATATTCCTTCCCCTCCACACGAAGCCAGCCTTTCTGTTTTGCCTTGCTCCAACCACCGGCCTCCAACAATTTATCCGTGGGGACGACCTCCATGCGGATGAACTTCTCCTCGAAATCGGTGTGGATGACGCCCGATGCCTGCGGTGCCTTCGTCCCCCGCTCGATAGTCCATGCGCGCGTTTCGTCCTCTCCCGTCGTAAAAAAACTGATGAGGTCGAGCACGTGGTACGCCTTTTTGACGAGCAACGGAATCTCCACCGACTCCACCTCCGGCGATGAAAGGTCGCTCACGAGGTAATCTGCACCAAGCGATGAAATCTTTGCGAGCAACTCGGGCGATGCATCCGACTCCTTGCCGTTGATAAGATAGAGCTGACGCTTCGTGGTGAGCAGGCGCAGATCGTTCAATCGCGGCTCGCTCTTGATCGCGTGCGAGAGCTCCGCGTCACTCACGGGCAGCACGCCGCTCTCGAGCGACTTCTTTAATCGCTCCAAAATCTCCTTGTCGTGCAACGCCTCCTTTTTGCCCGCCCGCGCCTCGGCCTCCGTGCGCACCAGGCGCTTATCCACCGCCGAAAGATCCTTCAACATCAATTCCAAGTTGATCACATCAATGTCGCGCACCGGGTCCACCGAATTATCCACGTGAATGATGTCGGGATTCTCGAACGCGCGGACCACCATCACAATGGCCTGCGTGAGCTGAATGTCATCCAGGAACGCATTGCCCAGTCCCTCGCCTTTATTGGCGCCTTTAACGAGGCCCGCGATGTCAAAGAATTCCACGACAGCCGGGATTTTCTTTTTTGATGCGGAGAGCGTGTTCAGTTTTTCCAGACGCTCGTCGGGAACGGCAACGACGCCCACGTTCGGGTCGATCGTCGCAAACGGATAATTGGCGATCGTGATGTTCTGCCGGGTCAGCACTTTGAACAGTGTTGATTTGCCGACATTTGGGAGACCGACGATGCCGATGGAGAGTTTCATATCGCTCATAACTATAAAGATTTTGTTGTTGGAAAGCAATTGGATTCTCTGTTATATTCCTAGTGGAACATCAAGCGCTCCGCAGCAAGAAAGGACTGGTTATTATGGAAGCTCCAAAACGCGGACTTAGCCCGACCGAGCTGAATGCGGCCATCAAGGACCTTTTCCGGCGATATCAAGATACAAACGGCGGGTGGATATGCAGGGAATGCAGCGCAAAAATACAATTTGTCAGTTGCGAAGTTTCCGCCCACGACACTCCGCCCGGCGGTGAGTGCGAAGGGTTTGGCGATGTCCAAACCTTCCCTCTTCCCTACTGCCCTCACTGTGAAGGTGAACCGAAGTCCAAGAGCACCTGCGTTCACGTGGGAACCGAGCTCACCAAGAGGGCCTTCGGCGGACTCCTCGAGGACGTCACAATTTGAACTCATCTAATTCCACAGGGAGTCATCCAACCGATGCCTCCTTTTTATTTCAGCTACCGTCCCGTGCTCGTGCTCATATATGCCGGCAGGGTATTCAGGTCAATCGCCGATGTGCCGTCGGCCTGAATGATGAACGCGAAACCGAACGGGTCTACCGGCACGGACGGGATGATCCCTTTCCGCACGAGCTCCGCCGTGGACGTGGGGAAAACGCCAAAATCCTTTTTATAGATCGCCGACGCGGCGTCCAGATAATCAAAATCCTGCAGATGGTCGATGTACGCCTGCGCACGCGCCTTCGTGTCCGAATCATTCGTCGAGGCCATGATAGTCTCCCATAACTGCTCCGTCTTCTGCCGCTGATTCGTCTCTATGCCGAAGTTCAGCGAGAACCGCTCCGCATACGCGGGAATGCCGGGCGTCTGGGCGGCGATGTTGTAATACCACAAGGCTTCTTTCTCGTTCTTTCCATATAGGAATTCGTTCGTCGCCATGTAATATGCGATCCTCCAGTCCGGGTCGGCGTTAGCAAGTCCTCGTTCGCCGATCACTTCGGCTTGCGCCACGGAATCGGGATCCGCGGTAGCCGGCACTGCGGGCAATGTGAGCACCGAGAACGCGTACGGATAGCTCAGCTTGGGATCCACTGCGTTCACAAACGCGAGGTCGGTAAAATATTCCGTTTTCTTTTCCCACAGATCCAGGATCTCCGGCATTGTGGTGGCCCACAAGAACGACGCGACCGCGGGATGGAATCCCATATCAAGGATGCGCACCATGAACGGCGAAATGGTCTGTTCTCCCGACGCGGGCAATGTGACCTTCGTGGTGTCGTATTCGATCTGCAGGAGCATCACAAGCGCGAGCAGCAATCCCAGCACCGCTATTTTTGTATATCCGTTCGGACGCGCCATGTAAATTCCTATATCTCTTTTTTATCGAATATCCACACTGCGGCGGTGAGGAGGAATATGATGTATGCCGCTGCGTACGCGGCGGCCAGAGCAAACGACGTCCACGGCGTGGCGACCGCGTGGATCGCGAAGTTTCGGGCGTCGAACTTTTCCAGATTCGGGAAGATATAATAAAGGATTTCTACCAGCCACAGGCGGATGCCGGTGATGCCAATTTGTTTTGCGTCGGTCACAAGCTGGCTCACGATGTGGCCAAGGAAGAAGACGCCGGACGTGTACACGATGGAGAGCAGCGAGCTCGCAAACGTGGAAACGAATATCGCGAACGCCAGAAAGAGCGCCATCTCAAAAAATTGCAGGATAATGGCGGCAAGCCCGATCCCGTCGAATACGCCCAACTTATAGATCACCACTCCTTCATATGCCACGGCGAGGATCCCGCTCGTAAGCAATAACACCATGCATAACCCCAGAAATTTTCCGAGCAGGAACTGCGCACGCGACACCGGTTTGGAAAGGATGAAATACACCACCTTCCGATCCACGTCCTTGAAGAACGACGTCGTACCGAGGAAGAGCGCGATGATCGCGTTGAAGAAATAGATGCCGGTCAGGCCGAACGCTTTCACCATCATCGGCTCTTTCAATACCAGGTCCGCGAGGAAGAGCGTAAAGAACACATAGAGCAGGCCGAACACGATGATGCCGTACAGGATCTTGTCGCGAATCTCCAGCTTGAGCGTATTCTTTGCGATGATAAGGATATTTCTCATAGACGTGAATTATTTTCCGGCGTGCGGCGTGCGCCCGTTTTCGTGTTCGGTGACGGCCTCCATGAATCGCTCTTCCAACGGCTTGCCCGCGCAGAACGCCTTCACGGGTCCCGCATAGAGCAGCTTTCCTTTATGGATGACCCCCACCTCGTCACAGATCTCTTCCACGTCGGCGAGGATGTGCGTGTTCAAGAATATCTTGCGGCCCTCGTGCTTGAGCACGAGCATCACCTCTTTCATCTCCCGGCGACCGATCGGGTCCAGACCGTCGAGCGGCTCATCGAGAAAAAGATATTCCGGATCATTCACAAGCGATTGCGCGAAGCCAAGACGCTGGCGCATGCCTTTTGAGTACGTGCGGATCTCCGCGTTGCGCGCGGCGTAAATTCCCACCTTTTTTAGGATCTCTTCATAGTGCGGGGTCTTACCTTCGGACGACTCAAAAAGCTCGTCGCAGAACCGCAAAAACTCCATGCCCGTCATGCGTTCATAAAAATATGGTGTCTCCGGCATATAGCCAAGTTTCTTTTTGAAAATGGGATGTGATGAGAGCGCCCCGTCAATGATGATCGTGCCGCTTGTGGGTTTGAGCAATCCCACGATCATCTTCATGATCGTCGTCTTCCCCGCCCCGTTCTGCCCCAAAAACCCGAAGATCGGCACATCCACGGAGAGGGTGAAGTCGTTCACGACCACCTTCTTTTTATAGGCTTTCGTCAGATGAGAGAACTCAACCATGGGTCTATCGTAGCAAAAATTAAATTATCGTGAAAGCCCCGTGGCGGGATGGCTCGCCAAGAACGTGCTGACGTAACTGGTGACAGCCGCGGAGTCGGGCGCGCGGTTAAGGAGGTATCCCAATTCCTTCGAAGCGGCGGCGGTATCCCCCGCGCTGATTGTTGAAGGGTCGATGAACGGACCTGTGTAATGTAAAGCATAGTGTTTGATCATGGCGCTATTCTGCGCATCATTTTTCGCCAGAACGATCGCGCCGTCATCCCACCAGACCAGTTGCCAATCGTTCTTGGCGAGATAGGTGAGCAATGGACGAACACTGGCGAGAAATGCCGGATCGTACGGAAGTATGAAATATTGTATGTCGTATTTTTGGGAAATGAGCTGGTCCGCAGTCGGCGCATCGCGAAGAATCGCGTTATAGTCCGCGGTGGGCGCACCCAGATATACCTCCGACCGGCCATCCATCGCGATCTTCGCCTGCGGCCATAACCGCCATAAAAGATAGCCTCCCTGCTCGTACACGTTGAACGCGTTCCCCTGCGCGCCGTTATCCGCCAAGAAATCCGCGGCGTGCACCGGCAACGCGGCATCATCAACGGCCGCGTGCGGAACGACCGTCACGCGTGCGATGCCGAACGCCGCGAGCAGGATAAAGGAACCAACAACGAGGCTCGTTGGACGGATCCTGTCGATCCGTTTCCCTGCCATTTCCGAAACGGTCCACGCAAGCGGTGGGGCGGCGATGAGCGCCCAGAAAATAAGATAGCGTGCCGCGACGAACGGCATGATGGCTACGCCGAGCACGAGCACCAGCCATACCATGTCGCGCGACGCCTTCCTGCATAGCCGCCAGGCGAGGAAACATGCGGAGGCCACGATTGCGACGACGAACACCTTCGTGTCCCATCCCGCCCAATATGTGGCGATCGGCTGCCATTCATAAATATGAAACGCCTTTATAGCGGGCAGGATCGTCACGCCATAGGTGAATATCTCATAGCCGCTCGGATTGATGAATGAAACCCCGATCGACGCCAGGAACGCGCACAAAAGATATTTCACGGGCGGCGACCAGCGCCGCTCTTTGAGCGTGAGCGCGGCAAGGAAAAGCGCGATGATGCCGAGCGCGAGCGCGACACTAGCGTTGATGTTCGCCCAGACAAGGACGATCAGTATGGAGGCGTAAAGATATTTCGGGCGCGGGGAGGTCCTATACCGCTCCAACACATAAATCAGCGCGACGCACAAAAGGAAGACAAAACATTGCGGGCGCGGAACCCAAAAGGAGAATCCGGCAATGCCGAGCGCGAAGAGCGCGAGAAGGGTGACGTAAAAATTCGCCCCTCTCCGGCGAGCGATCACGAACAAGAGGTAATAGGTGGCCACGGCCAGAATTCCCACGAACGCCATCAATCCCCAAAATCCCAGCGCCGCCTGAACGCCGTAAAAAATAAGCTGGGCAAGCCATTCGTGCGGGATCCATTGCGCACCCAGCGCCGTGAAAGAAAAGACGTCGGCGTGCGGAATCTGCTTTGTCTGCCAGATCAACTGCCCCGCCCGCAGATCATAGAACGTATCGGGGTTGTTAAGCTGATTGAAGCAATAAAGAAAAACAACAAAGAGGAAGAGCACCAGAAGCACCTTCTGGATCTTTGAGAGCGATGTCCAGGCGCTACGCATACTCCACCGGCACGCTTTCGAACTTGTTCTTCGTGATGATGACGTGGTCGAGCAGACCGATACCGAGAATCTTTCCCGCCTCCACGATCTGACGCGTGATCGCGATGTCCGCGTCGCTCGGCTTCACAACGCCGGATGGATGGTTGTGTGCGAGAATCACCGCGGACGCGGAATACTCGAGCGCAGGGCGGAACACCTCGCGCGGATGGATGATGTTGGACGTGAGCGTGCCGATCGAAATGACCTCGTCGTGGATCAGTTGGTAGTGCGTATCCAGGTACAACCCACGCAGATGTTCCTTCGGAAGATCCTGCATATCCTTCAGATAAGCATAGACTTGGCTCGCGGTGCGGATGGTGAGCGGCTTCTTGCCGGACTGGTCTTTGAAGAATCGACGGCCGAGCTCGAAACACGCGACGACTTGGCAGGCCTTGCCAAGCGGGATACCAAGCAGATCCGCGATCTTCGCCGGATCTTTCTGATTGACGATCGCGCTGTCGCCATATTCTTTGAGTAGGCGACGCGACATCGTCAATACCTCTTCCTTTTTGGTGCCAACGTTCAATACCACAGCAAACAGTTCCGCGAGTGAAAGCACGGATGGGCCGTACTTAACGAGTTTCTCGCGCGGCTTTTCGTCGGCGGGAAGATCACGCAATTTCAAAATATATTGCTTGTCAGTCGCGGCGCTATCAAGAACAAGGTCGCCCGACGATGCCTGGGAGTAAAGTTTTTTGGAAGCCATAAGGGTTGTGTTCATGAGTTAATTATAGCAGAAACGGGAGCCTGAACAGACGCGCGTGCCGGTGACGCAAGCGGAAGGGAGATGATGAAGCGACTCCCCTTTCCCGGCTCGCTCTCGGCGGTAATCGTGCCGCCATGAACCTCCACGATCTCACGACAGAGATTGAGACCGATGCCCGTACCCGGCACGGCGGAGGCGTCGCTTTCTATCCGGTAAAATCGTTCGAAAATATGCGCCAATTCTTCCGGCGCGATACCGCATCCGGAATCTTCCACGACGATGCGGACTATGGTATTTCTTCCGTTACAAGCCCGTTCCGCATGCAACGCGATCGTCCCGCCCCGCGGGGTGTACTTGAACGCGTTGCTGATGAGATTGAATAAGACCTCTTTCAAACGATCACGATTGCCACGCACAGAAATCCTATCTGCCACTCCATCGTTGATATCCAAATCCGGATCCAGCACCAAGCGAACGCCCTTATCATCCGCGAGCAGAAGACAATCCTCGTGCGTCTCGCGCAATAGCACGCCCACGGAGATATGTTGTTCATATATGATCTTTTTCGAAAATTTCAGTTTTGTAATTTCCAAGACGTTGCCAATGAGGCGCGACATGCCGTCGAGCGTCGTCACGATCACTCGCTCGGCGGAAGCGCGCTCTGCGTCGCTGGCGCACCGACTCTGCAACACCTCCACGTTGCCCCGCAGGATGGCGATCGGCGTTTGAAGCTCGTGGGAAATATTGGAGAGAAGCTCCGCGCGTTCGTCGCGCGGGGCACGGAAAAAGATACTGTCGGTCATGCAGTCAAAAAATCGCTTGCACTGGGCAAACGAAAGTGCACCGATGATCGCGGCAAGGATGTCCACCACCTCGTCGTTCGGATAGAAATATTTCTCGGTGACAAATTCAACGCCAAAAAAGATCACCGCGACGGCAATAATGGAAAGAAAATAGGAGATGGTGCGTGTGCGCATCTTCACGCAAAAATAATAGTAAACCGGGATTAAAGAAAAATTAAAGAAATAGGAGGCTAAGAGCGAGTAATAGAATAGGTATATCCGCTGGTGTCATCTCTGTTGAATCCCGACGCCTCCGATGTCCAGTTATATGTTGAACCGCCGGATGCGGAGACAATGGTGACGCCCGTGGCGGAAGGAGTTTGCACTTGAGTGACGCCGGCAGTATCAAAAAGGCCGGTGGGGCCATTAGTGCTTACTCCAAAAACAGAATTAAGAGATGCCATATCGGCAGTAGCATAAACAGAATACGACATCCAACTCGCGGAACCAACAGCAGGGGTCGCATTTAGAAAACTATACGAACCACCCCCTTCTTGAATAGCAATGTATTGACTCAGGGCAGGAGCGGTTCCTGTTTTTATATAAGAAGAAAAAATGAGCAACGAACCCGACGGTACGGTATAAGTTTCGTATGCGGTTCCCCCCGACCCGGTTGGGGTGACCTGCAATGCATTCCCCGATTGGCCGCCCGCAACGGAGGCGACCGTTGATTGCCACCACCCTACCCAACCCATGTCATTAAAAGCGGGATTCGGCAGCAGCTGCCCTCCATACGTCTCCCCTCCTCCCGCCGCTTTGATCCAT
>CAZXCH010000034.1:0-8518 GCA_964639165.1 uncultured Candidatus Saccharibacteria bacterium | reverse complement strand
CAGGGTGCCACTTCATCGGTTGAGTTGAATGCGCCTGTGATAATACGCACGACAAGCTGATGGCGAGTATCGCCAGCCCAAAGAGCAATGAACACTTCATGGTGTCCTCCCGGGCTATTTATATTGTCTAATGGGACATCTGTCAAACATCGGCGGCTTACTGATACTGGATATAGCTCGGTTGCGGGCTGAGCTGAAGAATCTGCTGCGGCGTGAGCATGCCGGTGCTCGGCGACAGAAGATCGTTCTTATAGAACAGCTTGAATCCGGTGAATTGCACGGGCTCTGCGGCGATGACGCGCTCATAGGTATTGATCTTCTTTGCCTGCGAACCCCAGCCGTCCATATCCATCACGACCTCCACCTCTGGCAATGGCGTGATAGTTTTATAGTTCGTCACCATATCCTCGGTAAAGCGATGCACTACCAATATCTTTGGCGGAAGATGATTTTGATCCACGATGTTCGCCAGATAATTCGCCGCCCAGTCGATATCGCTCGCGCTCATCGTGCCGATCTCCGTGTCGGGGCGTGCGCCGGGCTCCATATCAAATTCCGGATCCAATGAGAGCTCGACATTCGGCATTTTCAAATATGATTCATAGAGGGGGACTTCCGTCCGCACATTGCTCCACCCGACTTGGAAGTCCAGAAAGACAAGTCCGTTCACCTGCGCCGCAAGCTGGAGCGCTTTGTCGATCTGGCTGTCCGGCATGCGCAACCGATACTTTCCGTCCGCACCGGCGCTGCCCTGCGCGGTCACGACGATATAATCGAGCGCGGGGATGACCGGCGTCGACGGATCGGCTGCAGCCCATTGCGCTACGACGCCTTTGAGCATCGTCATCATTTGATCCGGAGGATATTCTCCGAGTACGCCCATTTGCGTAGAATAAAAATTACCGTAGTACGCAACGATGCGATTGAACGGCAAAAGCGCACCGGCATCCGGATAAGTGGTCTTCACGGGCCATGCGCTCGTTCCCGGAACGGTCTTGGTTGTCTTCGTGGTTGCGATCGTGGTGGTACCGGGAATGGTCGAGGTGACCGTTACCGTGATCGTCCGTGGCGGGACGTTCGCTATCGACAGCAATTTCGCGTTGTACGCGACGGTATCGATCGGCGTGAGTGCCGAAAGGGGCGTATTCGTGGCATCCACCGTGGAAGATGCATTCTGCGGCTGTCCGATATTTCCAAGCACCCTATACGTTGCGGAGAATGCGTTTGTGCGAAGCGCGATATATAAAAGAATGCACAAAACTCCCGCCGCGACGATAATCAAAAAAACAGACCATTTATTGAGATAATTGCGCATCAATAGTGCTAGGATACCACATACTCGCCGCCGCTAGAACTCTACGGTCGGACGCGCGACGCCGCCATTTGCGAAAGGATGCTTGATCTCGCGCATTTCCGTCGCAAGATCTGCGACGTCGATCAATTCCTGTGGCGCTCCGCGCCCGGTCAGGATAAGAATGTGATCATCGGGATAATCTTTGACGGCGGCAACGACGTCCGTAACGGCGAGCAGGCCGAGCGAGAGCGCCACATTTATCTCATCGAGTACGATCAAGTGCCATGTGCCGGAATTCTTCTCATCCACGAACATTTTTAGTGCGGCGACAGCGGCTTCCTTGTGTTTTTCGATCGGCAGAGGATCGCCAAGGATGCCGACGAAGCCCAATCCCATTTTCCGGATCTCAAAACGGTTTGCGGGGAGGTGATACGTTTCGGCAAACGTATCTTCGCCGGATATCCACGGTCCTTTGATGAATTGGATCATCAGCGCGGATTTTTCTCGACCAAGAACACGGACCATCTGCCCGAGCGAGGCGGTCGTCTTTCCTTTTCCATCACCGGTAAAGAGAAGGATCATGGAATTACTTATTATTCGTAGCGGTCGAACATAAACCAGCGCAATGTGCCGACCGGAATGTGATATTTATTTTCAATCACCCAACGTGCGTTATGGAAATCGGCGTCGGCCCAGTCGTAGCCGACCGCCTTCGCGGCAGCTTTCAACATTTCTTCCGATGTTCCCTCCAGCTCTACGTACGCCGGAATGCGCGGCCAGGTATCAATATCGAATGTGACGCCATCCAACTCGAACGAGTGACGCTTCTTTTCCTGATGCCGGAACGGCTGCATGCCTATCTTTTCTAACAATAATTCCGCCTTCGCGTGATCATCAACGCCGAATTCTATCTCATATGTGCCATCCACCGTATGCTCGCGATGCTCCTTATAGGTAAGCACGGTTTTATCTCCAATCGTCCGCAATCGCAAAAAACGCTGCTCATCGCGCCATTTAAGTTCCGGATCATAGATGATCGTTTCCCGTAGGACTGCCTCACCGCGATCCGTGGCGCCAAGCGCATGAAGCTTTTTGATCAGCGCGTCCTTATCTATTTCCAGAAACCGGCATTCTATCTCTTGATTGTCCATGCTGGGATTTTATCACACTTATAAAAGAAAAAGCGGCGCCCTTGAGGTGGGGAAGCCGCTACTGGCCGGTGCTGTCCAAGCCGATATTGTTTGCGGAGGAACGCATCGCATCCGCGCGCTGGGCTCCTGTCATGATCATGGGTTCGCCGACGAAGGAAATCCGTGGCTCGTAACGAAGATCGAGAGGTTTGAGCAGGCTCATCACCTGATGTGCCTCAGCTTCGTCAGCGGAGAAGATTCGAAGGAACGGCTTTTGATATCCCTTCAAATCCCGCACAACGTCACCCATGATGCTGATAACAACCTCATCCGCAAACGGAGCCCCACGAAGCAATCTCTCCGCCTGCGAATACATCGCTTCACCACTTTCCCTTGAAAGGCCGTGAATTTCGACATTAGGCATAAGAATGCCCTCCGAATAGAGGATTCCACAAAAGATTTGGTTTGTCTAGCTGCCGGACTTGGATTCGAACCAAGATGAATGGATTCAGAGTCCACTATCCTACCATTAGATGATCCGGCAATGGTAATTGCGAACGCTCTTTATTATACGCAGCCGCGGATTTTTATCAATCCGCCCGGCTACGAAAGATTTTCCACAAGCGCCACTTCAAGCGGCACGATGGCGAAGGGGGAGTAGCGCATCTCCGCGTACGCGCGGATGAGCGCCTTGATCATTTTAACGAGTGTGGCCGTGTCGGCCCCCGCGCCAAGCGCGATCGCGCCCGCAACTTCGTCACGCGTGAGGTCGCGCTCCATGATTCCCTTAAGCGACGGATTGACTTTGAGCGACAGCACTTTGCGCAAATAATGAATGAGGTCTTTTGTGAACTGCACCAGGTTATGGCCTTCCTCGTTAAGCTCGCTCAAATTGGTGAGCGCGCCTTTGACGTCCTTTGCCACGATGAGTGCGGCCAGCTCGTGCACTTTCTTGAGGCCGGTGCGACCGGTCACGCGCTCGGCATCGGCGAGATCGATGCCCTTTGCACTCGCGAGCGATGAGATTTGATCAAGCAACGACTCCGCATCGCGAAAGCTCCCTTCCGCCGCCGCGGCGATGAGCTCGATAGCGGCATCGTCAATCTTGATCTTTTCCTTCTTTGCGATGGACGTCAGTTTCTCTATTATTATCGCTTTTGTAAGTTTCTTGAACACAAACCGCTGGGCGCGGGAGGTGATCGTCGGTGGAAGCTTCTCGAACTCCGTCGTCGCCAAAATGATTACTGCATGTTTCGGCGGCTCCTCAAGCGTTTTGAGCAATGCATTAAATGCCGCACCGGTGAGCATGTGCGCCTCATCTATAATATAGACCTTGTGCTCGGCGCTGGCGGGGGACGTACGGATATTCTCTTTGAGGTTGCGAATCTCATCAATGCCGCGATTGGACGCCGCGTCGATCTCCACCACATCGAACGAATTCTGCGCGTCGATCGCAAGGCACTCGCGGCACTCGTTGCACGGCTCTCCCAGCTTGGCGAATTCCGGATCCGTGCGCCGCTTTTCGCAGTTGAGCAGCTTGGCGATCAGCCGCGCTGTCGTCGTCTTCCCCGTCCCGCGCGCGCCATAAAAAATGTAAGCCTGCCCAAGCCGCCCCGCCTTCGCGGCGTTCTTTAGTATCTCAACGTTCGTCTCCTGGCCGAGAACGTCATCGAGCTTCTGCGGACGGTATTTGCGATAGAGGGCTTGTGCCATGTGGCTTCATTATAACCCGATAACAAAAAAGGCGCACCGTCGTAATGACCGGCGCGCCGTGACGACCCGACGATTGGTTAGTGTCCGCGTTGGCTCCTGCGAAGGATCCAGATTGGGACGACAAACGCCGTGACAAAGCCCAGAGCCAGTGTTACCCAGTTGGGTCCAAAGATCCGGGAACCCACTCCGATTACGATCAAGCCTGGAATAGGGCCAAAACTCCTGGCGCACTGAATGGCGTCCAGACGAAACAATTCCCATCGAATTGCTCTAACCATTACACACCTCCCGAAAAGAACTGTAGGGGAAAATTATCGCATTCGTAAATTATTTCGTCAATCATTAAAAGTTCATTGATTCTCGCGCTTCTTTCTCCTATCATAATGAAATAGCACCACCCATGGAATATGAAACGCGCGTAGGGGAGTTCAGCGGGCCGCTCGAGAAGCTGCTTCAGCTTATTGAGGCGGAAAAGATGGACATCAACGAGGTCAGCCTGGCTAAGGTAACGGATGATTTTTTGCGTTATCTGGAAACGTTCAAAAGCGGCCTTGATGTGAACGCCGAAGGTATGGCGGACGCGGAAAATAAATTCCGCGTGGATCTTCGCGTGCTCGCGGACTTTGTTTCCGTCGCAAGCAAATTGATATTTTTGAAATCAAAATATTTATTGCCGGGCTTGGCGCTTTCCGAAGAAGAAGAGGCGGACATCAAAGATCTGGAGTCACGTCTGCATATCTACCAACAACTCAAACCAGCGATCAAGTTGATCCATCAACTCTGGGCTACGAGCCATCACTCGTTCAGCCGTCCGTACTTCCTTGGCCGCGGCACGGGCAACATTCCCGGACAAACGATGTTCTATCCGGGCGAAAACCTGAGTACCGAGGCGCTCACCGCCGCGCTCTCGAATATTTTTGACTCCATCAAGACCTACGACCTGGAAACAGAAACGATAAAAGAAAAGATTGTCACGCTGGAGGAAAAGATCAGTGAGGTGCTCGGCCGCATTCAAAAAGAAGGAGACATGCATTTCAACACGCTGTCCGGCGAGAAATCACGCGGCGAGATGATCGTGGTTTTCCTCGCCATCCTTCATCTGGCGCGCGAACAGCTCGTACTCCTGGAGCAAATGGATAATTTTTCTGATATAATGGTGAAGAAAAAATAATGAAATTTTGATGAAAAACGGACGTGCATCGTTGGAAGCATTGTTATTTATCCACGGGGAACCACTTTCGTATAAAAAAATACAGTCGGTTTTGGGGATAGAAAAGGAAGAGCTGGAGGTCGTCATTAAAGAACTCGAAGTGGATCTAGAAAATGACGGCCGCGGACTGCAGCTCGTCTCCGACCGGGAGAAGATCCAGCTCGCTACCAAGCCGGAGTTCAACACTATTTTGGAAAGCTTTATGAAGGAGGAGATTTCGGAAGATCTTTCACCGGCGTCACTCGAAGCACTCTCTATTATCGCGTATCTTGGGCCGATCTCGCGGGCGCGCTTGGAATATCTGCGCGGCGTGAACTCTATCGTCATTTTGCGCAGCTTGATGATCCGCGGTCTCGTGGAACGCTTTCCCGATCCAGAGCATCCCGCAAGCTTCCTCTACCGCGGCACATTTGATCTCATGAAGCATCTCGGCATCAAAGAGAAAGAAGGTCTTCCGGATTATGAAAAATTCCAGGAGTTATTAAAGGTATTCGACCCGCCGACGGCGACCACCACTACCAATGAAGGTGCGCCAAGCGTGGAGCCGGGAAATGTCCAATGAAACATTCGGAAAAGTTTATTTTTTTATTCGTTGTGATAGGTGCTATATTTTTCGCACGCTTCGCGTATCCGAGCATCTCCGGCGTTCCGTCCATTACCACTGACGGCGTTCCGCAGACCGCCGACGCGGAACAGACCGTGACCGCCCCGCCGACGCTCGTTCTTCCCCAAACCTCCCTGAACGGAGCCGGTGCAGCGGTCATCGGAAATGACAATACCCCGATCGATGCCTCGATCCCGACCTTCAGCAGCCAGGCATATATGGTAGCTGACCTTGCCACGGGAAAGATCCTTGCCGGATCCAACGTCGCAAAGCGATGGCCGACCGCGTCGCTCACCAAACTGATGACGGCAACGCTCGTAATCGATCAACTAACGCCCACCACCACAATTACTATCTCGCCGCAAATGTTCGCGGCCGATCCGGACGAGAAGACGCTGGTGATCGGAGGCACATATACCGTTGGGGACCTTCTACATCTACTCCTGATGCCGTCAAGCAATGTGGCAGCGCAGGCGATGGCGGATTACATCGGACAAACACCGTTCATGAACGAGATGAACCAGCGCGCGACGACATGGGGCATGACCAATACTTACTTTGCCGATCCTTCGGGCATCTCCGCTGCAAATCAATCCACGGCAAACGATCTCCTGATCCTCGCTCAGCACGTGTATCAAAATTATCCGCAAATCCTTGCGCTCACCAACACACCCGCGACGACGATCACCGAATTGAACTCGGGCAAGAAAATAACCGTGCGGAGCATCAATATTTTTGCCGGCACGCCGGGTTTTATCGGTGGAAAGACGGGGAACACCGAGCAGGCGGACGCAAACCTTCTCTCTCTGTTCAGCTATAATGGCGATCCGGTGCTCATCACCGTGCTCGGAGCACCTTCGCTTCCGTTCCAGGACACCACGGCACTCTACGCCTGGTATAAAAATAACAATAAATAGAAGGGTATGATGCAATCGATGCTCCTTAATGAAGCGGTGCGGGTGACAATATTGACCACAATCTCGTTCGTCATCGCCTTGCTCACGACGCCGCTCTGGTTCAAATTCATACTGAAGTATAAGTTTGGGAAACAGCTGCGTGATGGCGCAGAGACGCCGGTCTTTGCGGAGCTTCACAAGAACAAGGCGGGAACGCCGACGAGCGGAGGCATCATCATCTGGACCACGGTGATCTTTATGGCGATCGTCTTCGACGTGATGCGGCATCTCTTTGGAGGCGAGTGGGCATATTTCAACTTTGTTGATCGCGCCGAAACCTATCTGCCGATCGCGGCGTTTCTCATCGCCGCGCTCCTCGGCCTGCTCGACGACTGGCTCGGTGTGCTCAAGCTCGGCGGCGCCTCCGGCGGGGGATTAAAGATCCGGCAAAAGGCCATCGTCTACACCATCATCGCGCTCATTGGCGCCTGGTGGTTCTATTTCCGCCTTGGATGGAACGTGCTCGAGATCCCGTTCGTCGGACAGATCACCATCGGCTGGTGGTATATCCCAATCTTTATTTTCATTATCTTTGCCGCGGCATTCAGCGCGAACGAAACCGACGGCCTCGATGGTCTCCTCGGCGGCGTATCGCTCTTCGCATTCGTATCGCTTGCCACCGTGGCGTTCGTCTTGCACCGCTATAATCTGGCTGCCTTCAGTGGCGTGATCATCGGCGCACTTCTCGCGTTCCTCTGGTACAACATCTATCCCGCAAAGTTCTTCATGGGGGATACCGGCTCCATGTCGCTCGGCATCACGATCGGCGTCATCGCCATGCTCACCAACACCACCCTCATCCTTCCGTTCTTCACCATCATCCTCGTCGTTGAATCGCTTTCGGTAATCATTCAGGTCATTTCAAAAAGGCTGCGGCATGGCAAAAAGGTGTTCCGTTCGGCGCCGATCCACCATCATTTTGAAGCACTCGGCTGGCCGGAGTCGCAGGTGACCATGCGCTTTTGGATCATCTCCGCCATCTTCTGCGCGCTCGGACTCGTTATTTTCTTCCTCTCGCATTAGCAGGTTGACTATCTTCAACCATTTGATATACTTTCTCGTATGCCAGAAGACACAGTAACAGCAATGCAGAACAACCAGACGTCCGGATATCCGGCGGAAGGATCCCGCGAGATGATGGATGCGGGTGTTTTTTACGGCCGCAAAAAGAGCAAGACAAATCCTAAAATGCGTCCGTTCGTGTTGGCCAATCGCGGGGGAATAGAGATCATCAACCTCCAGAAGACGGAGGAATTGATGGATGAAGCCGCGGCGTTCATTAAAGAAAAAGCGCGGAATAACGGTCTCGTGCTGCTCGTCGGCACCGAACCGGCCGCTGAAGTGAGCGTCAAGGCGCTCGCAAAGAAGCTCGGTATTCCATACGTCACCACCCGTTGGGTCGGCGGCGCGATCACGAACTTTAAAATCATCAATAAGCGTGTTGAGCACCTTAAAACGCTTCGTACCGATCTCGCATCCGGCGCACTCGTCAGCAAGTACACCAAAAAGGAGCGCTTGGAGATGGAACGGGAGATGAATCGCTTGGAGGAATTGATGGGCGGACTCGAGGCAATGACGAAGGAACCGGATCTCGTGGTCATCATCGACCCG
>CAZXCH010000033.1:0-8793 GCA_964639165.1 uncultured Candidatus Saccharibacteria bacterium | reverse complement strand
CGGGCGCAAGCGTTCCAAGGGTATAGTGCTGGCGGCCCTCATGCTTAAGAATGCCCAAAGATAGCAAAAGGTCGCGCCAATAGTTGTGGAAAGGCGTGATAACCCGCCAAAACAGGTATTTCGACCGATTATAAGCTCCTTTTGGGTACGGCAGAACGGAATCCGGAATGCTCTGCCTTAGGGCTATTGAGTCCATATCTACTATTGTAGCATATTGAGGTTACCGGCTCCCTCCCATTCACCTTTATTGCTATTAACCCAGGAAAAGGCTACTCTTCGGGGATGAACAAATTCAAAAAACCGTATAGTAGCCGCACAAGCGCAAGCACCAGCCGCCCCAGTTATGGTCCCGCACGACCCCGGACGACCAGCCCCCGCGATGCCCGAAACTATCGCGGCGCGCGCAGCGGCGGTGAGACATTCCAAAAATTCGACGCGATCTGCAGTAATTGCGGCAAGAAATGCCAGGTCCCCTTCCGCCCGGACGGCGAGAAGCCGGTTTACTGCAAGGACTGCTTCGGCGCGCCGCGCGAGGCGATGGCGGGCAAGAAGAAATTCTCTTCGGGCCCCGTGACAAACTTCAGTGCTCCGGCGGCTGGCGGCAAGAGCATCGCCGACCTCACGCGCCAGATCGCCGCAATGAACACCAAGATCGACGCCATGTTGAAGATATTGACCGACGGCGGCGCGGAAGAGTAGAAAAGTTTTGCCAAAATATCATCACGACGACGACAATGCAGATCACTTCGTCAAAATTCATGCGGGGCGTGAACGGCACCGACGAGCTTTTGGATGACGGCACGCCGCAGGTGGCGTTGATCGGCCGGTCCAACGTCGGCAAGTCGAGCATCATCAATTCGCTCACCCGGCAGAAGGCGCTCGCGCGCACGAGCGACACACCCGGGCTCACGCAGGAGATCAACCTTTATTCCATCAATAATAAATTCTACCTGCTGGACCTGCCGGGATACGGGTTCGCAAAAGTTCCGGAGCGTATCCGCGAGAGTCTGCAGAAATTGAACTGGTGGTATCTTTTTGATTCTGGCCACGAACAGCACCGCGCGGTACTCGTGCTCGATGCGAATGTCGGCCCGTCAAAAAATGACATCGAGATGCTGGCGCTTCTGCGCGAACATCAAAAAAATATCGTCATCGTTGCCAACAAGATAGACAAGATAAAAAAATCTGATTACGAGGCGCACATGCAAACGATCACGGATCTCGCGCACGGACTTCCCGTCATCCCCTATTCTTCAAAGACCGGCGTCGGCGTGGAAGAACTCGTGAATCAACTTTTTGGAAAATAGGCTGAATTGCGGCGCACGGAGAGCGGCTATCGCGTTAATCGCATTTTCTTTTCCCGCGGCCACGATTTGATCTCCGCTTCGCGCTTTAACGCGGCGCTCCGCGTCGCGACCTCCTCTTCGTAGAGGATCTTTTTGGGTTTGTGCGAGCGCGTGTAGTGCCCGCCCGTTCCCGCGCGATGCTCTTTGAACCGCCGGGTAACATCTGTCGTAATCCCGGTATACAGGCTTTTGTCCTCGCAGAGAAGGATGTAGACGTGGTACATGGCCGGATAAATATCGATTCTTTATACAGTTAAAAGCAGGTCTTTTAAAAATGCCCAGCGCAAATCCAGCGCTTTGATTTCGTCTTTCGTACACCATCGTGCGTCCAGCTCTTCAATACCATGGCCGGCAGTTTCATCAACGGGGGCAGCGGCGAATATATTGACCTCGATCTTTCGGTCATTATCCGAAATATCACCACGGTATGACAGGCCGTCAACGATCATGCTCGTTATGCTCTTATTGATGGCGACATCCAGACCCGCCTCCTCTTTGACTTCCCGTATCGCTGCATGTTCCACGGTCTCCCCTTTATCAACATGGCCGCCTGGCAAGCACCATAATCCCCTTGCCTGCTGGCCGCCCTCCTGAATCAACGCGATTCGTCCATTCAAATTCTTCACCACCACGAAGGCGGTTTTTACCGGTTCATCCATTTATTTTAATGATATCCCAAGATTTTTCAGATCGATCACTAACTGTTCATTTCCCTTGAAAAGCACGGGGATGTATCCTATCTCGGCCGCCGTTTCCAGACTCTTTGGCGAATCATCGATGAACACTACTTGCGCGGGGCGAAGTCCGAGTCTTTGGAATAAGATTTCAAATGCTTCCTTGCTGGGTTTCTGGTATCCTATCTCGCCGGAAACAACGATCTCATCGACGAGCGGCGCAACACCTTTTTCCTGTAAGTGCTCCCGCAATTGCGATGTGGCGTTGCTGAAAATACCGACCTTCATGCCAAGACCATGTATCTCCGGAAATAATTTAAGGATGTCCGCGTTGATCGCCTTCGACGCGTTATAGTCACGGACAAACTGTCTTACTTTTTCTGTTTTTGCGCCGTCCTTATCGAAGACCTCCACCACCCGGACGATCATATCCTCCCACGCCATATTCTCCACGTTGGAAAGATGATTATGTTTCCAATATTCCTTTTTTAACTCGTCGGATGGGATACCGGTCATTTCGGCGATCTGGTCCAGGATATTTTTGCCCTCGCTTAATTCGATGACGCCGCCCACGTCGAACACGACCGCTTTGATATTGGAATTGTTATTTTCCATTCTTATCCGTTAAAAAACTCTCCGAACATCGCATCCAGATCGCCGGGATCTTTATAAAGTTTGACGGTTATCTTGGGATTGCCGCCGATCATCGCCGAAAGCTTTTTTCCTTCCCGCTCGCGATAGATGCAGAGAATTTTCTTGTTCAATTTCTCCGCCAAGCCAAGCTCGTAACCCACGCCCAGGCTTGGAGTGGTCACTTCCGCGACGACGACATCCGCGCTCATCAGCCACTCCACGTCCCGTGCATAAATATCCCGCTCCGAGATGTGAACCTCTCCGGCGCTCGTCAGATCCTTATTGGCGACATGCTCGGTCAATACCGTGCCGAACGGGCCGAGCTTTTTGACGATCTCCGCATACAATTCCTTATCATCACGCCCGCCCCGGATCGATCCGGCAAAATATATCTTCATACGCATCAGTATAACAGCCCCTTCTCTCTTTTCAAAAGCTGTTTGATACAATAGATATATAACATGATTGCTCCCTCACTGGACAAAGCCTTGAAGTTTGCCAAGGACCACGGCATTCCGCGGGTCATTGAGATCCGATGCCCGCAATGCAAAGAGACGATCTACGCATTTACGGACGACGAGAAGCATGAACATACGCAATGGTATGAAAAGCTAAAAAAGGACCGGAACGAGCGCTATGTTTGCTGTAAAAAATGCGGCTATGGCATGCTTGCCGCAAATCAAGGCGATTTTATCTTCAAGACCCACGAGGTTGGCAAACAATAGTGCAGCAGGACGAAGTTCTAACAAAGTTGATCAGAAAAATCTAACGAGATTGATGATCGCCGCAAGAGCGATGACCGCCCAGATGAGATTGAGCCAAAACGGCTGATAATCTTTCCGATAATAGGTTTCTATCGTAACCCCAAGCGCACCGGTCAGGTTGAGCAATTGATACCACAGACTTGTCGGCGGTACGATCAAAAAACTCACCAAGACATATGCCGCGATAGTCGCAACAACACCATACCATCCCAACCATCCGGATACTTTCTTCATGGCTTTATTATACCTCCGGCAATCGCAAAACGGATATATTTCTGTTGTGGAACTCGCGCAAGTGCCGCAAGGGATAATTTGGGATGATCCTTGGCATACCGGCGAATGATGCCGAACCCAAGACGATACAACATCTCACGATATGCTTCATTGCTCCAGATCATCCTGCGATTCGAGGGTTTGTCGAAAAGCGCGGCACGGATCTTGTCCGCGCACACACGCACCATTCCTTCGTTCAGGGTTTTGATATCAAGATATTCCGGCGCCTCGAAAAGTTGCGTTTCGATATATGTCGCAACGCCTTCTTCAACAGCCGCCGCAAGGACGGTCTTTGCGGCTTTCGGATCGCGCAGCTGGTGAACATATTCGTGTGCCGCGGACGCGGAAAGTCGATGTAAATATGTGCGGCTTTTAAGGACGCGCGGAGAAATACCGACGAGCATTTTGCCCTTGTGCCATAGACGCCCATCGGTCAATTTCTTTTTACTTTGCGAAAGATAAAAATAGGCCTTGATCGGAACGCCGGTCTTCAGGGCCACCCGCGCCCGGTCAATACCATCCCCAAAACGATCCTCTATTATTTCAATTTTGCGGCGCGGAATACTTGGATAGAAATAGAAGCGGTCCTTCATTGTATTTTAAGAATTTTTTTCCTCCCTGGGCCGGCGCGAAGCTATCCGTTAGATATAAATCGGGCGTGCTCAAGGAAGATCCTCTCGCACGCCCACTTGACCGGCCACACTAGTGGCCTATCCACCACGCGGCAAGCAGGCAAAGGCAGATACCGACAAGTGGCCACGGGATGTCCTTAACGACATTGAATCGTGGCATGTCACTACCCTTCCTGCGCCCTTGAGCTTTGCGGGTATCACCGTCAAAAACAATGCTCGGCATAAGCAATGCCCTCCTCTATGATTTGTATATCAATAAAATAGGAACATGTAAAGCGAGAAATAAAAAAGGCAGCCTTCGCCGGTTGCCCTCGGTGAAAATGCACTACGCCGCCATGAGATTCGTCAATCCATTCTGGGCGACCACTCAACTTTCGTGCCGTCCGGCTGGACGAACGTCGTCAGATCCGAACCCGCTGAGCAAGCCGCAAGCTCAAAGTCGAATCCATGGTCGAGAAGATTGGCACGCATTTGCGGACCGCAGCCGCCTTCGACGGAAAGGCCGTTATCTTCTTGATATTTGGCTATGAGCTTCATGCCAAGCTCACCCAACTCGTCGTCGGCCTTGAATCCATCAGGGACTTCGCACCACCCGAATCCCCAACCGACCAGAAAAGCCAGCAGAGGAACCACTGCGGGGCCTTTCGACCCCTTCTCAAGGTACTTCGGAATCGGCATACACACCTCGTTTTTTGGGATGAACTACCAGCGATTTATATATCAAAATCTATCATTCGTCAATTAACAAGCTTGATAACCAGCCTCCGCCTATAAATAATATTTACTTTTCGCTACTCATGTTGTTTAATGACCGGCAGGAGGACACACGGACATGGCACACTCAAAAGATCTGAACGGTGGTCAAAAGAGGGCCACCCTTCGCAAAGCGCTCAATCGAACCCGGCGCATTGCGGATGAACAAGCCGAAGCGGCTTCTCTGGGAATCACCCCCGTCCAGCTTGGCGTACGAAAATGGCGGCAATGGAAAGTTATCTATGCGGCATGGCTGCATGAGCAGCGATCTCATCCGGTGGCATCCCACCGCTATGGTTACTCCTCGCACTATTAGGGAGTGCTATGACAAGCGTATTCGTCTCAATCCTCGGGCAGGCATCATCCGGTGCTTGCCCGATATTTTTTATAAAAATCCCGCTTTGCGGGCAACGTGGGACGAGGTTCGAATTATGCCTTGATTCGACCCAAAATAGTCGCGAGTATTCTTTCTATGGCGCTCAGTGCTAGAAACAAGGCAACCAAGAAAGTTGGCTCGGGATAAAAAATATAAAAATAAACGAGAGCCGCAGCAAGCCACACTCCCGTACACGAGGGACAATAGATCAAATTTCCCATTGCCCCGAGAAACCCAGATTTTTTTGGCTCTTCGACGATCTTCCCATCCTTTTGCGCTTCGTCTATAAAAGGAGCTCTCAGCGGTTTAGCAATGGATTCGTTGGAAAGTATATTGGCTGCTCGATATGCCGCCAAACCCAAAACGAGAAGCTTAAAATATCCGATATCATCCAAGATCGACAATCTATCTCCGAAATATGAAATAAGAAGAATATTCGTGACCAGAAAAATGATCATATCAAGCGTCAACCATTTGAAAATTCTTTTTTGCTTCATAAAAAACTATTAATTTAAGTAAAACTTCGTCAACTATTGCGGAGAGGGAGGGATTCGAACCCTCGGTACCTTTCGGTACACAGTCTTTCCAGGACTGCTGTTTAGACCGCTCGCACACCTCTCCAGTGCTTTCTACGCTCCGATGATAGTACCCTTAAATTCCTTTCCGTTCAAGAGCGCGGCGAAGTTTTTCATGTTGCGGCCGTCGACGATGATGGCCTTCACGTCCTCGCGCGCGCCGAGCGCCGCGCCGACGGGGTCAACGGGCGCGTGAAGACCGGGCTTCCACTTGGCGGGGATCAACGTGCGATACTCGCGCCAGGTGAGCTCGTTGAACGGCACGGCGTCGGCATGTTTGGTAAAGTCTTTACTATATACATGTGCCGGCTTGCCGGCGATGATCGCCTCGTGGGCGCCAAAGTCAGCGGCGATCCGCATAGCAACGTAATCCGTGGACCAACCTGGACGCCAGCCGGATGCGATCGTCACTGGGTGCTTAAGTTTTTTTATCCTCCCGCGGATGTCGATGACCACCGGGTCGGCAACATCGCGAAAGATAGTTCGCAAAAGATGCGCGTTGAGGCGCGTGGCGTGGATGCCGATCCAGTCCTTATCTTCGTCCGTCACGCGACTCACCTGCTCCGCCGCTTCCTGAAAGTTGCGTGACAACTTTCCGCCGCCGATCACGAGAACAAACTTGGTACCGCGCCTTAAAAACGGCGCAAGAAATTTTTTAAAATCTTTTAAGAACTTCACGTCGATCCCGTCGGGATGGACAATAGAACCGCCGAGGGCAACTACGACGGTTTTGGAAAATTTGTATTTCATAAATGTGGAATTATACCGAGATCTGCTGTAACGCCTTGATGCGTTGTTCGATCGGCGGATGGGTCGCAAAAAGCGTGTGCCACCATGAAGCGCCCTTGCCCTTGAACGGCGTGTCGAGCCACATGTGCGCGGTGGAGTCTTTGGCCGATGCCATCGGCGTCGTGTCGAGCTGGATCTTCTGCAGCGCAGAGATGAGACCCTCCGGATAACGCGTGAGAAGAACCCCCGAGGCGTCGGCGAGTGACTCGCGCCGGCGCGAAATGGCAAGCTGGATCAGCATCGTGCCGATCGGCGCAAGAATGGAAAGCACGATGGCGGCAACAAAGAAGATCTCCTGCGCCTCGCCGTTGCCGCTATTGCGTCCGCGGCCACCGAACCCACCGAAAAAGAGCGAGCGCAAGAAGATATCCGCGATGAGCGAGATGATACCCGCGAGCATCGCGGCCACCGTGGAGACGAGGATGTCTCGATTGCCAACGTGCGAAAGCTCGTGCGCGATGACGCCCTGCAATTCATCTTTATCAAGCCGCTGGAGCGCGCCCTGCGTGACCGCCACCGCGGCGTGCTGGGGATCCCGCCCCGTTGCGAACGCATTGATCTGCAACTCCGGCGTGATGTACAGCTTCGGCATCGGAAGTCCGGCGGTGATGCAAAGATTTTCAACGATGTTCCACAGCATCGGATTGTCCGCTTTCTGGACCTCCTTCGCGCGGGCGAGTCCGAGCGCGATGGACGCGGAAGAATAATAGCTGATGAACGAGTAGACGATGCTAAAAATGACCGCGCCGATCAAAAATGTCGGATCGCCGTAATACATGGAAATCGCGTACCCGAGCGCGCCGACCACGAGAAAAAATGCTATGAAGAGCAACCATGTCCTGCGTACATTTGAAGATTGAAGCGTGTATAAATTAGCAGCCATTTTCTTTCTTCCTATTATTTAACATACAGGGAAACAACCCGTCGCTGACAGATAAAACATTGGGCCATGTGTTTTGGAGCAATTAATCTTCCTTGCTTCAAAACACATGGCCCAATGTTTTTAGAATTTAACAGCGACGGGTTGTTTCTCTGCGTCACTAAGGTCATTGCCGAAGAAATCCATTTTGGTGAAGCCCATCATGTCGGCGAAGACATTCGTCGGAAAGACCTGGGTCTTCGTATTGAAGTCGCGAACCATGCCGTTATAGAACCGGCGGGCGGCCTGGATCTTGTCTTCCGTATCGGTCAATTCGTTCTGAAGTTGAAGGAAATTTTGATTCGCTTTGAGATCCGGATAATTTTCCGCGACGGCGAAGAGTGACTTGAGCGTTCCCGAAAGCTGATTCTCCGCGTCCGCCTTTGCCGGTCCGGTCGCAGACATGGCCGCCGTGCGGGCCTTCGTCACATCCTCGAACACCGTCTTCTCGTGCGCAGCATAACCCTGCACGGTAGAAACGAGGTTTGGAATAAGGTCGTAGCGGCGCTTGAGCTGGACATCAATGTCCGAATACGCCTCCTGCGTCCTATTGCGCGAGGTAACGAGGCCGTTATATGCCAAAACGAGCCATAAAAGCACTAAAACGACTATTACTATCAAGATCCAGGTTATCATGCCTATATTATACCAAATGATACGAGCTGAAACAACAGTTGGGTGCTAAATCGGATGCCGTACAAATAAAAGCTCCGCTGACATGAGTCTGCGGAGCAAAAGCGGTTTAGATGAAGAGGAAGATCGTTACGGCGACGAGAAAAAGAACGTGTCTAATATGGCTGCCCATGACGGCTCCTCATAAATCGAATGTTCTATGAAAATTTTAACACAGTCCATTAAAAAAAATGGAATCTGTGAATGATTTTAGTAATCTCCTCCCATGCCCGACATCCCGCCACCCATGCCGCCCGGCATGCCCGTCTCTTTCTTCTCGGGGATGTTTGTCACTGCAGCACCGATCGTCAAGTAGTTCGCAGCAACGGAAACCGCATTCATAAACGCAGCCCGTGTAACCTTGAGCGGGTCGATGATGCCGACTTC
>CAZXCH010000032.1:0-9264 GCA_964639165.1 uncultured Candidatus Saccharibacteria bacterium | reverse complement strand
AAAAAACAAAGCCCCTCTCCTTTTTGAGGCGCAAATGCCACGTAGGAACGTGAGCGCTCAAAAAGGAGAGGGGCTTTGTTTTTTATTGCTATAATAAATATATGCGACAGTTTCCAAAGTCGGTCATTAAGGAATTCCCAAAGGAGTTTTCAATATTCAAAAAATTGCGCACACCCGCGGCGATACAGGATTTTCTGAACGGGCTTGCGATGAATTTCACCGGGCGGCAGCACACGTATGCGTCGCCGCTTGTGGTGCTTGAGACTGGAAAAGCCCACTGCATGGAGGGAGCGATGCTTGCCGCCGCCGCGCTATGGTATCAGGGCCGTCCGCCGCTTTTGCTTGACATCAAGACCACCAATGCGGACGAGGATCACGTCATCACGCTTTTTAAGGAGGGGAACCGATGGGGTGCGTTGAGTAAGACGAACCATGCCGTCCTGCGTTATCGCGATGGGATTTATCGCGATCCGCGCGAGCTCGCGATGTCGTACTTCAACGAATATTTTTTACATAGTGGCGTGAAGACGATGCGCAGTATTTCTGCGCCATTCGATCTTTCGGAGTATGGCAACGAATGGCTGACATCGCGTGGCGACCTTGCGGACATCGCCGCCGATCTGGATTTCTCACGGCATTTTGAGATCTTAAAAAAGGGCGATGTGCGGAAACTTCGTTTGGCAGATCAAAGCGAGATCAAGGCAGGAAAGATCGTGGAGTGGGGCAATGATATAATCTAACCATGATCAAACTGTTGCCTATGAAGGTATTTTTAAAGACGTTCGAGTACGCTCCGCGGTTGGCGATCAGCTTGGTTGTGGTAAATAAAAAGAACGAGGTGCTTCTCGCCCGCAGAGCGATACCTCCTCAAATTGGCATGTGGCATCTTCCGGGTGCGTTTGTTCTTAAAGGAGAATCATTGGCGCAATGCGTCAAGCGTATCAGCAAAAAAGAGCTTGGCTTGTCCGTTGATCCCCGGAGAGCAAAATTGATGGGAGTTTTCGACGATCTTCACAAAGATCCGCGCGGCCACGTTGTTGATGTCATCTATAAATTCACCATAAGCACTCCGCCGACCGTCACCAAGGAAACAAAGGAGATAAAATTCTTCCGCAAAATTCCCGCCCCAATAGGTTTCAATCAAGGCGACACGCTCCACTCTCTCGGATATAAATGATCTAATTTCTCCTGTCCAGCGCCGAACCGAGCGTTTCGTCATCGGCAAATTCGATCTCGCCACCGGTCGGAAGTCCGCGTCCAAGGCGGCTGATCCGCTTGGCGAGGGGCGCGAGCTCTTTCAATAACAGCGATGCCTGGAAGTCGCCGAGTGTGGTGGGGCTGAAGCCAAGAATGATCTCGTCTGCAGCGCCACCCAATCCATCGGTAATATATTTTTTCAAACTAAGCAGGCGCGTTTTTTGCCACTGTTCCAAAAAACCGGTCTTCGGCACCGGGCCGATGATGAAGTATCGCCCTGTGAATTTTTTCGTGTTCTCAAGCGAAAGATAATCGGTCTCTTTTTCCACTACCATGATGATGCGTTGGTTCCGCGCGGGATTCGCGCAGACATCGCACAGCGTACCCGCGTTCTGATGGATAAAAAAGCATCGCTCGCAGATCTTTATCGAGCGGAGCGCATCAATGCTCTGCGCAAGCACGCGCAGATCTTCTTTCGGTCGTCCGATCAGATAGAACGCAAGGCGCACCGCCTGGCGCGGCCCGATGGAGGGGAGTTCCGCAAGCTCGTCCACCACTTTCTGCACCGGCTCCGGAAGTTTCATCATATCCACTATCATACTATTAAAACCATCCTTTTTAAATAATGGACTTCAATAAGCATAGGCGATATATTGAACGTATGAAAAGTGAATCATTTGGCGCGGAGCGGCAGGAGGAACAACGCGGCAAAAAACTCCATCTTGAAAATGTAGAATTGACGCCCGATACCGGAATCCCGGTTGATATCCATGTCAGAAAAGCACCTATTGAAATCAAGGATGGAAATAGTGTTGGCGGAAATGCGGTCGAAGTGAAATTTAGCGGTCAATCGGTGGAGTTGATGCGGGCGGCCGAGAAAATAGGGGAATTACCGGAAACAGAGCGTCTTGGCGCATTGATGCAACTTATACATGAAAAATTAAGATATCCGTATCCGGAAATCATGGAAGCCGATTCGCGCGATAATCCTGATTTGGAACAATGGTTCGAAGAGCGATTCGGCGAACGACCCAGGTTGGGGGATCTTGAGTTGAATGAGTTTCTGGAGAGAGGATACGGAGATTGTAAAATCATGGCCACGGCATATCTTCTTGCGGCGCAGAGTGCGAAGTTAAAGGGTATTTATGCAAATAGTGGAACGACCTTAAAGAATGTAAAGCGTCCCGACAAGGGCGAGCCGATTTTCAAGTCGGTAGAAGTGGATCGCGATTTGAATTCCGCTCACGCCTGGGTCGAGATCCAGCTGTCCGATGGGAGATGGATACCCGTCGATCCAACAGCAAATATGATTGGCGAAGGAGAAATGCTAAAAGTATTTCAAGAAGCGGGATATAAAATCCCCGTTGCATATGTCGATGAGGTTACGCCGAAAGGATTATATCTAGACCGCGGCGAAGCGCTTTTCGACCCCGGCGAGCCAGAGAAAACACTACGTCCTCACTTAAGAATTGCGAGAGAGCTTATGACAAGGAAGCCGAAGATAGATCGGTATGCCGGCGATGTTGATATAGCATTATTTTCGAGCGAAGATCCAAAATCGATGCAATTAGATTTCGAAGAATAACCCGGACGGCTTAGAGCGCCGGCAGTTCTTCGTATCGCTTCTCTATCGTCTTGAAGCTGGCGAGTTCGCCGTTGAAGAAGAAGTCCATGTCCTTGAGCGCGCCGTTGCGGTGCTTGGCCACGCGCAGGTGAACCGTGTTGTCGATGGAGGAAGAAGTGTCGTTCGGATTGCGCTCGTCGCGATAGAGGAACATCACGACGTCCGCGTCCTGTTCGATGGAGCCGGAATCGCGGAGGTCGGAGAGGCGGGGGATCTTGTGGTCGCGCTGTTCGAGGCCGCGCGAGAGCTGGGAGAGCGCGAGTACGGGAACCTTGAGTTCGCGCGCGAGCGCCTTCAGACCGCGCGAGATCTCGGTGATCATGTTCACCATGTTGTCGCTGTTCGTGCGCGGGCGGATGAGCTGAAGGTAATCCACGACGAGCAGGTCCAGACCATGCTCCACCTGGAGCCGACGCGCCATGGAGCGCATTTGGAGCACGTTGAGCGACGGGCTGTCATCGATGAATATCTTTACTGCGGAAAGGCGATCCAACGCCTCCTGGATCATTGAGAATTCGCTGTCGTTCCGAATGCGGCCGGTGAGGATGTTCCACAATGGCACCTGGGACTCCGCGGAGATGATGCGATCCTGCAATGACTCGCGCGACATCTCGAGCGAAAAGAGGCCGACGCTGAATCCGGCCTTGCCGGCGTTGCGTGCGATATCCAATGCGAATGAGGTCTTTCCGACTGACGGTCGTGCGCCGAGGATCACGAGCTCCGACTTGTGGAGTCCGGAGAGACATTCGTCGAGCGCGGGAAAGCCGGTGGGCACGCCGCGCAATTTTCCGCCGCCGGCGTGGAGCTGAGCAATGCGTTCGTACGCGCTCGTGAGATCGTCTTTGAGCGAAGTGAAGTTTTGCGGCAATGATTTTTGTGAGATCGAAAGGATCTTTTGCTCCACGTCATCAAGCAGGTCTTCCACCTCGCCACCGTTTGAGAACACGTCTTCCGCGATCTCCGCCGATGCTTTGATGAGATCGCGCAACACCTTCTTCTCCTTCACGTTCGTGGCGTAGTGCTGCACGTGCGAGGCGTTCGAAACATGGTTCGTAAGGTCCGCAAGATATGCCGAGCCGCCGACGTCCTGAAGCCATTCGTGCTCTTTGAGAAAATTGGTAAGGCTGAGCACATCGATCGGCTGATGCTTCTCGTAGAGTGAGAGGATCGCTTTGTAGATCCGTTCGTGTGCCGGCGTATAAAAATCCTCGGGCAGCAAAATGTCCGCCACGCGATAGATCGCGTTCTTGTCGATCAGGACGGAGCCGAGCACCGCCTGTTCCGCTTCCAGGTTCTGGGGCGGAAGCTTCAATTGTGATTTTTTTGAAGGCATTAAAAGAATCTCTTTTTAACAAAGGAACCATCCTTGGTATCCCTTATGTCATATCCTAATGCTTCTATCTCTTTTCTCAAAGCGTCGGACTGGACAAACTGTTTATTACTTCTTAATTCGTTATAAATCCTTATTTTTTCGGCTATTTCGGGGGTGTGTTCGGCGGTTTTCATGGCGGTCGCGAGTCCGAGTCCAAGTATCATGTCGAATTGCTTGACCAATGCCAGCTTTTCTTTCGGATTTCCATGATCAGCCAACATTTCATGAACCACCGCAAGGGCCTGGGGGGTATTCAGATCATCCTCCATAGCCTCACAAAAGAGCTTTTCATACTCTTCCACCGCTTTTTCCGGCTTGCCGGACATCGACTCTGTTCGTTCATAGTGATCATTGATCGTTTCATAGAGCCGCTCGATGCCGTTTTTCGCCGCATCAAGGCTTTCCCATGTAAAGTTCAGCCGCGTTCGATAATGCGCGCCGAGCATAAGATAGCGAAAGACGAGGGGGTGGTATCCCTTTGCCTCAAGCTCGGTGAGTGTGAAAGTATTTCCCTCAGATTTTGCCATTTTCCCGCCGTCGAGGAGTAGGTGCTCACCGTGCATCCAAATGTGGGCGAGGGGAACATCGTATGCGGCCTCCGATTGAGCGATCTCGTTCGTGTGGTGCGTGCCGACGAGATCGATGCCTCCGGCGTGGATATCGAACGGCTGTCCGAGGAAATGGCGCGAGATCGCGGAGCATTCGATGTGCCATCCCGGAAATCCTTCGCCCCATGGGGAGGGCCAGCGCAGGAGATGATTTTTAAACTTTCCAACAAGTTTGAACCAGAGCGCGAAGTCTGCGGGGTTGCGCTTCTCATCGTCCACAACGACCTCCTCCCGCGCGCCGGTCATCTTTTCCTCAAGCGACTGTCCCGACAACGCGCCGTAGCCGGGAAATTTGCTTACGTCGAAGTAGACCGCTTGTGGCGTGTCGTACGCGAATCCCTTTTCCAGCAATGTCTGGATCATGGCGATCTGTTCGCGCACGTGCGCGCTCGCGGGCGCGACGATGTCCGGCGTAAGGATGTTCAATTTTGCGAGGTCGGCAAAGAACGCTTCGGTATAGAACCGTGAGATCTCTTCCACGGATTTTTTCTCCGCATCCGCCGTGGTCTGCAGTTTGTCGTCGCCCTCATCGGTGTCGCCGGTGAGGTGGCCGACGTCCGTGATGTTCATTACGCGGCGCACCGCATGGCCGTCCGCGCGCAGGGTCCGCTCCAAAATATCCTCAAAAATGTATGTGCGGAGATTCCCGATGTGCGCGAAGTGATAGACGGTCGGTCCGCAGGTATAGATACCCACCCAGTCCGGATGGATGGGTTTGAGGGGCTCTTTCTTTCTCGAGAGCGTATTATAGAGCGTGATCATATATAGATATTATATCCTGATAAAAAAACAAAGATACCCTAGCGTTGAGGGGAATCGCGGAGGCACGAAGGTGCCGAGCGTTAGGGCGCGTTCAGTAGAACGCGACCCGTCCCCGAAGCGCTAGGGTATCTTTGTTTTTTACTTAGAACCACCCTTTCCGTTTGAAGTAGACGGTCATCGCGACCATTCCGACGATCATGATGCCGAGGATGATCCAGAAGGAGTATGGCAGGTTGATGATCGGCGTGCCCCGCGTGTTCATGCTGAAGAGCGCGGCGATGAGCATGAAGGGGAAGGTGAGGAAGGAGAGCGACGTGAACGTCTTCATCACGCTGTTGATCTTGAGGTTCATCAGTTGATTGTTCGTATCCTCGAAATCGGAGATCGCCTCGCGGTAATCCTCCAGCTGGTTCACCACCTTCAGTTGGTCGCCCATGAGATCGCTCAGATAGATCTCGGCGCTGTCGCCCCAGAACTTCTTTCCCTTCGCGAGCAATGAGCGGAGGATCGGTTCCTGCAGGCGCACGACGATGCGGTATTCCGAGACGTCGCGTTTGACGTACGTGATGCGCTCAAGCACTTCCTTCTCTTTGTCTTTGAATATCTCCCTGCCGACCAATTCCACTTTTTCGCGGATGTGGCGAAGCTGGCGTTCCTGGAAGTTGATAAGATGTTCGATGATCTGATACATCACCGCGAGCGAGGAATCGCACTGTGTGATATCAAACCCGTCCATCACGCCGTCAAGCCCGTCGTAATGGACGGTGGCGATGCTGTTTTTTGCAATGATGAAATCGATCTCGGTGCGTGTCGATGCCTCGTCACTCGGATCATAGATCGGGAAATAATAGATAAAGTAGAGATAGTCTTTATAGGCCTCTACCCGTCCGCGCGCGGAGGGACCGCGCAACTCGTCCACAATAATGGGATGCAGTTTGTATTCCTTTCCGAGCCACGCCAGATCCTTCTCGGAGGGTTTCTCAACATCCACCCACTCAACACCCTTTCCCTTCTTTATTTCCATAATGATATTTTAACATAAAGAGGGTCACGCTTTCATTTTATTGGATTTATGGTATAACAAATGTAGTAAATCCACCCAGGAGCAGTATCTTGAACAAAAGAAAGAATAATAGCCAACCCCAGAAGGCCGCTGACCAGAGCAACGCAAATGTCGGCGGCAAGAGACGGTCAAAGCGGAGTCATCGTACCGCAGAGGCGTCACTGCCAACAATCCGTGAGATTCAGGAAAGAGCGTACGCTCAATCCCGGGGTTTCCGATTTTTGCGCATCGAAGAGCTCATTCGCGCCAGCGAGATGCTCGGAGAGGGGTGCTACCAATAAAGCAACACAGTACGCAGTACGCAACCGCGGCCGGGACTCACCATCTCGGCCGTACCTATTTTTATACAGTAATAACGCAGACTGGCACTCTCTTGACGAGATTGCTAATTCGGCTAAAATAGTAGTGCATGACCGACCGAACGGCACAAATTTTGGAGGCGGCGATACAAGAGTTCATCAACACCGGCGATCCGGTGAGCTCCGGTTTGTTGTATGATCGATACGAATTTGGAATAAAACCGGCGATGATACGGCTTGAATTGGATGAGCTGGAGGATCAGGGATATCTGGAACAGCCTCATCATTCGGCGGGCCGCGTGCCCACGAACAGCGGTTATGAATTTTTTGCGAAACGTATGCTTGGCATGAGTCCGACAACGGATCGCGCTGCCGGCAGCGCTCGACAGAACGATCTTCATCTGCTCCTTAAGGAGCGGGCGTGGCCGGATCTTTTGAACGAGCTCTCGGCCCAGCTCGGATTGCTCTCCGTGGCCGCGGATCTCGCGCGCGAATCGGTGTACAAGGCGGGACTCCAGCACCTGATAGACCATCTTGATTGGGAAGATCAGAATGGCATCCGTTCCGTCATCCACGACTTCGAGGAAGTGGACGAGCGACTGCCCCGCGCCGCGGAGAAGATGGGCATCGGCCCGCAGATATTTATCGGCAAGAAAAGCCCGGTGACGTCAAGCGACAATCTCTCGGTTGTGGGTGGCAACTATCAGATCGGCGACGCGACGATCTCCATCTTTGCCATCGGCCCGAAGCGGATGGATTATAAAAAGGTCATACGAATTTTCAAAAATCTTTAATCAATTTTTAACAACACCATGGCTGACGAAGAAAACAAACTACCGGAACCGACGGTCGCCGACCTGAAGGAACAGATAGAGGAGATGACGGCACAACGCGACGAATATCTCTCCGGATGGCAGCGTGCGAAAGCGGATTTCATCAATTATAAAAAAGAGGAATTGCAACGGATCCAGGAAACGGCGCGATACGGAAGCGAGGATCTCATCAAGGACCTTATTAATGTGATGGACAACTTCGACCTTGCCCTGCGGACGTTGGAGAAGGCCGGGCCGGTAGAGAAGGGCATCTATCTCATCCGCACGCAGATCGACGACATTTTGAAAAAGCGGGGGTTGGAGAAGATAGAGATCAAGGCAGGGGATGTGTTTGATCCCGCAACAGCTGAAGCGCTTGCGGAAGTCGTATCCGAAAAACCTCCGGGCGCCGTGGTGGAATTGATAGAGCAGGGATACCGTCTGCATGAAAAGGTCTTGCGCCCGGCGCGGGTGATCGTAAGCAGGGGAACATGAAACATAGACACGTCGTGGAGGAACTGCATCATTTTCAGTGCGGAGAGTGTAAGAAGTGGTGGGCGATCGGCGAT
This sequence comes from uncultured Candidatus Saccharibacteria bacterium, assembly GCA_964639165.1. Lineage (GTDB taxonomy): Bacteria > Patescibacteriota > Minisyncoccia > UBA6257 > 2-01-FULL-56-20 > JAKAGE01. The sequence goes on along the minus strand of CAZXCH010000032.1, from coordinate 958 downwards.
GCGCCCAAGGCGAAGAACGATTGGTTTTGTCCCTGGTGTGGGACCATGGAAAGCGGGATTAAAAAGTCATTAAAGAAAAAATCAACAAAAAAATAATATGCCAAAGATCATAGGAATCGATTTGGGAACAACGAACTCAGCCGTCTCCGTCATGAAGAACGGCGAGTTGCAGATTTTGGAGAACAGCGAGGGCAATCGCACGACACCGTCCATCGTTGCGCTCTCCAAGAGCGGGGAGCGGCTCACGGGATTGCTCGCCAAGCGGCAGTCGGTGACGAATCCAACAAATACCATCTTTTCGGTAAAGCGCCTGATCGGCCGCAAGTTCACCGATCCGGAGGTGCAGCGTGATAAAGCATGGCTTCCGTATGAGATCCGTGCCGGCGCGACGGGTGGCGTGGAAGTGAAGATGGGCGACAAGTGGTATTCACCGGAAGAGATCTCAGCGTTCATTTTGAGCAAGCTGAAGGCCGATGCCGAAGCAAAGCTCGGTGAGAAGATCGATGAGGCGGTGATCACCGTGCCGGCGTACTTTGACGATTCCCAGCGCCAGGCGACGAAGAACGCGGGCGAGATCGCGGGGTTGAAAGTTGATCGCATCATGAACGAGCCGACGGCGGCCGCGTTCGCGTACGGCGTCAACAAAGAGAAGAACCAGAAAATCGTGGTCTACGATTTCGGCGGCGGGACATTCGACGTGTCTGTTTTGGAAATGGGATTCGATCCGGAATCAAAAGAACAGACGGTAGAGGTCCGCGCGACGGGCGGCGACACGCATCTCGGCGGCGACGACTTCGATAAGAAGATCCAGGAGTATCTGGTGGGCGAATATAAGAAGCAGGAAGGCATCGATATTTCAAAGGACCCGCTCGCGGTACAACGCTTAAAGGAGGCTGCCGAGCGCGCCAAGCACGAGCTCTCAACCTCGCTTGAGACCAAGATCAACATCCCATATATC
>CAZXCH010000031.1:0-9434 GCA_964639165.1 uncultured Candidatus Saccharibacteria bacterium | reverse complement strand
TAGCAAGAACGAAAGCGTTTAGAATGGAGAGTGGCGGGAAGCAGGTTATCCCCAATTTCTTGACTATGCTTGCAATTTAGTTTAATATGTTCTACAATAGAACAGGATAAATCAAGCGGGGAGTCCAGTGAGGAATCCTCTCGGAAAGAGTGCTTGACATTTCTACTAATATAATATACAATATCCCTGATATAAAAATATGGCATCTATCACAAAGATCATCACAAGTTCACTGAATGGCCTTAACCCCCGCCAAAAGGAGGTTATTACGGCCCGTTTTGGCTTGGACGGCAAGACCGACGGCGAGACCCTCGCCGCGATCGGCGACCGTTTGAACGTCACCCGCGAACGCGTGCGCCAGATAGAGAACGGAGCAATCATGCTTGTGAAGGCGAATATTACCAAAAACCCGGAAGCGGGCGCGGTTTTGGATAAGGTCAAGAAATTCATCGCCGCGCGCGGGGGAGTTTCGGGCAAGGCGGACGTGGTCCGTTATGCAGCGACGCTCACCGGCGGAGTCCGGGAGAACCACTTGGACTTTCTCGCGGAAGCATCCGGTACCTTCAATCTTCATCGCGAGGATGAGGCGTTCAAGCCGTTCTACTATGTAAGCGACAAGGATCTCAAGACCGCAAGCGCGTTCGTAAACGGCTGGGTTGGGTTCCTTAAGTCCCACAAAGAGAAAGTCTTCGCGGATTCGTATCAGATCCAGCTTGCAAGCTACCTCAAGACCAAATCGGTCGCGACGGAGATCGCCGATAACTATTTGAATATTTCCAAACAGATCGATAAGAATCCGTATGGCGACATGGGACTCAACGAATGGCCCGAGATCAATCCGGCAACGGTGCGGGATAAGATCTATCTCGTGCTCAAGAAGAAAGCGGAACCCTTGCACTTTGAAGATATTGCGACGCACATCAACAAGGTTGGATTTGACGACCAGAAGGCGCTCGCACCGACCGTGCACAACGAACTCATCAAAGACAATCGATTCGTACTGGTCGGCCGCGGCATGTATGGCCTTAAGGAAAACGGATACGAAGAGGGAACCGCCCGCGAAGTCATCGCGAAGGTCCTAAAGACCAAAGGACCGCTCAAGGCGAACGATGTGGTAACGCACGTGAACGCCCAGCGCTTCTTCAAACAGAACACCATCCTTATCAATCTCCAGAACCGCAGTTTCTTTGAGCGCATGAATGATGGTCGCTATCGCGTTCGGGAATCATAGTTCGATCCCGGCGGCCGTCCGTATTTTGCACTTTACTTCGTGAAAGTTGATAATTGTATATATGGGTAATATATTTTTCGGCATCCTTCAGAGCATTCTCGCGGTATGGGACGCGACGTGGTGGATCGTTTTGCCCATCATCGCCGTCCTGGTCATGTGGGAAGCGTGGCTTTTGCATCTGCATTGGAAGTGGGTCACCAGCATCCGATGGAAAATGCTCGAGATCAAGGTTCCAAAAAACGTCCTTAAAACACCGAAGGCGATGGAACAGATCTTCGCCGCCGCGCACGCGCCATATTCATACGGATATAGCAATTTTCAGAAATACTGGCGGGGCATGGAGGAATACTGGATGGTCTTCGAGCTCATCGGACGCGCCGGTGAGACGCATTTCTATCTCCGAGTACCCGCGGAATTCCGCAATATGATGGAATCCGCGATCTATGCGCAATATCCGGAAGCGGAGATCAATGAAGTGGAGGATTATCTTGAAGAGATGCCCCATATTCTTCCCAATGAGACCTTCGACCTCAACGGCTTTGAGGAGGTGCTGCGCCATGAGAATTATTTGCCGATCCGCACCTATCCGATGTTCGAGGAGCCCGTGGAGGAACGCCGTATCGATACCATCGCGCCGCTCATGGAGGCAATGTCAAAGCTCAAGAACGACGAACAGCTTTGGTTCCAGGTGGTCATCAAACCCACTGGAGAAGCATTCCAAAAAGAGGGGAATGAAGAGATTAAAAGGTTGCTGGGCATCGAAGAACCCAAAAAGACAAGCATGTGGCCGAAACTCGACCTCGGCATCACTCTCAGCGAAGCCCTTCGAGGACCATTTGAGCATCCCGGGGAGGCAACATCGAGTCACGACCAGAAGCAGGAAAAGTTCCCACGCTTCCTGATGACTCCCGTCGATAAGGAGAAAGCCGATGCGATCCATCTTAAAATATCAAAGATCGCCTTCGAGGCGACCCTTCGCTTTGTTTATATCGAAAAACGGGGGGAAGGAGACGATTCCGGCCATACCAATTCTGTCCATGGTTTCATCCGCCAGTTCAATACGCAAAATTTGAACCAATTAAAACCGTACAGCCCGACATCAACGGCGGGGTATACGGTGAAGGGTCTTTTCAAAAAAACCCGCCTTCGCGCGAGGAAGAAATATCTCTACGAAAATTACCGCCACCTTTCCCCGGCGCATCACGAATCGATCCTCAACATCGAGGAGCTTGCGACCATATTTCACTTCCCGTTGGCCGTTGTCTCGACGACCGAGCTTGAAAAGGTGGAATCGCGCCGAGGAAGTCCGCCGGCGACACTTCCTATTATCGAGGAATAGCGGGATAATCATTGTATGGCAAACGGAAAATCACCCAACGACATTACGCCGATCGGATATCACAATTATCGCGGCAACTCCGACCAGAAATTCGGTATCAAGTTTGACGATCGCCGCCGCCACGTCTATGTGGTGGGAAAGACCGGCGTGGGAAAATCCACGCTTCTTGAGAATATGGCGATCGCGGACATTGAGGCCGGCCGCGGCATTGCATTCCTTGATCCACACGGCGAATCCGCGGAGAAGCTTCTGGATTTTATTCCCGAGGAACGCCTTGATGACGTGATCTATTTCGATCCGTCCGATATGGAATACCCGATCGCCTTCAATCCGATGGAGCAGGTGGGTACGGAATTCCGCCATCTCGTCGCATCCGGCATCATGGGCGTATTCAAAAAGATCTGGGTGGACGCATGGTCTGCCCGTATGGAATATATTCTCAATAACACCCTTCTCGCATTGCTCGAACTTCCCAACTCCACCCTGTTGGGCGTTTTGAGGATGTTTGCCGAACCACCCTACCGGAAAAAGATCGTGGACAACCTCCGGGATCCGGTCATCAAAGCATTCTGGCAGAACGAATTTGCGCGGTACAGCCAGAAACTCGAGACGGAAGCGCTTGCCGCCATTCAAAATAAGGTGGGGCAGTTCGTTTCGAACCCGCTCATCAGAAACATCCTTGGCCAGTCGCGCTCCACCATCAATATGCGTGAGATCATGGACACGGGAAAGATCTTCATCGTCAACCTTTCAAAGGGAAAGATGGGGGAAGACAACTCCGCACTGCTTGGCGCCATGATCATCTCGCGGCTCCAGCTTGCCGCGATGTCACGCGTGGACATTCCGGAAGATAAGCGCCGGGACTTCTATATGTACGTGGACGAGTTTCAGAACTTTGCCACCGATTCGTTCGCCAGCATCCTTTCCGAGGCGCGCAAGTACCGTCTCTCGCTCACGCTCGCGCACCAGTATATCGGCCAGCTTGTCACGAACGACGGCAACACCAAAGTGCGTGACGCGGTGTTCGGCAACGTAGGAACCATCATCACATTCCGAGTCGGCGCAGCGGACGGCGAATTTCTCGAAAAGGAATTTATGCCGGAGTTCCTGCAAAATGACCTCGTCAATCTCGCGAAAGCGAACATCTACATCAAGTTGATGATCGATGGCGTTTCATCCAAGCCCTTCTCTGCAACGACCCTGCCGCCGCACATCCAACCATTTCAATCGTATAAAGATATCATCATCAAGAACACTCGGGAGCATTACGCGGTGCCGCGGAAGATCGTGGACGAGCGGATCGCGGGAGAATGGAATGGTCAGAGCGATGCGATCATCAACGAAAAACTCGGACGGCGCGACGAGAAACCGCTTGCACAAATGCTACGTCCGGGCGCGCCGGTAGACCGCGCCAACACGCTTCCGCGCGACCGCTACATGCCGCCCCGGTCGTCGGCACCATCTTCTTCAACGCCGCACACCGCCGCGCCGGTACCCTTATCGTCAACACCGATGCAGCAACCGCGGGTCGCACCACGAAGCACCGCACCTGCCACTGGCACGCCGACACCTTCGTCGAATGCCCGCACTGAAGCATCTTCTCGGACGGAAAAAGTTTTCGTGATGCCAACCCCGGCATCTTCAAAGCCGAAAGTGGAAGCGTCATCGGTGGCAACGCCGGAATCGGTGACACCAACAGCACCTTCGGCGCCAAAACAATTTGTTCGGCCGAAAGTGGATATTGAAGAGTTGCGCCGCTCCATCAACGAATCCCTGAAAAAGCAATCGGAAGGGGAATCCGCGGTGGCTGGCACCAATGGAGTGTCGGCACCAAACACTTCGTCAACACATCTATCCGTATCCGCACCGGCACCAACGCAGATAAATACCGAACCGCCCGGCGCGGGCGCCGCGAAGTGATGCGTTTTCATATCCTTACGATCTTTCCCGGCATATTCGATTCATATCTTGATGAATCGCTTTTTAAACGCGCTCAAAAAAAGCATATCGTCTCCGTCCGAACATACGATCTTCGCTCTTTTACCAACGATAAGCATAAAAAAGTGGACGACCGGCCGTTTGGCGGCGGTCCGGGGATGGTGATCAAAGTACAACCGGTCTGGGACGCAATAAAAAAGCTTAAACGCGGGACGTTAAAAAAGGGCAAGTCTCGCGTCATCCTGTTTTCAACGCGCGGGAAAGTGCTCGACGCGGCGATCGCGCGACGGTTGGCACGATATGACAACCTTGTTTTGATCTGCGGACGATACGAAGGCGTGGACGAGCGCGTAGCAACGCATATCGCCGACGAAGAGTTATCGATAGGGGACTACGTGCTGTCCGGCGGCGAGATCCCGGCGCTCGTACTTATGGAAGCGGTAAGCCGCCACGTCCCCGGATTTCTGGGAAAGGAGGAATCCCTTGAAGAAGTGAATGGATCGTTCCCGACATACACTCGTCCGGATATTTTTATTCCCGCAAAGGGAAAAAAGTGGAACGTGCCCCCGGTATTGCTTTCCGGCGACCATAAAAAGATCGCGGAATGGCGAAAAGGGTTGCGGAACGATGAAAAATAGACTATCATTTGGGCAGAAGCTTCACAATCTTAGGTTATCAGGAGGTGCATGTTGTTTTCTTCTGCGATAGGAATCGTTCGGGTGCTTCTCGTCGGGGGTGGTACGACTTTTTTCGTAATTTTCGCAATGAGATCGAAATTTGCGAAAGAAGTTGGCAAGAGGTTTGTCGATCATCGACGCGCGCGGCGGCGGCGGATCCTTCAGGATGCGTTGCAGAAGCTGCAGTATCATGCACGTATGTACAAAGAACAAAAAGTCATCCACGCGGGCTACCTACTCAAAAGAAAGACGTTGGTTGGATTACTGAAAAAGAACAACGAGACCAGCGTGAAAGCCGCACGCAATTCGCGCGATAGCGAACGAATGCAATGTAAGACACATTGGGACACCCTCGAAGCACATGGCGAGCTACCCATTGACCCGGCCACCGGAAGGCGCTGGAAAAACTTCGATGAGTTTATTGATTGTGTCACCGTGACCGAAAAGGTCTACGCGTAACATCGCATTCGCCGCCGGCGCAGTTTCCAAAAGAAACTGCGCTATTTTTATATTCTTTTAATGCCTCATCGCTATGATTGACGCATGCACGCATCAACTCGAGTGGGCGACCTTTCGTTTGCCGCCGCCGCGGCGTTCCTCTTTGGGATATTCAGCGCGAGTATGGGATGGAATATGTTGCTATTGGGCGGCATCGGAATTTTGGCACTGATCGCAACATCCTTACTTTCCCGAACGCAAAAATTACGGAGGATTGCCCTCGTCTACATCCTTGCCGCAACGGTCGGTGTTTTTTATTATCACGGATACGCCCGTTGGCAGGCGTCGCAGACGCACATTCCGGAAGGAAAGCATGCGGCGTTCTTCGGCGAGGTCACCGAAGCGCCGAAAGCCGCGGGAAATTTCACCATGCTCGTCATATCATTGTCGCCTCCGTATTCCGGGACGCTGGATATTTTTACATCGCCCAATAACGATCAATTCAGTTATGGCGATCAACTATGGATAAGCGGATCGGTGAGCACATCGACCGATCCGAGCGAGCTTCCAACGATGTTCTTACCGCGGGCACGCGTTGTCGCAGAACACCAGGGCCTGTGGATCAAAGAAAAGATCATTGATCTGAAAAACGCGATAGTCAAAAAGATCGCCCAGCTGCTGCCCGCTGACCAGGCGGCGCTCCTTGCGGGAATCATGATCGGCACCGCCGGCACCGTAAGCGCTACGCTCAAGGCGCAAATGGAAGCATCGGGAACCACATACATCGTAAATATGTACGGATACAAGATCGCGATCATCGCCGCCGGACTCACTGCAGCGCTCAAGAGCCGTTTGCCGCGGACATTTCTCTTATGGATCACGATCGCCGCGATAGTGCTTTTTGTTTTCGCCTCCGGCGGCAGCACTTCCGCGGTTCGCGCCTCGGTCATGGGGGCGTTCGCCGTCATCGCGCGCGGCGTTGGGCGGATATTCAACGCGCGAACCGCGGTCACGTTCGCCGCGGTAGGCATGGTGTTGCTCAACGCAACGCTTCTTACGGATGCCGGATTCCAGCTCTCGTTCCTCAGCTTTCTCGGCATCTATTATCTCGGACCACCGATCAACAACTATTTCCATTGGACGAATGGGGGAGCGCTCCAATGGAAAGAGCACGCGATGCTTTCACTTGCCACCAATCTTGCGATTCTGCCCATCGTCATGAATACGTTCGGAGGGTTCTCGCTCACATCGTTCATCTCGAACATCCTGATCATGATCCCGTGGCTTGCGATATTGGCGTTCGGCGGACTTTTGACGTTGTTCGGTTTTATTTCGCCAATACTTGCATTTTGCGCGGCACAGATCGTAAGCATACTTATTCAATACGAACTTTTCGTCATCCGCATCTTCGCCGCCGTCACGATCGATATACCCGCGGTGTTCGCCTCGTCTTTCGCGATCGCGCTCTATTATGGCGCGCTGGTCATCTTTGCATATTATTATGACACGCCACCACAAGAAAATAATTGACGTTACGAGCGCGATCATCCTGCTCACGCTCGCCGTGCTGGACGCGATGATATGGAGCACCGTGTCCGACGGCGGTACAAGCGGGAAGACGCAGATCTATTTTTTGCCGGTCACCCAGGGTGAGTCCGCATTGCTCAGCCTGGCGAACAACGTATCGATACTGACCGACGCGGGCGGCGATGGGGGTATCGTTGAGGACCTCCAGAAGGCCGTGCCGCACGGCGACGGATCATACATCGATCTCGCGATCATTTCCTATCCGCAATCGGCGGATTATGAAGGGTATGAATATCTCCTTGAACATTTTCAGATCGGGGCGTTCCTTTATAACGGACGAGATGACGCCGTACACCGAACCGACTGGCAGAAACTCACTGATGCTATCGCCGCACGACACATTCCGTTCATCACCGTGAAAGCAGGGGATCGCATCCGCTACGGGACGCTGGCGGAGATCGATATCCTTTCGCCGGACGGCACTTTTGTAGACAGTCCGGAGCCGGACGATACCGGTATAGTCCAGCGCGTGATCACACCACGGTTTACCGCATTGCTCACTGCTGATATTGGTGCCAATGTGGAAAATGCACTGCTCGCGCGAGGCGAAGTGCTGGCTGCGGATATCCTGAAAGCGCCATTTCCCGGACTTGGCACCGCAGCGGGGGATGCGTTCTTGCGTGCGGTTGCTCCAAAGACCATCGTGATCGATCCGGGCATTAAGAACACTGCGAGCGCGCCAACGAAGGCACTGCTGGCATATCTTGCATCGTCCACCTCGGCAACCATCGCTACTGCCGGGCATGGCTCATTTTTGTTGTATAATAAATAGACATGACACTTTTGATTAAGAACGTCCAGATCGTTGGCGGTCCAAATGGCACGCCGAGCGGATCAGACGTCTTCGTGAGCGATAACAGGATCTCCGCCATCGGAAATTTTTCCAATAAAAAAGCCGACGTCGCGCTGGACGGACAAGGCGCATATCTCTCGGCGGGATTCATCGACTGCAATACCGGTTCCGACCATTATCTGACGCTGTTCAACAGTCCAAACCAAGGGGACTTTCTCCAACAAGGGGTGACCACCATCATGGGCGGAATGTGCGGAGCGTCGCTCGCACCTCTTTTATACGGCACATTGGAAGCATTGCAAAAATGGGGCGATCCGGACCGCGTGAACGTGAACTGGCATACCATCGCGGAATTCCTTTCGGTCATGGATAAGCGTCCCGTAGGGGTAAATTTCGGAACGCTCGTTGGACACGGTACCGTCCGACGCGCGATCGTCGGTGAATCGATCCGCGACCTTACAAAAAATGAACTGAATGTCTTCTCGCGCACACTAGAAACCGCACTTACCGAAGGCGCGTTCGGACTCTCAACCGGACTCGGCTACGTACATGCCCGGAAAACGCCGTACGCCGAACTGCGCACGCTCGCGGAGATCGTAAAGAAATTCAATGGCGTCTACGCGACGCACCTTCGGCGTGAGGCTAAGGGCATAAAAGAATCCGTGGAGGAGACGATCAAGCTCGCGCAGGAGACCGGCGTTTCAACGCTCATCAGTCATTTTGCGCCGGTCGTCGGATCGGAAAAAGAATATGAGGAAGCGCTCGCGCTGATCAACGACCTTTCGCCGGACGTAAATCTCCATTTTGATATTTCGCCATCGACCAGTTCGTTGGAACCGATCTACACTTTTTTGCCCGAATGGGTGCAAACAGGCGGCGTCGGTGTCATGCAGGCGAACATCCAGGACGAGTGGCTGCTGCCTCGCATAAAAAAAGATATTCCACGGCTTGATGAAGATAATTTCATCATCGCGCAATCGTCGGGAAACGAAAGCCTTGTCGGGAAATCGCTGAGGGAGATCAAAGAAATCTACGGATTGGATGACGGCCGCGACGCGCTCCTGCGACTGATGCAAACATTGAAGCTGAAAGGGAGTATACTTTATAAAAACCTCAACGCCGACCTCATCGCCCGCGCGATTGCGTCTCCACGGAGTCTCATTGCGTCCAACGCACCAAGCGTCGGCGTCATGGATGGCTTGTCGGGACAGAAGCATCTTAAATCCGAACGTGCCACCGCCACATTCTCGGCGTTCCTGTCACTCGTTGAGGAGAAAAAAATGATGTCCTTCGAAGACGCGATCCAAAAGATCACGCGTGCTCCGGCGAAAAAAATGGGAATTGCGGAGAGGGGGACGATCGCTGAAGGGAATTATGCCGATCTGGTATGCTTCCGCGGTGATGACGTGAAGTTCACCGTGGTGAACGGCC
>CAZXCH010000030.1:0-9444 GCA_964639165.1 uncultured Candidatus Saccharibacteria bacterium | reverse complement strand
TCAAAGGCATAAGATAAACAGCAACCCCGATTAATAATAAAAAGATAGCTATTATGGGGCTTGTGTGTTATGGTTAGCGCATATGGAAACAACTTCAAGTTCAGGTCAAGGGTTTTACGGATTGGGCATCGCGCCCAATATTTTAACTATCCTTGATAAATTAGGGTTCAAGACTCCGACACCAATCCAGGCAAAGGCGATTCCGGTTGGTCTTGATGGAAAGGATGTGATGGGCCTTGCGCAGACCGGCACCGGGAAGACGCTGGCTTTCGGTATTCCGTTGATCCAGGCGGCGTTGGCAGGCAAGCATGGGTTGGTTATTTTGCCGACGCGGGAATTGGCTCTGCAGGTGCAGGAGATGATTGCGAAGGTGGGCGGCCCCTTGGGAGTCCGTACGGCGCTCTTGGTGGGCGGAGAGTCCAATTATCGGCAAGTACAGGCCATTCACCGGCTTCCGCAAATCATCATCGGCACACCGGGACGGATCATGGATCATATGCAGCAAAAGACATTGAATTTGAATAAAACAAGCATACTCGTCTTGGACGAAGCAGACCGGATGCTGGATATGGGTTTTGCGCCACAGCTCAAGCGCATTATGGTGGGCGTTCCGCGGGAACGCCAGACGATGCTTTTTTCCGCTACGATGCCGCAGGCCATCCTTACTCTTGCGCAGTCGTACATGAAGCTGCCGTTGCGTATCGAGATCTCGCCGCCGGGCACCACGCTCGAAAAGATCACGCAAGAATTGTATTTCATTTCAAAGCCCGATAAATCGCGCTTGTTAGAAAAATTGTTGTACGAGTATCGGGGTTCGGTGCTCGTGTTCTCGCGCACCAAGCATGGCGCAAAAAAGATTGCCGCGTCGGTGCGCGCGCTCGGCCATACCGCTGCCGAGCTCCATGCCAACCGCTCGCTTAGCCAGCGTCGCGAAGCGCTCGATGGATTCAAGAACGGCAAATATCGCGTGCTTATTGCAACGGATATCGCCGCGCGCGGTATCGACGTAAAGGGGATAGAGCTTGTCATTAATTACGACCTTCCGGATAACGCCGAAGATTACGTGCACCGCATCGGCCGCACCGGCCGCGCCGGTGCCGTTGGCCATGCCATTTCTTTTGCCACGCCGGACCAGCGCGGTGATGTCTACGGTATCGAGCGCCTTACGCGCACAAAGTTGCCGCTTTCCAAAACTCCGGAGTTACCGCCGGCGCGCGCGGAACAATATATTCCCCGCGAACCGTTCACGCCATATCGGGGAAGGACGACAGGATCGCCTGCTTATCGCGGTTCATCGCGGCCGTCATATAGTGGCGGTAGCGCCCCGCGCCGCCCGGCATTCAACAAACCCTCCTATGGCGGCGGTAAGCCGTCCTATAGCGCAGGGAAGCCCTCATATGGGGCCAGCAAGCCTTCTTTTGGCAGCGGCTCCGGCCCTGCAGCGCACAGGCCTTTCCGTAAGCCGGGAGGATATAGCGGTAGCGCCCCACGCAGACCGCGGAGATAGATTTCAAAATCCCATCGTTGTTGATATAGTTGAGCCATGGATCAGCAATTAAAAAAAGGAGAGGATTACACGGGCGTTACCGTGGTTTATCTTTGCCACGACGGGAGGGGAAATTATTTATTGAACAAGCGCAGCATTCGGGCCCGTGACGAGCACGGAACGTGGGATCCGGGCGGTGGCGGTTTGGAATTTAACGATACCGTTGAAAATACGCTGAAGAAAGAAATAAAAGAGGAATATTGCACTGACATCATCGGATACGCATTCCTTGGGTTTCGCGATGTCCATCGGGTGCACGAAGGGCGGCCGACCCACTGGATCGCGTTGGATTTCAAAGTGCTCGTAGACCGGGAAAAAGTGAAAAATGGCGAGCCGCATAAATTTGATGAGATCGGATGGTTCAAACTGGAGGATTTCCCCGCGCCGATGCATTCCCAATTCCCGTTCTTTTTGGAAAAATACAAAGATAAAATTGCAGTTGAAGACTATTATACATCGTTGCCACGGAAGCGGATGGCCTCGGGCGTCATTATCCGTAATGCCAAGGATGAAATACTCATACTGAAAACCAAGTATAAAGATCATTGGGAGATACCCGGCGGGGTAGTTGAAGAAAATGAATCTCCCAGACAAACTGCCGAACGGGAAACAAAGGAAGAAATAGGAATTTCCATTTCAATATCCGCATGTCTCGTGATCCATTATCGCTCCGCGCAGGGCGAGCAGAATGAAAATATCATGTTCGCTTTTGACGGAGGCATAATAAATGACATTTCCCAATTGAAACTTGATGGCAAGGAGATCTCGGAGGCTCGATTTGTATCGTTTACAGATGCCGTTCCGCTCGTCGGCGAAAGGCTTGCGAGTCGGCTACCGGCCTGCGAAAAGGCGCTAAAGGAAAAAAGGACGATCTATCTTGAGAGCATCGATACTATTGAACCGTCATTCATAGGCTAATATGAAAACCCAAAAGAAAAAAATAATCATCGCGGTGATCGTCCTCGTCCTCGTTGTCGTGGCCGGCGTGGCGCTCGCGTTGGATCAATATTTTGTTCTAAAAAAGGCACACAGCACGTTCGATAACTATTACGCCTTCCGCGGGTGTACCCAGCTTGTTTCACGAACCGACACGTCCGGCGTCTGCAAGACGGCCTCGGGCGACACGATAACAATCGTTCTAATCAATGGCAAGTGGTATCTGCAAGACGACGGTCCGGGCGTTTGGTAGGTATTTACCGCGCCGTCGTCAGCTCTCGATCATCTTGTAATCTTCCGCAAAGAAATATTGCGACATTTTAAATATCCCGTACGCCATGTACGGCGCCGCAAGGACGTCGATCGTGTAATGTACGTGGGCGAAGAGCACGGCAATGCCGAATATGACGGATATCGCCAGATAGGCATATCGCCAGAATTTCTCATCCCAGAAAATGAGTCCCATAAGAAAGGGGAGTCCGGTGTGTCCGGAGAAAAAGAATCCTGCTTCAAGCCCGAGTCCGGTATAGGTTCGGTCGAATATCCCGGTGGGGTCGGGGCTGATCTGTCCGGGATAGATGCCGGTATGAGTTACCGCGATGAACACCGCCCGCGTGGCGATGAATATGGCAACCGCTTTTAAGGTGAATAAGAGATATTGGGGTTTTGCGAGGATAAGGACGATGCTGATCGCGATAGCAGCGAGCGCACATTCAACGATGAGAAAATTAAGGTTTACCACCGGCAGAATGCTAAGAAAAAGATCGGCCACGGAGTTGCTTGGCGTCCGGTTCACATATGCGGAAGCGTAGTATTGAAAGATAACGGCGAGTCCGAGGAGGATGAGGGCGTTTACGAGGGAGCGGATATGTTCCCGTGTAAAGAACCCTTTATAGTCGAAATACTTCATAAGGAGGGGATTTCCTTTTATTTTAACACGTTTTATGTGACCAAATGGTCTGTCAAGGTTGTCCACAGTTACGCTTGACAGTAATAATTAAAGGAATAAACTGTAACTATGCATACCATACAACAAAAACTACTGGCGTTGGCGGAGAAAAAAAACTTGGGTAATCTTACCCTACGGGAGATCGGAGGGTTTGTCGGGGAAACGTCGCCGCAGAAGATAAAGCATCACCTTCAGCAGTTAGAGAAGCACGGATTCATTCACATCAACAAAATGGAACACATCATAACCACCACAAAACAGCAGGAAACCTCAATGGTAAAAGGAATATTAAAGAATGCGAAACTTCTTTCCATTCCGATTTTGGGTGCGGCCAATGCCGGGCCGGCCACGATCTTTGCCAATACGAATATCGAAGGCTACCTCCGCGTTTCCAGCACATTATTGGAACGTCCACGCTTGGCTCATCGCCTGTTTGCGCTCAAAGTGGATGGACCGTCCATGAACATGGCATATATCGGCGGTAAGAAGATCGAGAATGGGGATTACGTCATTATCGATAGTGAAGACCGCGAGGTGGCCAACGACGATATCGTGCTTTCCGTCATTGAGGGCATGGCGAATATCAAAAAGTATTATGTGGACAAAGAGAACAATCAGATACTTCTCATGTCAGAATCTACGCACGATTTTCCGGCCATTCACATTCATGAGGATGACGATTTCTCTATCAATGGAAAGGTGATTGGCGTGATCAAGACGCCGAAGAAGAAATAAAAAGAAAACCGGGCATCCAGATGGATGCCCGTGCGACTATTGCACCATGAGGTGCATATCTGCGGGACTGGCCGGCAATGCATTGAGCATTGCCGTGGCCTTCCCGAAAAGAACTAGCAGGAAGCTGACGAGCGCGGATAGCACGCTGGGCATAAAAATTCCCAGGACTATGATCAACGCGGCAAGTCCTATGGCTCTTCGCATGATGGTGCGCGCAGGCGGGGATGAATTAGAACAGCATCGACCCGTGCCGTCGCCACTATGCGTGGCCGTTCCTCCTGCGGAAAGCCGGTCATGTGGATCGCGCGTGCGATCGATCGCATGCGCGGACTTGCCGCAGGAGGAGTTGGTTATTAACGCCGAGCTTCCTGATTATTATTTAACATTATTATTGATAAGTGTCAATTATCGGACATTGACAAAAAGGCATTATTAATGCTACGCTAATCCTGATTTCGCTTAGGAGGAATCATGGTTTTCTCGTGGTCCTTGTTCTTCTACAAAATTTCGTGGCTGTTTTTCGCGTGGGGTCTTTTCATCGGACCGTTCATCCTTTTCCGGCAACGCGGCCGCCAGCTACAACGGCAGGCAATCAGCCATAGGCGCGAGACCTCGCGCTACGAATACGCAGGGAAGTAACACTCCACAACCCATCCACGAAGCCGCCTCGAGAGATTTTCTCGCTGCGGCTTTTTTCTATCTGCAAATTACTTGCAATTTAATTGACGCGTCCGTCTGGCACCGTATACTGAATAGTGATGAAAAGAAACTCTTGGATAATCGTCATTTCCTTCATTATCGTCATTGCGGTCATATCCTTACTTGTTGAGCTTGGCACTATCGTCCATCCTGCCGGTACCGCGGCGACTGGTAACACTATTAAGATCGTTGCCGCCGAGAATTTCTACGGCAATATCGCCCAGCAATTAGGAGGTGATAAGGTCTCGGTGACGAGCCTTCTTTCCGATCCGAACGTGGATCCGCACGAATATGAATCGAGCGTGCAGGACGGCATCGCGATCACGAATGCGAACATCGTCATAGAGAATGGGTTGGAGTACGACACATGGATAGACAAACTTCTTGGTGCAGCACCGAATCAAAACCGCATCGTCATCACCGCGGGCGCCGTAGCGCCGGACCTCCTGATGGACAATCCACACGTATGGTATGGCATAGACAATATTTCCGCGATCGCGGGTGCCATCGCGAATGCGCTCATAAAGACCGATCCGGCGGATACGGCATTCTTCCAAAGCAATCTCGCGGCGTTCAACGCGTCGCTCGCGCCGATCACGACAAAGATCGACGACATGCGGGAGCAATATGGCGGTACGGCGGTTGGCCTTACGGAGACGATCTATCTTTATCAGACCGAACCGATGCGGCTCGGCGTTCTTACGCCGTTCACGTTTGAAAAGGCCATTGCGGAAGGCAACGATCCGTCGGCGCAGGACGTGAACATCGCGAACAAACAGATCACCAACAAGCTGATAAGCGTGCTGATCTATAATAGCCAGACCGTGACGCCGATCACCACCAATATGGAAAACGCGGCTATCGCGAACGGCATTCCTGTGGTGCCGGTGACGGAAACAATGCCACCGAATGACACCTATCAGTTGTGGATGATGGCGGAGCTGAATACGCTTTCTGCCGCGCTCGCGCAAAGCAATTAAAGGCAAAAGTTGGTCAAAATAAGGTAGAATGGTAGCTATGGACACGAACACGATCATTTCGCTTAACGGCGTCACTGCCGAATTGGGCGGTCGAACGATATTTAACGAGGTTACCTTTTCGGTAGAGAAGGGGGAGTTTGTAGCGATCCTCGGACCGAACGGCGCCGGAAAAACCACACTTTTCAAATTATTACTTGGATTGCTGAAACCGACGAAGGGCAATATCCGCGTGCTCGGCGCAGTACCGCATCGCGGCGACGGCAATATTGGTTACGCGCCGCAGCACCGCGTGCTGGAGACCGACTTGGCGCTTCGCGCCCGGGATGTGGTGGGATTCGGATTGGACGGAAATAAATGGGGGATCGGTCTTGGCAGCCGCAAGCGCGACGATCGTATCAACGCGGTATTGAAAGAAGTGGATGCGTATCAGTTTGCCGACGCGGCAGTGGGGCACTTGTCCGGCGGCGAACAGCAGCGATTGCTCATCGCACAGGCGCTCATCACCGATCCGAAAATATTGCTCTTGGACGAACCGCTTTCCAATCTCGATATCAGCCATGCGCAGGAGATCATTGCGTTGCTCACACAGATTTCCAAGCACCGCGGCGTGACAATTATGCTCGTCTCGCACGATATCAACCCGCTCCTGCCCGCGGCAAACCGGGTGCTGTATATGGCGCATGGACATAGCGCGATGGGCGCGCCGGACGAGGTTATCACGAGCGCCACACTTTCCAAACTGTATGATACCAAGGTGGAGGTGATACGAAGCGGTGGCCATGTTTTCGTGGTCGGCGCGGAATTATAACGGCAGCATGTTCTCAATTTTCCAATACTCATTCATACAGAACGCGTTCCTTGCCGGGACGGTTGTTGCGGTCGTCGGCGGCTTCGTCGGATATTTTTTGGTGACGAGGGGTCTCACGTTCGCCGGCCACGCACTTTCTCACATTGGCTTTGCCGGTGCGGCTGCGGCGCTTTTGATCGGCGTTGACCCGATTCTCGGGATGTTGGCCTTCACGATTGTCGCCGGCATGGGCATCGGTATTTTTGGGAAGGATCTGCGCGAGGAAGATATCAACATCGGTATCGTGATGACCCTCGCGCTCGGTTTTGGCGCGCTCTTCATAGCGCTCTATAACGGATACGCGGAGCAGGCATACAGCATTTTGTTCGGCACGATCCTTGGGATAAGTCATACCGACGTCCTCGTGACGCTTATTTTCGGCATCGGGACGATCGTCGTCTTGGCAGCCATCTTCCGCCCGCTACTCTTCAGTTCCGTCGATCCGGAGGTCGCAGAGGCACGCGGAGTGCCCGTGCGTGCTCTTGGCATAGTATTCCTAGTGCTTGTTGCCATCGCCGTATCCATGTCGGTGCAGGTGGTCGGCGTGCTTCTTATTTTTACATTGCTCGTTGGTCCCGCTGCCACCGCCACGCGCCTCGTTAACAATCCGATCGGCGCGGTGACCCTTTCCATCGGGCTCGCCCTCGCGTTCACATGGCTCGGCATATTCCTCGCGGCCACCGGCAGTTTTCCCGTTACGTTCTATATTGCGACGATATCGTTCGTCGTATACCTTCCGGTACGGCTATTAACAGTGCGAACATAATATGAATATGTTTTCTGAACTATTACAACAATCGTTCATCCAAAATGCGTTCATTGCGGGAACGCTGATCGCGATCGTGTCGGCGATCATAGGCTATTTCGTGGTGTTGCGCGCGCAGGCGTTCGCTGCACACGCACTCTCGCATGTTGGGTTCGCGGGAGCGACGCTCGCCGCGCTGATCGGCGTGAGCGGCCTGCTTGGCATGTCGGGATTCACCGTCGCGGCCGCCCTTGGCATGGGAGCGTTAGGAAAACGCATCCACGGGCGTGATGTGGAGATCGGCATGATACTCTCGTTCGCGCTCGGCTTGGGCGTGCTCTTTTTGCGCCTTTATACCAACTCCGCGAGCGAGACAGTGAGTGTGCTGTTTGGCTCAATATTGAGCGTCACGCACGCGGATATCGTCTATACGATCATTCTCGGGATCGGCACATTGGTCGTCTTGGCAGCCATCTTCCGCCCACTACTCTTCAGTTCCATCGATCCGGAGGTCGCAGAGGCACGCGGAGTGCCGACCAAAGCATTATCGATCATCTTTATGCTTTTGCTCGCCATCACCGTGGCCGAAGCGATCCAGGCGGTGGGAGTGTTGCTCGTATTCGCGCTGATCGTTGCGCCTGCGGCGGCGGCACAGCATCTGACTCGCAAGCCATTTTCCGCTATCGCGATTTCCATCGCGCTCGGACTCGCTTTCACGTGGGGCGGCTTGTTCCTCGCACTCGCCACATCCTGGCCGGTCAGCTTCTACATCGCCGCGCTTGCCGCGGTCACCTACTTCATCGCCATCAGGATCGCGCACCTCATACATCCGCACGCTCGCGCGCACCGTGCGCATCCCGGAAGGGAACACATCGCGACAGTATAAAAAACACCCCCCGATATTTCGTGGGGGGTGTCGATGCGGAAGCGCATCCACATCATTCCTTGGTTGCCCGTTTGATCCCGACAAGGCAGGTCTGATAGGAGTTATAGGAGTCCTGGCTCATATTGAGCTGCCATACCGTTTCGCTGCCGCGCGTGCCGAGCATTTGGGCCATTGGCGAACTCTTCGTGGGGTCGATGTTATACGAGAGATCGATCAACGACGACGAGCTGGGTTTTACGACCCCTTTCTCGTTGTAATAGAATGCAACGATCACGATGCCCCCGTCGAACGACGTTCGCACAAAATAGTCCTGGCAGCTTGTGTCAAACCTCTTATCGAGGCTGGCGGGTTTTGTCGGTACGATGGCGAACTCGGGCCCGACCGGCTGTTGTCCGCGCGCAGGGGTTGCTGGAACGATGGTTGCAATGCTTGCGGCCATCAGGATAAGTCCAAGCCAATATCGAGTCATTTCCAGTTCCTCCACTACCACTAGCCGTTCGACCGAGGCGGCAAACTGGCGGATCATTTTTTCAGGCAGCGGCCAGGTCATCCCCAGGCGCAGGATCGAAGCGGTCGGGAACACCTCGCGGGCGTACTGGTAAGCCACGCCGTTGGTAATAATCCCCAGCGAGTGGTCTCCCATTTCGATGCGGTTGTAAGGAAAAGTTTCGGCCATTTCGGCGATGACTTTTTGGCGCTCTTCGACCACCGGATGGCGGCGCAGGGCATTGGCCGGCACCATCACGTACTTGGCCTGGTTGCGCGGGTATTTCTTCACCTCTGCCGGAAGGTCGATGCGCTCGCCCAGCTCAACTGCCCCCGATGAATGGCAGATGCGCGTGGTCAGCCGCAGCAGCACCGGCGTATCGAAACGCTCGCTCAAGCCAAAAGCCGCCATGGTCATATCTTTGGCTTCCTGGCTGTCACTGGGTTCCAGGCAGGGGATGCGGGCGAACTTGGCAAAGGTGCGGTTGTCCTGCTCGTTCTGGCTGGAATGCATCCCGGGGTCGTCGGCGGAAACAACCACCAGGGCGCCCGTGACCCCGGTGTAGGCCGCGGTGAACAGGGGGTCGGCGGCGACGTTCAGCCCGACGTGTTTCATCGTGGCGATGGCCCGCGCG
>CAZXCH010000029.1:0-9829 GCA_964639165.1 uncultured Candidatus Saccharibacteria bacterium | reverse complement strand
TATCCGGTCGCCAAGCAGGATGGCGTCCGTTCCTTGGGCGCCGCTCGTGACATTGATCGCTGCCGCAGTGTAGTAAAATATTCCGCTTCCTCCCGGGCTTTGCACGATGATGACCGCTGCATCCGGCTTGCCGTCGCCATTAAGGTCGCCCGTTGCCGGCTCGCCAAAAATGCTCGTGACCACCTGTTCCGCCGAGCCGGGCGCAGCGGGAGCCTGGGCTTTTCCATTCACCAAAGCAACGGGTTGGCCGTCTATAATATACGTCGCATTCAGCGGGTCGAACGCCGCAACCGTTGGAGCGACCGCCTTGCGCTGTTCCCCGAAGAACACCCAGATGCCCACCACAACCACCAGCAACACAATCACCGCCGTCCACATTTTTTTGTTCATACCTATAGTATAGAACGTTTTCAGAATGATGGGGGTATAATGGGATTGTGGAATTTTATTTGCCTTCGTTCGTTCTCCTGTTGACCGTTGCGGGATTTATCACAGGCCTTCGCTCCCTGTTTTTTATTACCGCGATCGCCATCGGTCTTTTTGTTCTCGTGCGCAATTCGGTGAAGAAAATGTGGGAGCGGCAGTATTCCCTGGACTATATCGCGATCCTCGCGATGGTGGTCTCTCTCGCCACAAGCGAATTCATCGCGGGCGCCGTGATCTCCATCATGATCCTGATAAGCGAGGCGCTCGAGGCATACAGTACGCGCGAAGCGGAAGCCGCGCTCCGAAACTTCGTGGAAAAGATCCCGAAGTCGTGCCAGGTCAAGACCGCGGACGGATTCGTATCGCGCGGCATCCGCGACGTCAAAGAGGGAGATATTATCTTTATACGGCCGGAAGAGATCATCCCCCTCGACGGACATCTCGCATCCGAACGCGCTCTCATGAATGAGGCGAACCTCACCGGAGAGCTGGAGCCGCAGGTATATGCCAAGGGGCAGCTGGTAAAAAGCGGCCTCATCAACCTGCAGGAATCCATCGAACTGCGCGTCGTCGGCGATTTTTCCCATTCAACATATCAGAAGATCGCCGACCTGGCGCAGGAGGCAAAGAAGCATCCGGCGAGGATCGTGCGCCTGGCGGAAAAATATAATTACGGATTCACCGTTATCACGCTCGTGATCGCCGGCGCGGCATATCTTTTTTCCCATCAGTGGAGCAATCTCCTCGCCGTGCTCGTGATGGCAACGCCGTGCCCGCTGCTGATCGCCGCGCCGGTGAGCTTTCTCGGCGGCCTTAATAAGGCGTCCCGCGAGAACATCATCGTAAAAAAACCTGCGGCGCTCGAGACGCTGTCGCAGATCACGACGATCTTTTTTGATAAGACCGGCACGCTGACCATCGGCGAGCCGCGCTTGCGCGAAGTGACCGATATCGCCGCCGGATTTTCCGAGGAGACGCTTCTTTCTTCCGCCGCGGCGATCGAGCTCCATTCTCTGCACCCGCTCGCGAAGGCCGTCGTTCGGGCACGGGTAGCCCGCGGACTGCCCGGCTATTCCGCCACCGGCGTCATCGAGAAGATCGGTGATGGCATAACCGGGGTCGTGAACGGCGCAACGTTCCGCATCGAGAAATCAAAAGGATTCGCGGCGAATGGCATCACCGTCGACGTCTTCGCGGACGGGACGCTTGCCGGTCGCCTCATCTTTGAGGACCAGATCAAGAGCGGCACCGTGGAGCTGCTTAAGCAGCTCAAGGAACACTATGCGGTGGCGATCCTCACCGGCGACACAGAGGAGAATGCGCGGCGATTGTTCGACGACCTTGATGTCACAATCCACGCACACTGTCTGCCGGAGGATAAGTTTGCCATCGTAAAAACCGCACAGGCGGAAGGCGGTAAGGTAATGATGGTGGGCGACGGCTTAAATGATGCACCCGCGCTCGCCCTTGCGGACGTAGGGGTGGTATTCTCCGGCACCGAGAACAGCGCCTCCATCGAGGCCGCGTCCGTCGCTATTTTGAGCCGTAATATACAACGCGTGCGGTCCATCCTTTCCATCGCAAAAAACTCCACGCGCATCGCGGAAGAAAGCATAGTATGGGGCATCGGGCTCTCGATTGTTGGAATGCTCTTCGCCGCATTCGGATATATCCCGCCCGTCACCGGGGCGATACTGCAGGAAGGCATCGACGCCGCCGTGATCTTGAATGCCTTGCGTTCCGCGCGATAATTTTTTTGACCAAGAGAGAAAATATTCATATAATTGTAGTACATTAACTAACCCTCCATCGCCACCAATGTCCAATCTTACCAAGAACATCATCTGGGCGGTCGTCACGCTGATCGTCATCTCGCTCATCTTCTCTTTCTTCGTCGGACCGCAAACCACGCCGACCTCGCTCAATTTGGGCCAGCTTGTGACGGACATCAATAGCGGACAAGTGAAGCAGATCAAGGTTAATGGCGACGAGCTTGACATCACGCTGACGAACAACAGTGCCGCCATCGCGCAAAAAGAGACCGGGGTGAGCATCACCGATACGCTGAAGAATTTGGGTGTCGACCAGACGGCGATGCAGAACGTGGATCTCGAGGTGGTGAATCAGACAGGGTGGGAATTCTGGCTGAACCTGCTTCTCCAGCCGGTCC
Source organism: uncultured Candidatus Saccharibacteria bacterium (assembly GCA_964639165.1). Taxonomy (GTDB): domain Bacteria; phylum Patescibacteriota; class Minisyncoccia; order UBA6257; family 2-01-FULL-56-20; genus JAKAGE01. The sequence continues at coordinate 7,233 of CAZXCH010000029.1, read as the reverse complement.
TCTTCCTGCTCGCGATCGGACTTCTTTTCTGGTTCATGTTCCGTCAGGCAAAGACCGGCGTTAATCAGGCATTCCAATTCGGCCGTTCCAACCTTAAGCTCTCCAATGTAAAAGACAAGGTGATGTTTAAGGACGTCGCCGGGTTAAAAGAAGCAAAAGAGGAATTGATTGAGGTCGTGGACTTCTTAAAAAATCCTCAAAAATTCCTTGACTTGGGGGCGCGCATCCCGCGCGGCATTCTTCTGATGGGACCCCCGGGCACGGGTAAGACGCTCGTCGCGCGCGCGGTCGCCGGCGAGAGCAACGTCCCCTTCTTCTACATATCGGCGTCGGAGTTCGTGGAGATGTTCGTCGGTGTCGGCGCCTCACGCACGCGCGATGCATTCATGCAGGCCAAGCGCGCCTCGCCCGCCATCCTTTTCATCGATGAGATCGATGCCGTCGGCCGCCAGCGCGGCGCCGGCATGGGGGGCGGCAGCGATGAGCGCGAACAGACATTGAACCAGATCCTCGTGGAAATGGACGGTTTCGATCGCGACACGCGCGTCATCGTTCTCGCCGCGACGAACCGCCCGGACATTTTGGATCCGGCACTGTTGCGACCCGGCCGCTTCGACCGGCGCGTCATCCTCGATCTCCCCGATATGAACGACCGTGAGGCGATCCTTAAGATCCACGCCGAAGGGAAGACCCTGGAAAAGGGCGTCGACCTGCGCCGCGTCGCCGGGCGTACACCGGGATTCTCCGGCGCCGACCTTGCGAACCTGATGAACGAAGCCGCCATCGCGAGCGCCAGGCACAACAAAAAATCGATCGGCCAGCCGGAACTCTTTGAGGCTGCGGAAAAGGTGATCATGGGCCCGGAGCGCAAGAGTCGCGTCATCTCGCAAAAAGAAAAAGAGATCACCGCATACCACGAGGGCGGCCACGCGCTTGTCGCCGCCTCCGTCAAAGACGCCGACCCGGTACAGAAAGTTTCCATCATCTCCCGCGGCTTTGCCGGCGGCTACACGATGAAGCTACCGAATGAAGACCAGCATCTCAAGACCCGCACACAGTTCCTCGCCGATCTCTCCATGATGATGGGCGGCTATGTCTCGGAAAAGCTCACCTTTGGCGATGTTTCCACCGGTGCGTCGAACGATCTCAAAGAGGCGTCGGAGCTCGCGCGGCGCATGGTGGTCAAATACGGCATGAGCGAACTCGGCCCGATTGTCTTCGGTAAGAGCGAGCAAATGATGTTCCTCGGACAGGAGGTCTCCAATGAAAAGAACTATTCCGAGCGTGTCGCTTCGGACATCGATGAGCAGGTTCGCAAGCTCCTCATCCACGCGCACGACATCGCGGAGAAGATATTGAAAGCGCACAAGAATGCGCTCAAGAAGATCGCCGACACGCTGATAGAAAAGGAGGTCTTGGAACAGGATGATTTCAACGCAGTACTGAAGCCGTTCAAGATCAAACCAATCGCGGCGTAACACAAAAAAAGAGGCTTCTTTCTGGAAGCCTCTTTTTTTGTGGGCGCACTAGGACTCGAACCTAGAACCGGACGTGTATAAGACGTCTGCTCTGCCATTGAGCTATACGCCCCTGTTTCGTTCTCTACTTCCCGCTTTCTATACTATCAAATTTATCCATCGCCTGCCCGGCCTGCGCGTTGAAGTTGTTGATCAGATTCACGTCGGCGTTGATCTGGCTCACGATGTTCGCCACCGCACCATTCGGCTGGGGCGTACCGCTGAATCGCGCCTGAAGCACGGCCAACAGATGATCAAGATCGTTGCTGTACGTGATCAGCTCGTTGATGACCGCGAGGCGGATCGTGATGGATTGTAATGCCGCCTGCTGCGCGTCCGCCGATTTGATCTTCGGAAGGTCGTTCGTCATCTGCGTCACCTGCGCCGAAAGTTGCACCGCTTCGTCACGAAGTCCTGCGCTCTGTTTGATGAGATCGGTTGTGGAAGCGAGCGCGTCGACGTAGTCGCCTTCCTGGTCGTATTTATTGATGGCGTCCAATTCGGTCACCGACTGGTTGGAATTATTGACGATCGTCTGCGCGATGATCGCTCCTTGGAGCCGCGCCGCGGTAAAGCTCGCCGGCACCCCGCTCTGCCATTGCCAAAACAACGCGATGCCGTATCCCACCGCGATAATGACGACAAAAGCCACGATAATCTTTGTGCGACGGGAGAGTGTGGACATGAATTGATTACCTATTTTTAGCAAAAATCATTGAAAAAAGCAAGTAAGAATGGTAAATTAAATCACGCGGATACGCGGCGCGCACGGGCGCAACGACTGCGGTAGTATTCGCGGGTATTGTATAACGGTATTACGTCACCCTTCCAAGGTGAAGTCAGGGGTTCGACTCCCCTTACCCGCTCCGTAAAATTAGTGCTGTAAAAATGCGGGCTAGAACCTACACCCTAATGGTGGCTCGAACCTCCGTGCCGTAGCATCGCTCAGTATATCTTTTTAAAACAATAGTGAGTTGAGTTGCGGGGTAAAAAAAGGCGCCCAACAGTATTCTGTCGGACGCCACTATACGCGGGATTGTTTCACTTGCCCATAATTTTGGTTTGGGCATGAGGAAACATCTTGTTGCGGATTGTGCCTGTCACGTTGGCTGCTGCATAGCCCACAGGATTGCGCCGAAGGATCGGCACCATGAAATCCAGGCAGCCCGCAGGAAACCACTTACCTCCTCCTTTAAGTTCGAAGCGGACGACACCGATTTGATCGGTTAACTCGCCGATGGGACGCAGGAGCCGCACTGCCACCATATTCTCTCTGGTATCGCCCTCGTTCCGATATGAAACAATCTGTCCGAGGTCAACCCACTCCATCCCCGGTTCGCACGCAGTTATGCCGATGGGTCGCGATGGCTTCCCGGCATTCCGATCGCGTTCGCGTTCAATGATACATGCCGCACAAAGTTCGGCGTAGGTTCTCTCGGGTAGAATCTCTCCTCCACATTTGCGGAGTGGCAATCGTTCATAACAGTCTTCGCACTGCCCATCCCAGATTCGTTTACTCATGATGACGACCCGTCCTTTCTGCCCGCATTCTACCGATTGACGGATAGATTGTCAAATGATATGGTGCGACTAGCGGGAAATACGACTACTCCTAGTTGTTTTCCAGCGGAAAAGGAGAACTATATGAGCCACACAACCACAACGGCGCCATCAACCATCTTCAGCGACTATAAGGCCGAAGACAGTAATGGCCATTCCGGAACCGGCAGCACCGCGTAGAGTGCGAATCAGGCACTACAGCACTCGCAGCAAGTGGACTCGAGCCGGTCCTACCACACAGAAGTGTTTGGTTGGGACGACACGCCCAAAGATAACTAGCTGTATAAAGAGGGCGCGAGGACGATGGTGAGCACTTCACCATCGTCCTTTTTATTTCTTTATAATAAAAAGTCTAATATTGAAGTTCCGCTTTTCTTTATCCTCAACATTTCTCGTCCATTAAATCCGGAATCGCAAATTTGCTGCCCTTTTCTCCAAAAAAGGTTCTAACGTCATCTACTAGCCCGCTCCGAAAATTAGTACTGTAAAAATGTGCGCTAGAACATACACCCTAATGCTGGGCGGAACCTCTTGGCTTTGTCGAACTATTAGAGATCGACAAAAAATCTTTTTTGTTCGACCGACATCCCATTACCCCGACACTATAAGTGTATGATAGTAGAAACCTGATTTTATTTATTCGAATTCCTCTCTCTGTGCAAAGAAAAAGAGGCTTTACTAGGAAGCCTCTTTTGTTTCCGAATTCTTTTGGAGATAGCGGCTAAGTTGCCAGGCTCCATAGAGTGCAATGCCCACGCCAATCCATTGAACCAATCCAAGATGCTCGTGGAGCATGAGGGTCGCGCCGATGATTACGGCCGGTGTCTCGCCCTGCGCCAGAACGCTCGCTTCCGTAGTCGGAAGATTCTCAAAAGCTAAAAGATTTGCAAGCCAGTAGAGAAATCCTCCTACAAAAGCGAATCCCACGACAAACGTGATGATTTTCGGTTGTCCGAGCTGTCCCCATGAGGCATGTGCACTTAGGACCAAACCCAAGATACCCATTCCCATACAAGCCCAAAAGCATTTCTGCAATGAGCTGGACTTAGACCGCGAGAACCACTCGTAGAGGATTCCGTTCATGATCATGCCAAACATCGTCCAGGCAAAACCAGCGAGTTCGAAATGGCCACCCCATCGAGCCATCACTACCCCGCCAAGCATAAGAATCAATCCAATGGCTGATGCGCGCGGGATTTTCTTTCCGATAAAACGGGCGATGAGGAAATTGACGAGTGGAGTAGCCGTAATAATGATGATCGTCGGTCCTGCGCCCCAATGCCGGATGCCTTCAAACAATCCGAGCGTGGCGAACGGCAGTGTTGCGGCAATGAGATATGCATAGCGATCCACGCGGCCTATCGCTCCACGGAGTCCGGTAAACGCCATGAGTGCCGTTAGAAATCCACGAAAGACCATGAGCTGTTCCGGCGTGAACATGCGGAGGATATTGACGAACGGCAGAGCTAACCCTGCCGTGAGCCATATCCCCGCAATCCCGAAAAGCCCCAGCAGAGTTTTGCGATGCATTGTCTTACCCCCTAGTAATGCTGCCCGCATTTTACCGATTGACGGATGGATTGTCAAATGATATGATGCGCGCAGCGAGGTGTTTCCGATGCAAGACTACATCCTATATGCTGTTGAGTCAGAGCAACTTTCCGAAATCAGGCACCCGGAGGTTGTAATCTTTTGCGAACTTTGGAAGAAACTTCCGCCCCTGGATTTTGAGAAAACAAAAAGTCAGGGCGGGGACGATGCCCTCCGCGCGGAGAGTGCAGCGGGATATGTCTGGATTCCTCCATCGACCGCTACGGCACTTCCCTCCTCTCGCATCCTGAGGGCGCTCGGCTATCGGTCAAAACACCACATCCACTTCTTTTCGGTTGAACTGCAACCAAACGGCATGGACTACATGTCTTTGCTGACCGACGCGAAAGCCTTCAACATCGCGCAGATTGCTGAGGCCAAGGAACTGGAGCGGAAGCAGGAAGAAGCGCGGCGGAAGAAAAAGAAAAAATAACCACACAAACCGGGAGGGTCGCAAGGCCCTCTTTTTTTATCCTCAATATTTTCGCTTATCAAATCCGGATGTGTCCGTCGCTTATGCTTTATAGAAATAAAAAGAGGTTGGACCCGAACGCCAACCTCTCCCCTATTTTCATTCCCCAAAAATTATTTCGCTTTCTTGAGCCGGCAGCGCCAGACCTGAATGGCCTGAACCGATCTTCCGAGTTCTTCTGCAAGCTTACGATCATTGGGCCGGTCAGGAGCGACAATCCTCATGCTGTCCTCGATCGTCCATTCTTGTTTTTCATTAAATGGATTTTTCTTGCCGCGAGCGTAATTCCTTTTTTTGGAACGATCGAACCGGTCTCGGTTTGCACGTCGCCAATCATTCGCAGGCATCACTCCTCCTTTCCGCCATCCCAAATAGCTGCCCGCATTGTAACGATTGACGCACGAGCTGTCAAATGATAGACTGTCGCAAGGAACTCAGGTACCACACAGGAGAGATTTATGAGCAAGGAACTGGTCAAAACAACACTGCACGGATACAACGGACCCGTCTGCGCCACAGAAGTTCTACAAAATATCTGCGACGAGAACGAAGGCGAACATCTTGACGGCAACGTATTGGAAGAGGTCGCCCGCCGGATCGAGGGCTACAAAGAGCGGACGCGTCCAACTACCATCGACGGCTACGGATGGTTCTGGGCATTGAGTTTCCTCACCGAGGGCGGCGAGATCATGATCTTGATCCCATGGGCACAAGACTTCGACAAGACCGACGGAAGCAAGTTCGACCGCGCGATTGCTGTTTATACCAAGGGAAGCGCCGCGGAGGGAGAGATCTTCTACATTCAGGCGAATCTCGTCATCGGACTTCGCGAATTTTTCGCCAAGAGAGCCGGCAGCATCCAGCCGCTAAAGGCCCAACAATCAACAGCGTAACAGTACGAGCAAAGCTGAAGCCGTGGCCGCCAGGAAACATTATCCCGAGGCGGTCTTTTTTATTTATCTGGCTAGGAATTCTTCGGCGGTTGCGGAATAGTTTCTGCGGCAACGGCCGGAGATTCGCTCGGAGCGGGCTGTTCTTTTTTAAAGTTAAGGTTCGCAAATGCCAAAAGCAGCGTCGGAACCATGAGATCTTTTCGGGTAAGCATCCCGTCCGAGAAATAAATGATCGGGTCATCTTCCCCCGCAAGGCTTTGCGTCAACGAATCGATTTTAATGCTGTTCTTCTGAATATCCTCCATCATCCACAGCGGAACCTTGATGCCCGGAGTGAAACTCTCGGTGTGCCTGCCATCCTGGGTCTGCATGGAAATGCCGATAACGTAATACCACTGCTCCGTGCTGTAAATGAATGTAAGCGAATTTTCAATGCCGATGCCGATGTCAGCGTTCTCAAGTTTGAGCGCCTCCGTGGAACACTCCCGCGCTTTTTTGAACATCTCTTCAAAGCCGAACGTCTGCGTTGGCAACGAAGGTCGGAAAGATTGCACGAACGAGGGACTGACCCCCGGCGAGAGCTTTTTCATCGCCTCTTCCACGGCCGCCTTCTTAAGGTCAAAGTAATGCACCGACGTATAAATACCGATCGTCATGCTGTAATTATAGCACCGTTGACAATTTCTCGTCGGTCTGCCACTATCCCTATTAGCAAATTCGCCCGCAAAGAAAAGGAGCCAACCCCATGGCGACCAAGAAAAAACAGCCTTGCAAGTGGTATATCGAGCCTCGCGACATCAACACGAACGAAGCTCTTGCGAGAGAGCTTTCGGGAGATGAAACCCTTGAGATCCACGATGACAAAGGGAACTCCCTCCAGGTGTATCTCATTCCTTCGAGAAAGCTCTCCAAGTTTCGCAACAGTAAGGCCCAGGCCGATTTCCGTTTCAATGTCTTCGTGCAAGAAGGGGGAGGCAAAATACGTAATGCCAATTTCCTTCCCGCAGTCCGGAGGAACAAGAAGCTCCAGCTTCCCACCAAGCAGACCCAGGCCGCGACGGTGTCATAAAGACCCTTAAACAGCAGTGCGCCCTCATTTCAAGTGGGCGCTTTTTCTTTCTCTCTAAAAATGAACGTGGATAGTATTAAAAAAACATAAAGCGCTTCCCGGAGGAGCGCTTTTTGGTTTTGGTTCTGCGGC
>CAZXCH010000028.1:0-9946 GCA_964639165.1 uncultured Candidatus Saccharibacteria bacterium | reverse complement strand
GAGTGGAGAGCTTATAATGATTCCTATATTCTCATTCTTCAGCCGGCTCGCAGTTTCTCTCGCCTGGTTTTTTCCCATTTCGTTCAGCGGAATGTCTGCTTTTCCCTGAAGGCGCCCTTCCTCGTTCCAATCGGTGAGACCATGCCGCACGAGGAACCATTTTGATTTTATATTCATGCTCACCTGCGGCTCGCCGCAGTGCATGCAGTACCATACCGGGATCTGATGCCCGAACCAGATCTGGCGTGAGATGCACCAGTCGCGCAGGTTGTCGATCCAATTGAAGTAGATTTTTTCAAAGCGTTCCGGCAAGATTTTTATCCCGCCGTTCGTGACCGCAACCTTCATCAACTCCTTCAATGTTCTTTGCTCGTCGCCGAACGGCTTATTCACCGCAATGAACCATTGCAGTTTCGGCAGCGGCTCGATGATGCCACCGGTGCGTTCCGCGGTCGCCACATTTTGCGATATTTCTTCTTCTTTTTCGATCAGCCCGCGCGTGCGAAGTTCCTCCGCTGCGATCTCACGCGCTTCGGCGGTTTTCTTGCCGTGAACCAGCGGGTTCTCCACGGTCATTTTGCCATATTCATCTATGATCTGGACAAAGGGGAGTGAGTGGCGTTGCGCGATCTCCCAGTCGATCATGCTGTGCGCGGGTGTGACGCCGAGCGCGCCGGTGCCGAAATCCTTTTCCACGGATTCGTCCGCGATCACTCTGATGTGGATCGGTGTTCCGCAATAGTCCACGTCAAATTCTTTGCCGACGAATTGCTTGTAGCGATCGTCCGATGGATGCACGGCGACGGCGGTGTCGCCGAACTTCGTTTCGAGCCGCGTGGTGGCGATGGAAATGGGGAATTTTGTGCCGTCGGCGAGCATGCCATAGCGGAACGTGTAGAGTTTTGTCTTCCGCTCCTCGTAGACGATCTCATCGTCCGAGATGGTGGTTTGTCCTTTGACGTCCCAGTTCACTACGCGATGGCCTCTATAAATAAGGCCGAGGTCGTACATCTTTTTGAAAGCCGTGCGGACCGCCACCTCGCGTTTGTCGTCCAGCGTGTATGCTTCACGGCTCCAGTCCAAAGACGCGCCCATGCGTTTTACCTGGTTCACGATCGTGTCGTGACTCTCCTGCGCGAACGCGCGAACGCGTTTCAGGAATTCCTCGCGTCCGAGATCGTGGCGATTTTTACCCTCCGCCTTTACGATATCTTTTTCAACTTTTGATTGCGTCGCAATCGCAGCGTGGTCGGTGCCGGGGATCCACAGTGTCCGCTCGCCGCGCATGCGATGATAGCGCACCATAATGTCCTCGATGACGAGCATCGCCGCGTGGCCCATGTGCAACGTCCCCGTCACGTTCGGGGGAGGAAGCACGATGGAGAACGGCTCCGCGTCGCGTGCCGTCACGCCCTTCTCTACGCACGTGTCCGGATTGAAATATCCCGAATCCTCCCACTGTTTATAGATCTTTTTCTCAACTTCGGCGTGTTCGTAGCGGGGTTCCATAATGTTGGATTATAGGATATAATAGAGAAAATGAAAGGTCGTCGATCATCAATCAACCTTTAATATTATCAATATGGAAGAAACAAAGAACGGACAGAGGATCGTTTCGACGGGAAAGACGACGTGCGCGTGCGGCGAGGGATGCACCTGCGGCTGCGGTCATCATTGCGCGCATCGCGTGATCTGGTGGGTCGTAGGCATCGTGATCCTTGGCATCGTTTTCTGCGTCGGCATGAAGGCGGGTGAATTCCGTGAGGAATTGCATTATATGTATGGAAATTCCTACTATCAGGGATATCCCATGATGCAGCGCGTGTATAACGGCGGCGGCGTTGCCGTGCCGGTGACGGGAAGCGCGACGACAACTTCGGGTAATGCCCCGATGATCCCAGCGAATCAATAATCCGACCGTGGCGTAATGAATGATAAAAACCCCTCCATGGAGGGGTTTTTATATTTGACCATACTCGATTAATGATTTAGAATATCAGCAGAAATTCGGAATGGCAAAGGAGCCGGACAAAATGGGTCAATTCGAGAAGTTTGTTGTGTGGCAATGGAAGTGGTTTGACACTCCAAGGCTGTTCCTCTTGGCACCGATGCCGGCGCTGGCGCTGTTCGCCGTTGTGTTCGGACTTCGCTGTGTTCAGTGGAGCATGCATATGGAGGTGTCCGTGATCCTGGGATGCCTCATCGTTTTCCCGCTCATCGGTGTTCTGCTCATACAGGTACACAAGTGGTATGAGAAAAGAGCAGAAGCCGACAAGCAGGAATTCGCGATCATCTTCGGAAGATTTTCCGCCGACATAGACATTCCGACGATCCGTGCGATCGTGCAGTTGCGCGTTGATAGCACTCTCATGCAACTCGCCAATATTATCACTCAGGTCTGGGGTGACGAGCGCATGGAGGCGACGATGGCATTTGAACATGCATGGCGTCTAGCGAAGCGGCGCGATTTCGCCGTCAAGAAAACCTACCAAGAGTATCTCTAGCGGTTTCTGCGGGGCGCATCACGGTGTGATGCGCCCCCTTTTCATATCCCATAATTTTCCGCTACACTACCTTATATATGATCGAATTTTCGTTGTTAAAAAAATCTAAAAAGAGCGGTGCTCGGCTTGGCATATTAAAAACGCCGCATGGCGAGGTGATGACGCCGGCTATCGTGCCGGTGGCCACGCTCGCGGCCGTGAAGGCTCTGCGTAGCGACGAGGTCGCGGCTACAAAGACGCAACTGCTCATCTCGAACACCTATCATCTCCATCTCCAGCCCGGTGAGAAAATTGTGAAGGCGGCGGGCGGCATCAATAAGTTCATGAATTGGCCGAAGCCGTCGATGACGGACTCCGGTGGATTTCAGGTGTTCAGTCTCGGCTTCGGGCGCGATCTTGGCGTCGGCAAGCATTCCATAAAATATTATCCGGGCAAAGTTGAGCGTGCGATAGAAAAAGGCAATCAGCCGAATCATGTGCGGATGACGGAAGAGGGCGTACATTTCCGGTCGCCGATGACGGGGGATGAAATGTTTCTGAGTCCCGAGACATCGATCGCGATCCAGCAGCAGCTCGGCGCGGACATCATGTACGCGTTCGACGAGTGTCCGCCGCCCGGCGCCACGCATACCTATATGAAGCAGTCGCTCGCGCGGACGCACCGCTGGGCGAAGCGTTCGCTTGCGGCACGCACATCCAAGCAGGCGCTCTATGGCATCGTGCAGGGCGCGGATTTTGAGGATTTGCGAAAAGAAGGCGCGCGGACGATCGCGCGCATGGACGGGTTTGACGGCTTCGGCATCGGCGGCGATATCGGCGAGTCAAAGGACGAGTCGCGGAAAATTTTGCAGTGGGTGATCCCGTTGCTCGATCAAAAGCGGCCGCGGCATTTGCTCGGCATGGGGCATCCGGAGGACATCGAGCTTATCATCAAAGGCGGCGTGGATACGTTCGACTGCACGGCGCCGACGCACTATGCGCGGCGCGGCATCGCGTTTGTGAGCAAGAAGAGCGGCGTCCGCGGGGGCGCGCACGAAGGCCGCGTGGATTTTACCAAGGCCGCGCTTTTAAAAGAAAAAGGCCCGATTGATGCGGAGTGCGAATGCCTTGTCTGTCAGAAATATCAGCGCGCCTACATCGCGCACCTGGTGCGCGCGAACGAGATCACCGGCGGCGCACTGCTCACGTTCCATAATCTGTTTTTCTTCAATACGTATGTGGAAAAAATGCGCGAGAAGATAGTGAGAGGAGTATTATAAGAGCATGGCGATGAAATTCACTCCGGTAAAAACGCGGCCGATCCTGCCCCCAAAGGACAATATCTATCCGATACTCGATGATTCACTGCCCAAGCTCCGCGAAGGGGACATCGTTTTCATTACTTCCAAAATTCTGGCGATCCATCAGGGGCGTTGCGTGAAGATAGGGCCGGGGGTGACAAAAGTGCAGTTGATAAAAAAAGAAGCGGAGCGGTACGCGCACAGCCATCTCAAATCGTGGAAGAATCTTTATATCACCATTAAAGGACACACGCTCATTGCGAACGCGGGCATCGATGAGAGCAATGCGAACGGATATTACATCCTGTGGCCGAAGCGGCCGTCCGCGCTCGCAAAGGAGATTCGCGCGTATTTAAAAAAGAAATACAAGATCAAAGACCTCGCCGTTGTCGTGACGGACAGCCATATCATTCCGCTGCGCCACGGGACGATGGGAATTTCGATCGGGTATTACGGTATGGAGCCGCTGTATGATTATCGCGGCGTGCCGGACATTTTCGGGCGGCTGCTCCAGCACACTACCAAAAACATCGTTGATGGATTATCATCCATGGCAGTACTGCTCATGGGAGAGGGCAGCGAACGGACGCCGATCGTGCTGTTGCGCGGCGCGAAGTTCGTCGTCTTTACCGACAAGGATACGTATCGCCAATCGGTCGTCGATCCAAAGAACGATCTTTATTCACCGCTCTGGAAGGAGTTCAAATGAACAACCAGCCGCCCCGCATCATTGCGTTCGCGGTTCAGACACGCGATGGCTATGTCGCACGCTATCCCGGACATTCGACTCTCGAATGGAGGAGCAATGCCGACGCGGAATTCTTCACCGCATATCTGAACAGCCTGGATGAGACGGGCGTGATCGTCGTGGGAAACAATACCTACAAAGCGGTTCAGTCCCGGCTTTCAAAAAGGAACTGTATCGTCTTTACCCGTTCGGTCACATCCGCCGACCGCCGCAACAAAAAATTGCTTTACTACAATCCGGAGGGAACTTCGCTCGCAACGGTGCTCAATGGATATCGCACGGTCGTGCTTCTTGGAGGGACGGAGACCTACACCTTCTTTTGGGAGCGCGATCTCATTGACGAAATGTACCTGACGATTGAACCGGTGGATTTTGGTGGCGGGTTGCCCCTCTTCAATACCCCGGAGCCGATGAGCGCGAAGATGCTATTGAAGTCCTCCGAGTCGTTGAACGAACAGGGGACTGCCCTGCGCCATTATCAAAAGAAACCCTTGACATAAACCCGCTCATAACGGGTTTTTTCTTATGTAATATTCACCCATGGGCGTGCGTAGTATTAAGCAGGTCGAGGCGCAAAGGTCGCACTACATAAATTCAAATTCATCGTTACGCTTATGCTTGTCAGAATGCACAAGAAAGGGATATATACCCGTCATAGCCTACTTAAGGATCTGTCCGAGATAAAGGCGGTCTTGGAGGTGGAGTCGCAGCTCATCAAAGAACTCATCAAGATGGCAATAGCAAGGCAGACCGCAGGTTTTGAATTTCGCTTCTAAAACGAGATTCACATGTACAAGGAATGAAGTCCGCTCTCCGTCGTGGGGAGCGGACAAATTAGTTTCGGATTATAATAAGATTAAATGAAATTCCGCCATGTCCACCTACTATAATCCCCAGCGGTCGCGGAATATCTTCGATCCGAAGTCGCATGAGCCGTTCACGGTCAGCCGCAGCGGCATCGATCTTTTTGTGCAGTGCCCACGATGTTTCTATATAGACAAGCGGCTCGGCACCGCACGGCCGCCGGGATATCCGTTCAGCCTGAACAGCGCCGTGGACGCGCTTCTCAAAAAAGAATTTGATATCCATCGCGCGGCGGGCACCGCGCATCCGCTGATGAAAGAGTACGATATCGATGCGGTGCCGTACGCGCACAAAGAGCTTGATGCGTGGCGCGATTCGCTCCGCCGCGGGATCCAATTTCTGCACGAGCCGACGAACTTGCTCATCCGCGGCGGCGTGGACGACGTGTGGGTGGCGCCGACGGGGGAGTTGATCATCGTGGATTATAAAGCGACGTCAAAGACGGAAGAGGTGTCGCTCGACGCCGAGTGGCAGGACGGATACAAACGGCAAATGGAGATCTATCAGTGGCTGTTTCGCAAGAATGGGTTCAAAGTTTCGCCTGTCGGCTACTTCGTGTACTGCAACGGCGACGCGGATGCGCCGGCGTTCGATGCAAAGCTGGAGTTCGACATCAAAGTGATCCCGTACATGGGCAACACCGATTGGATAGAACAGACAATCGTGAACCTGCGTAAGTGTTTGATGGATGAGAAGATCCCGGTCGCGAGCGCCGACTGCGATTACTGCGCGTATTTCAATAAGAGGGCGCAACACGAGAAGCATCTTGGTTGACGTAGTTATACATATATTGTAAAAGGGAGTGGTAGTTTTAAGGAGGAGGAATGACCAATCGAGTTCGCGACGATGTGTGGATGGCACGCATTCTGGTTCTTTTTTTGTCGGCGGTGTTGATGATCTGGTTCGTCTGCAAAGTTGTGCATACTGCCGATCGGGCCGCCGATGTTTTTGTGCAGGCGAACAGCACCCAGTACGATACGTGGGCGCTCACAACCTCCTTTGCGCGGAGATACACGGTGTTCGCGGTGCTTACATCGAGCCCGTGCAGCGTCCTGAGCGGCCATGTGGTGGAGGCCAGCGCAAAGGTTAGTGACGTATACGGCACCACGGCTGTCGTTTACGCATGTTTTTCCGGATGGTGGTGGGAAAAAACAATTCCACCGGTGTACGTCGTCGATGTCGGGTCACGGTTTCAGCATCTACCGCAAAAGGGTTTTCCTTAGGCGGTAGTTTTTTTGTTTCTCAGCCCGTGGCGCGGTAGAATACTATGCATGACCGAAGATAAGGTGTTTACGATCGCGGAATACATCGAGATCCTCAATGTATTCTTTAAATCTCAATCGGCGCGGATCATCGGTGAGATCTCCGAACTTAAGCGCGCCGCGAGCGGCCATGTGTATTTCAGCATCAAAGACAAAGAAAATCCCGGTTCGCTCGACGCGATCATGTGGGCGCGGAACTATCAACTGTGCGGCATCAATTTGGAGGTCGGCATGGAAGTGATCCTGAACGGCCATCCGAACGTGTATCCGAACAACGGCCGGCTGTCGTTCGTGGCGGACACGGTGGAGCTGGTGGGTGAAGGCGCGCTCAAAAAAGCATACGACGAGCTGCGAAAAAAACTGGAAGCGGAAGGCGTGTTTGCCGCCGCACGCAAGCGTATCCTGCCGGATTATATTTCGCGCATCGGAGTCATCACTTCCATGAAGGGCGCGGTCATCCATGACTTTGAGAACAATTTGGGAAAGTTTGGTTTCAAAGTGAATGTGATCGACGCGCGCGTGGAGGGTGCGCAGGCGGCGCCATCGCTACTCGCCGCGATCCATGCGATGCGGGAGATGGTAGAGGACGAGGGCTCCCGCGGCACGGGCATCGAGGCGCTCGTGATCATCCGCGGCGGCGGCTCGCTCGAGTCTCTGCAGGCATTTAATAATGAGGCGCTCGTGCGCGAGGTCATGGATTTCCCGGTGCCGGTGATCGCGGGCATCGGCCACGATCAGGATGTGCCGCTGATGGCGCTCGCCGCGGACTATATGACGTCCACGCCGACCGCCGCCGCGCATCTCTTGAGCCGGTCGTGGGAGGAGGCATACGCGAAGGTGCACGAATTTTCCGGATTGCTCAATCGTTTTCCGCTGGAGTTGCAGCGCGTGGAGAACGCGCTCACGAACACGTGGGACGGCCTGGTCAATATGATGGAACGGTCGCTTGAGGCGGCGAAGGCCACGGTCGCGCTCGGCGCGCAGGCCATCAAGCATAATGATCCCGCACGCCAGCTCTCGCTGGGCTATTCCATCGCGCGAAGGAATGGTAAAGTAGTACGGAGTACGAGCGGGCTCGCGCCCGGCGACGGGATGTCGCTCACCGTGAGCGACGGTGAGATTGGTTCGATCATAAAAACTATCAATCATAGTAATCATGGCAAAGACAGCAAAACAATCGTCGTCGGAAGCCGCGAAGAACGGGCCGCACGACCTAAAAAAATATCTGGAGGACATCAAGCGGATCTCGGATTGGTTTGAGGAACAGGTGGAGATCGATCTTGAAGAGGCGCTCATAAAGATCCGCGAAGCGGGGGAGTTGATCAAGTTAAGTAAAGATCGTTTGGTGGAGGTCGAGAACGAATTCAAGGAAATCAAAACTAAGATAGAAAACGAATAATATGATATCAACAAAGGAATTGTTTTTGACGGAGTTCGACCGGGAGATGGCGACGACGCGCAAGATTTTGGAGCGCGTGCCGTTCGACAAGTTTGATTGGACGCCGCACGCGAAGTCCATGCCGCTCGGCCGTTTGGCGAATCACGTGGCAACGCTTCCGCGCTTCGTGCCGAACGTCATCGACGAGGAGAAATTCGTGATGGCGCGCACGGGGCCGCTTGATGTGAAGAGCACCGCGGACATTGTCGCCGCGTTCGATGATCTGGCCGCGAAGGCGCGCGCGTCGCTCGCGGGAACGACGGATGAGGCGCTCGCTGGCGA
Source organism: uncultured Candidatus Saccharibacteria bacterium (assembly GCA_964639165.1). Classification (GTDB taxonomy): domain Bacteria; phylum Patescibacteriota; class Minisyncoccia; order UBA6257; family 2-01-FULL-56-20; genus JAKAGE01. The sequence goes on along the minus strand of CAZXCH010000028.1, from coordinate 1,568 downwards.
ATGGGAAATGCTTTTCGGTGAGCAATCATTCTTTAAAGGACCACGCGCCGTTGCCTATCAGTCGCTTTTTATGGACCATCTTATTCATCACCGCGCACAGCTTGGCGTATATCTCCGGCTGAATGACGTGCCGATCCCGGGCTCGTATGGGCCGTCTGCGGACGAGCCGATGTAAAAAGTAAAAGCCCCTCTTCTTTTGGCCTAGATGTAAGAACAACGGCCAAAAGAAGAGGGGCTTTTACTTTTCCCTGAAGGAAATTTTTTTGTCTGTTATCATTATCATATGGATATCTATGCCTCTCGTATGCAAAAGAGAGGCTTCACCCTCATCGAACTTCTGGTCGTGATCGCGATTATTGCCATTCTGGCGGTCGTCGTAGTGCTCACCCTGAACCCCGCAGAACTCCTCCGGCAATCGCGCGATGCCAATAGGGTTTCCGACATGGCGACGCTGACGAACGCGCTGAATATTTACATCACCGATCAGGGAGGAAGCAGCGGTTTCAGTATAGGGACCGTTTCAACGACATATATTTCCAATCTCGATCTCTCCGCTACGAGCACGAACCAATGCGGGAGTTTGGGGCTTCCGTCGTTGAATACTTCCACCGGCCAGGCGTACCAATGTTCGTCTTCTTCCACATATCGAAACGTCAATGGCGGGGGATGGATCCCGGTGAATTTTTCGAAGATATCTTCGGGCGCCCCACTGGGAAGCCTTCCCGTTGATCCTACCGGCCAAACATCGACGAATCTCTTTTATACATACAGTACGAATGGCACTCAATTTGAATTGACGGCGATACCGGAAAGCAGCAAGTATCGCGCCGCGCAGATCACCGCTGCGCCCATCACTACCATTCCGGGGCCGATTGCCGAGGGATCGAGCCTGTCGCTTTCCTCGCTATTCAATCCGTCGGGGCTCGTGCGATATTGGAAGTTCAATGAGGCAACAGGGTCATTGTTCTACGATTTCTCCGGGAACAATGACACGGGAAATAGCTATGGGGCAACGGGATGGGCGGCGGGAAGTAAGCTTGAGGCTTCCGCGATGAACATCCCGGGCTCCGTATATGTCGGTGATTTGTTAACGACTTCATTACCAACGACCCAGATCACTGTTTCGGCGTGGGTAAAAGTTTCTGCCCATGCAAATTGGCATAATTATATAAATGAGAATTGGGTCAATCCGGGAGCGTGGCTCTTGTATTCCGATAGCGGGGGCAATGCCATATTTGGAGTCGTGAATTCCTCTGATTCGCAGATTAACGCCCAAGGATGTTTGGCCGCGTTCACAACGGGAACATGGCATTTCCTCGCGGGCACCTACGATGGTTCAAATGTGAGAGTGTACCTTGATGGAGTATCGTGCAGCGGCCCGGTGTCCCTCGCTTCACAATCGCTGTCTACGAGTGTGGCGGTAATTTCCAATGCAGCGAGTCCCGGATCGTACGCCATGAATGATGCAAAAGTCTATAATCGAGCGCTCTCCGCGGCGGAAATTATGGCGATCTATAACGCGGAGAAATAAAAATACCGCGGATCATGCGGTATTTTTATTGTCGCAG
>CAZXCH010000027.1:0-10088 GCA_964639165.1 uncultured Candidatus Saccharibacteria bacterium | reverse complement strand
GATGGATAAGATGGCGACGCTTTTTATCAATGTATCGCGCGAGGAATGTGTCAAACGCCTTATGGTGCGCGCCAAGCACGAGGGACGGGTGGATGACACTCCGGAAGCGATGGCGCAGCGTTTCCGCGATTATGATGAAGCGATAACGCCCGTGATGGATTATTTGAAAGAACACACGACCTTTGTGGCGATCGATGGCATGCCGACGCCGGATGAGATCGCGGCGAATATCAACAAGGCGCTTGGCATCGAGTAGTATAGAAAAAACAATGGAATCCGCACGGGAAAAAAAGCCTTTTAACCTTATCCTCCTCGGCGATCCCGCTTCGGGCAAAGGGACGCAAGCGGCGCGCCTGGCGAAGAAATATCACTTCTACAACCTTGATATGGGACACGAGGTGCGGAAACCCGCGGCACGCGCGCGGTTCGATTATGCGAAGACGACGGCGATCGGGCATCTGACGCCAACGGCAGTGGTGCGTGGCATATTCAAGCGCGTGATCGCGTCGGTGCCGGCAAGGAAGGGAATCCTCTTCAATGGCACGCCAAAGATGATCAACGAAGCGAAACTCGTCGCCCGTGAGCTCGCCCGCGCGAAGCGTTGCGACCCGCTCGTCATCTATCTCACAATACCGACCGGCGAGATGGTGAAACGTTTAGGGAAGCGCGGACGCGATGACGACAATATGCGTGCCCTTCGTAACCGGCAGAAATATTATAAAAAACAGATCACGCGCGTAGTCGCTTTTTTCGGTGAGCGGTACGCGGTGAAGAAAATATCAGGGATGGGTACCGAGGCCGAAGTGGCAAAAAAAATAGAGGCAGTGATCAAAAAATATGGAACTACGAACCCCACAAGAAATTAATATCATGGCGGAAGGCGGGCGTCGCCTTGGCGCCGTGTTGGAACGCCTACGCGCCGAGGTGAAGCCGGGCGTGACGACCCTTGCGCTGGATGAGGTTGCGAGGAAGATCATCGTGGACGGCGGTGATATTCCCGCATTTCTCAACTACCGCCCCGCAGGCGCGCGACGCGCGTATCCCTACACGCTGTGCAGTTCGGTGAATAACGTGGTGGTACACGGTCAGCCTTCCGCGTACGCATTGCGCGAAGGCGATATCATCAAGCTTGATCTTGGGTTGAAGCACGAAGGATTTTACCTCGACGCCGCGATCACGGTCGGCGTGGGACGCGTGAGCGCGGAGGCAAAGAAATTGATGGCCGTCACGGAAGAATCGCTGTATGCGGGCATAAAGGAGGCAAAGCCGGGTCATACGCTTGGCGATGTCGGCTATGCTATTGAGCGCGTGGCCCGCAAGAACAAATTTTCCGTTGCGGACGGCCTGACCGGACACGGCATCGGTCATGCGCTCCATGAGGAACCGACGGTGTTCAATTACGGTGATCGTGGAACAGGCATGAAGCTTTTACCCGGCATGGTGATTGCGATCGAGCCAATGTTCGCGATTGGCGGCGGCGAGATCGTGCAACTCAAGGACGAAGGTTATGGCACCGCCGACCGCACGTGGGCGGCGCACTTTGAGCACACGGTGGCGATCACGGATATGGGTCCGATGATACTCACCAAGGCGTGATATAATATTTGCAATGGCGCAGCCCTATTTATCAATCATAATTCCCGCGTACAACGAGGCGGAGCGGATTCCCGCGACGCTTGTTGATATGGACAAGCGTTTGAGCGCTGTTGATTATTCGTACGAGATCCTGGTAGTGAACGATGGATCGAGCGACAACACCGCATCGGTGGTTAAGGGGATGGCAAAGATGGTGAAGAACCTCAAGCTGATCGACCTCAAAGATAATGCTGGGAAAGGAGGCGCGGTGAAACAAGGGATGCTGGTCGCCGCCGGGAGGATTCGGCTTTTTATGGATGCGGACAATTCGACCTCCGTCGACCAATTCGAGAAGATGATCCCGCTTTTTAAAGAAGGGTACGGCGTGGTGATCGGTTCGCGCTCCATCCAGGGTGCAACGCTTGACCCGCCGGAACCGCTCTATCGGCAGATCATCGGGAAGACGCTCAACCTGTTCATTCAGATATTGTTGCTTCCGGGTATTTGGGACACGCAGTGCGGTTTCAAGGCTTATACCGACGAGGCAGCGGAGAAGATCTTCATGAAATCGCGGACGACGGGGTGGGGTTTTGATGTGGAAACACTGGCATTGGCCATCCGGCTGGGGTACCGGGTAAAGGAAGTGCCGGTACGTTGGGTGAACGATACCCGGTCCCATGTGAAGTTTTCGGGAGGGTTGCAATTTTTGGCAGAAACGTGTACAATTCGTTGGAGGTTGTGGAGGGATGATTATCACCTAAAGCATTAGAATCTCATATAATATAAGCAATTAACACCAAATAACCGCTATTTATAGCGGCTATTATTAACTAATGACCAAGCAATATTTGTCGAAAGAGCGTTTGGAGGAGTTCAAGGCGGAGCTGGAACTGTTGAAGAACACCCGGCGTAATGAGGTTGCCCAGCGCCTCAAGCAGGCAAAAGAGTACGGTGACCTTTCCGAAAATTCCGAATACGCGGAGGCGCGTGATGAACAGGCAAACGTAGAGACGCGCATTTTTGAGTTGGAAGACCTTTTGAAGGACGCAGTTGTTCTTGAGAAAACGGAAGGCAATGGCGCGGTGCAGGTTGGTTCTGTGATCACCATAAAGAAAGGAGAGAAAACATCTGTGTACACGATTGTCGGAAAATATGAGGCGAAGCCGGAAGAAGGAAGGATTTCCGACGAGTCTCCGTTGGGCAAAGCTTTTTTAAAGCATAAAGTAGGGGATAAAATTCCGGTCACAACGCCTGCCGGCGTCATGACGTATGAGATTTTGAAGATTGAATAGCACGCGCTATCATTAGGGGATGCCTATGATAGACGAGATCATCCAGGAGCGGCGGAAGAAGCTGGACGCCATTAAGGCGGCCGGCATTGATCCGTATCCGGCGCGGGTAAAGCGCTCGTTCGCGATTGAGCACGCGCTTACGAAGTTTGAGGATCTCGCCGCGTCCGGCGAGAAGATGTCGCTTACGGGCCGCCTGCGAAGTTTACGTGATCAAGGCAAGATCATCTTCGCGGACATCGAGGACGAATCGGGGCAGATTCAGGTGGTGTTAAAAGAGGACATGCTGAGTGACCTCGCTTTTTGGCGTTCGGTGCTCGACATGGGAGATTTTATTTCCGTTACCGGGCCGTTGTTCGCCACCAAGCGCGGCGAGAAGAGTCTGGAGGCGCATGAGCTTCAACTCGCGTCAAAAAGCCTCTTACCGTTGCCGGATAAGTGGGAAGGATTACAAGACGACGATATTCGTTTCCGCAAACGATATCTCGACCTCATCGCGGGCGACAATCTTCGCGAACTTTTCAAAAAAAAGACTATTTTCTGGGAAACGTTTCGTAATGTCTTGAAGCATGAAGGATTTTTGGAGGTGGAGACGCCGGTGCTGGAGAATATTCCCGGTGGCGCCGAAGCGGAGCCGTTCCGCACGCATCACAATGCGCTTGACGAGGATTTTTATCTGCGCATCTCGCTCGAGCTGCCGCTCAAACGCCTTCTCGTTGGCGGATTCGATAAAGTATTCGAGATCGGGCGTATTTTCCGTAACGAGGGCATCGATCGCGAGCATCTTCAGGACTACACCCAGCTCGAATTCTACTGGGCATACGCGGATTACACGGACGTGATGAAGCTGACGGAGAAAACGTATAAAGAGGTGATCGAGAAAACGTGCGGAGGCCTCGTCACGGAATTCGGCGGACAGAAGATCGATTGGTCGGGCAAGTGGCCAACCGTGGACTATGTGGAGGCGTTCAAGGTGGCTAATGACAATCTCGATCCGATCGAGGCGAGTCACGCGGAGCTTGTAAAGAAAGCGAAGGATCTCAAACTTGAGGTGGATAAAGGCGCCGGCAAGGGTCGCTTGATCGATTTGATATATAAGAAGACCGTGCGGCCGACACTCATCCAGCCATGTTTCTTGATCAATCCGCCCGTGGAGATCGAACCGCTCGCCAAGCGGCATCCGGAGAATCCGGCGGTCGTGGAGCGGTTCCAGGTCGTTGCGTGTGGCACGGAACTCGGCAAAGGGTTTTCCGAGCTCAACGATCCGGACGATCAACGTGCGCGCTTTGACGAGCAGATGAAGCTTCGCGCGGCAGGGGATGCGGAGGCCCAGCACTTGGACGAAGACTTCTTGGAGGCGTTGCAGTACGGCATGCCCCCGGCCGGCGGATTCGGCATCTCCGAGCGCTTGTTCGCGGTGCTTATGGATAAGCCGGTGCGGGAGACAGTGTTCTTCCCGTTGATGCGGGCGAAGAAATAAAAAAACCGCATTTATTGACATAGTCTGATTTTTGTTATAAATTACAGCCAGCAAGAGAAAGGACTAATCGATGGTTATTGAGTTTTTGAACTCGGTCCGCGGCGACAAACCGATGTATCTGGAAGACGGTGATTTGGACCAACGCAAGAAGATCGGTCCGATGATGATGCAACTACTCAAAGAAGGGCAGGCCATCTTCCTTATTCAGGAAGATAATACGCGTCGCATTACCGGATATGATGAAGCCAGCAACCAGTGGCAGGTTTTGTCCGATCCGCAACTGCGACCCGAACGAGCACGTGAACCCGCAAACGCCGACCAACCCCGCACACGCGGTGGGCGATTAACCCGTGAGTATGTACCCGCATACGGCACCAGAGTTACCGCCGTAGGCAGAAGCGCCGGAGGATAGTGATATGGCAGAGGCACAAGCAATGCGTTTCTGGTCTTATTGCGATGAACTTGTTGAACGCTTGGGTATTCACTGTGGCTTACCCCAAGGAATCGGAGAAAATCATATCACCACAACATACGAACCACTCGCTCAACTTCTTAAGGATTTAAATCCAAAAAGAGGAGAAGAAGAGAAGTTGGAATCGGTGGTTGATTCAGCCGGAAGTGAGTGGAAGCTCGGAAATCATTGGAGGGTCTCCCGTCAGTGGAGGGGACATTTCGGCCGAGCCATAATTCTTAAGCGTTATGAGGGCGAGAAATTGAAATGTCGATTGGCATTCTTGCCCAAGCAACCCTCCCACCTGCGACTCGATATGATCATGGGTACTCTCGCCTGTCGCACAACTTACGCTCTCGGAGAATCAGAAAAGCAAGCACAGAAACGCCTATTCAGAGAACTCGACGAAAGGCAGCGAAACCAATACATCACTTCCGATAGTTTCGCCGAAACGGGGCGTAGCGGGGTTATGTATGTCATTCGCAAGAGCCGGCCGACGATTGCCATCAGGAAGGAGTTAGACGGCGGAGGTGCGGCGCTGTGTACTCTCTGTCTCCACCCGGTTGCGTATTACACGGCAACATGGGCTGGTGTTCTGCCGCCATCCGACGAAGCACTCACCCATCTGCTGATGATCCGGCAAAGCGAACATTTCTACTGGCGCAAGGCCAACCAGATTCCACTGGACGAAGAAACTAGTGGCGTCTAAGGGATGGACAATTGCGAAATCTAACGGCGACCTACTTCACGGGTCGCCATTTTTTATCGCATACTATTCCAATTTCTTCGCGTTCTCGCAGAGCAATTTCGTTTCGCCGTCGCGGTGAGAGACGCGTGCGTCTACGATGACGCAGGCGTTCTCCACCCATGCGGCGCTGGTCTTTTCAAGTACGCTGTTGAATACCACCACCTCGATGGACTGGCCTGAGGCGTTGTCTTCGATGGTGGCGAAGATCATCGGCTGGCCGCTCTTGGTGAATATCTTTTTGACCTTAGAAACGAGGCCGGCGGTGCGGTATATTTTCTTCTCGTCGGTGATCGCCGCGATCTCGCTGATCGGCTTGCACTTAAAGTGTTCTATTTGGGATGCGAAGTTCGTCATCGGGTGCGCGGAGATGAAGAAGCCGATGAGCTCCTTTTCCCAGATAAGTTTCTCGCCGCTCGTGGCGGGTGCGGTGGGTTTGAGCTTGAGCGTGATTGTCGGCGCCGCCATGGATGAACCAAAGAGCGAATTTGCCTGGTTCGCACCGCCGCGCTTGAGCGCGTTCACGAAGCGCAGGATCTCTTCCATATTCTCCAGAATTTGTTTGCGCTCAACGTTGAAGGAATCAAATGCGCCGCTTTTCGCCAAGCTTTCGATAGATTTCTTATTGAGATCTTTGTGCTGGATGCGACTGAGGAAGTTCTCAAAGCTCTCGAACGGGCCGCCGCGGGCGCGCTCTTCTATTATCGCGCGGGTTACCTCCGATCCGACGTTCTTGATGGCAAGCAGTCCGAAGCGGATCTTTGGCCCTTCCGGCGTGAAATTGATGAAGCTACGGTTGACGTCCGGTGGCAATATTTCCACACCCGCGGCCTTGGCCTCCTGAATAAGGAACGAGATTCGCTCGATGTCGTTCATTTCCGAGTTGAGCACTGCGGCGGTGAACTCTTCCGGATAGTTGGCCTTCAGGTATGCTGTTTGATATCCGATCATGGCATAACACGCAGCATGGGATTTATTGAACCCGTAACGGGCGAATGCGGGGAAAAGTTCCCAGATCTCCGCGGCGATCTTTGCCGGAATGCCATTCTTTATCATGCCGCTGGTCAGTTTTTGCTTCTGCTCATCAAGCAGGGATTTGATCTTCTTGCCGATGGCTTTGCGGAGCGTGTCGGCTTCGGGAAGTGTGTAGCCCGCAAGGTCGCGGGCGATCTGCATCATCTGTTCCTGATAGACACCGATGCCATAGGTGGTGCCGAGGATCGGTTCAAGCTTGGGATGGAGATAGGTGATCTTTTCCTGGCCGTGTTTGCGCTTGATGAATGACGGGATGTTTTCCATCGGTCCCGGACGAAAGAGCGCGACGAGCGCGATGAGATCCTCCAGGTGCGTCGGTTTGATCTCTTTCATGTAGCGCCGCATGCCACTCGATTCGAACTGGAACACGCCGGTGGTGTCGCCCTTTTGCAAGAGCTCATATGTTTTCTTGTCGTCCAGCGGGATCTTCGAGATGTCCACCGTCACGTCATGGAGCTCTTTGATAAGCCGCAACGCGTCCTCAATGATAGTGAGGTTCTTGAGCCCGAGGAAGTCGATTTTAAGCAAGCCGAGATCTTCGACGACGTGCATGTCGAATTGGGTGATAATAATATCTTCCTCGCCCGGCGCAAACTGCAGCGGCGCCCGCTCCATGAGCGGATCCTTCGCGATCACGGTGCCGCACGCATGCACCGATGCGTGCCGTGCGACGCCTTCCAGGTGTCGCGCCGTATCAATAAGTTTTTTCGCTTCGGGGTTGGTGTCATAGAGCGTCTTCAACTCCTGCACTTTTTTGAGGCATTCATCGAGCCAGCCCTCTTTCATTCCTTGTGTTGGATTGAAAGGAATGAGCTTTGCGATCTGATCGCAGAACGCGTACGAATATCCCATCGCCCGGCCGGCGTCGCGGATAGCGGCTCGCGCTGCCATCGTTCCAAACGTGATGATACGCGCCACGTGATCCTCGCCGTATTTCTGGCGCGCGTATGCGAGCACTTCTTCGCGTCGGCTGTCCGCGAAGTCGATGTCGATATCAGGCATGGAAATACGTTCCGGGTTCAAAAACCGCTCAAAGAGCAGTCCGTAAGCGAGAGGATCGATGTCGGTGATATCGAGCACGTATGAGACGATACTGCCCGCGGCAGAGCCGCGACCCGGTCCCACGGCGATGCCATGTACCTTCGCCCAGTGGATAAGGTCTTGCACGATAAGGAAATAATCGGCAAAACCGGTCTTTTCGATGACGCCGATCTCGTATTCCAGGCGATCATGCATTTCTTTTGTCTGCGTCTCCGGCGGATATTTTCCCGGAAGTCGTTCCATGACGAGGTCGCGCATATAGGCGTTGGCGGTCTTGCCGTCCGGCTTTGGGAATTCGGGCAGGAGATAGGTGCCATGACCGTACGGCGGGATGAGCTCGAGTTCTATATTGCAACGCTCCGCGATCTCGTGCGTTCGCGCGACCGCTTCCGGGCCGCCCGGAATGTCCGCAAATTTCTTTGCCATGTCCTCCGGTGAGAGGATCGAAAAGTCGTCCGACTTCATGGTCATGCGATCGTCGTCGGTTAGCTTGTTGCCCGTCTGCACCGCAAGGAGCACATCATGATATTCCGCATCCTCGGAGTGGGTATAATGGCTGTCCTGCGTGGCAACGAACGGGATGCCGGTCTCTTGTGAGAGTTTTACCAAAAGTGGCTCAATCTTTTCCGACTCAGGAATGCCGGGGTGTTTCTGTATCTCAAGGAAATAATTTCCTTTGCCGAATATTTCCTCGTGTTCCAGTGCAACCCGTTTGGCTTCTTCGTACTGTCCCGCGGTGAGTGCGCGGGCAACTTCACCGCCGAGGCATGCCGAGAGGGCAATGAGCCCTTCGTGGTGTTCGCGCAGAAGATCTTTATCCATGCGCGGTTTGTAATAGAACCCTTCAAGGTGGGCCTTGGAAACAAGCTTGATAAGATTCTTCCATCCGGTCTGATTTTCTACGAGGAGCACAAGGTGGTAATACCGTTCGCCGTTCTCTTTGGAGAAGCGGTCGCGCGGGGCGATATAGGCCTCGACGCCGAGGATCGGCTTGATGCCGTGTTTTCTTGCGAGTTTATAAAATTCGACGGCTCCATAAAGGACGCCGTGGTCGGTGAGCGCGATCGAGTCCATTCCCGTCTCCTTGGCGCGCGCCACCATCTCATTGACCTTGGTGAGTCCGTCGAGCAGGGAATAGTGCGAATGCGTATGTAAATGGGTGAATTTGGGCGTTTCCATTGTTCGTGTGTTAGCCCTCGCAAGCGAGGATGCAGAACATTAAATCTATGTAAAAACTTCCCATCTATTTTACTAAAAAAGGATCAAAAAAAACAGCCCCGCCGCCGCGCCATCCAGGATTTGACAATCTATATATATTTTGTTATAGTCTTTCCGGGTCCGAGCTGCGCCTTCGCAGCTCTCTATTCTCCCGAATACAGAAAAGGACCCGCGCCAGGTTGACCGGAATGGATTTGCCTTCCTATCCGGATCCAACCTGGCGATAACTTTTTTAATCCGTTATATTTAATGGCGCGCGCCACCTTAGCTCAGTTGGTAGAGCAACGCTTTTGTAAAGCGAAGGTCCCCGGTCCGAATCCGGGAGGTGGCTCAAGTGATATACTAAGAACATGATCCTCCAGGTCGGCGTCAAAATATTCCTCAAAAATCAGGACGGCAAATATCTTCTGATGCGCCGCTCACCGGAAAAATATCCGGGAGTGAAGGGAGAGTGGGATATTCCGGGTGGCAGGATCAATCCCGGGTCATTGTTGATAGATAACTTGCGGCGCGAGGTGAGGGAAGAGACTCAACTTGAAATTATTTCGGAGCCAAAACTTATTTACGCACAAGACATCATTCCCAACGAGGAAAAACATGTCGTGAGGCTTTCTTATATAGGGGAAACAAAAGGGGAGCCGATCCTTGATACCTCCGAGAACGTGGAATATCAATGGATCTCTTTTGAAGAATTAAAGCGGCATGAAAATGTGGATATTTATGTGAAGGAGCTCATCAACGGAGGTCATTTGAATCAGGCGTAACTTTAAGGTATATTAGAGCGGATGCCGTTGTAGCTCAGCTGGTAGAGCAACTCCATGGTAAGGAGTAGGTCGCCGGTTCAATTCCGGCCAACGGCTCCAAAAGATATGTTCTGATAAGAGACGGCGTTCCGGCCTGGTGGCCGGCCGCCTTCGCGGCTCCGCGACACTCTTATGAGAGCATATCTTTTGGAGCTTAATATTAGATATTAAAAAACAGTCAGAATGGCTCAGTTGAAAAAATCCCCGCATCGTCATGACGATGCGGGGATTGTGTTAGTGATGTATGAGCGGCAAGATCGCTTGGAGTACGGCCGCAACGAGTGACAGCCAGAAGAAGAGCGTGCTCATTGATGGGTTTAATGGCTTAATTTATATGATAAAATCACGACCTTTAGTCTGTTGATTTGGGTGGAGTGTACCAAAAGGCCGATTAAAACTATCTTAAATGTGCGGCGAAAGGCCATTGCGTTTTTAAACGGAATGTAGTATC
>CAZXCH010000026.1:0-10365 GCA_964639165.1 uncultured Candidatus Saccharibacteria bacterium | reverse complement strand
CATGAAGATGGCGCCGATGGCGATGGCGATCATGAGCTCGACGAATGATTGTCCTGACCTAAATTTTTTCATATTAGTACGTGACGGTGCCGGATGACGCGATGGAGATCGTGGAAGAAAACGCCGTATTCTGTTTCGGCATGTAGAGCTTGATGCTCGTGGAGGCGGATGAGGCGCCGGTGATGGAAGAGAAGATGATGTCAAGTGTGGCGCCGGAAGCAAGCGTGGAAGTGACGAATGCTACCGTGGGCGGCAGGCGGTACAGTCCGCCGACCACCGTCGCCGTGCTGTAACTCGTCTGAAAAAGCGCGTAGAACGGGGTAGTGCCGCTCGGATTCGCGAAGTGCACTCCCCACGCCGCATTGCCCTCCTGTTCCATCGCGTCCACCTGCGCCTGGCGCAGCAACGACCCGATCTGCTGGTCGGTCGCGGTAATATCGGTGGTGCTCTTCCGCGAACCGAGGCTCGCGAACGTGATCGCCCCGACGACGATCAGGATTCCGATGGTAGTAATAAGCTCTATAAGTGTGAATCCTTTCTTCACTAGAATTGCGTGGTCAATTGGTAAATAGGAACGATGATGGAAAGCGCGATGATGGCCACCATGACGCCCATCACGAGTAACATTGCCGGTTCAAGGAGCGAAACGAGCGCTTTGATGTTGGCGTCAATGTTCGACTCATAGAACTGGGCGAGGGTATCCAACACCTCCTCAAGATGTCCCGCTTTTTCCGAGACGGCAACCAGATTGGAAACGATCTTGGGGAACACCGTTTCGCGGTGGAATGCTTCGCCGATCGTAAGCCCTTTGGTCAGCCCGTCGTTCGCGATCCGGAGGAGTGCCGCGCGATACGAATCCAGGCCGACCGTTTCGGCGGCAATATTGATCGTCTGCACGATCGGCAACCCCGCGCGCATGAGCGAACTCATCGTGGAAGCCATGCGCTGAATGGCAAGTTCACTGTATACCGTTCGTATGAGCGGAAGCGCGGACATGATATGACCGAACTCCCTCTTCCCTACCTCCGTCTTGACCACCGTCCATATGAGCGCGCCGAGAATGATGAGCCCGGCGGGAAGGATGATGAGGATATTTCCTCCTATAAAAAGCCCGATGGTGAACACCACCTGGGAGAACCACGGCGGATTGATACCGCTCTGCGTGAATACGTTCGCCACTTTCGGCAACGCGAACGTGACGAGGAAGATCATGATCGCCGTGGCGATGCAGACCAGCACGATCGGGTATATCATCGCCGACCGGACCTTGCTCCGTATCTCCGATTCTTTCTCAAAGTTGATGCTCAGCGTCTCAAATGTTTTTTGAAGACTTCCGGATTGCTCCGCGGCTTTCACCAGGTTGATGACGGTCGGCGAAAAATCCTTCGGGTGGCGTGCGAATGCTTCATAAAAAGGCCGCCCTTTGCTGAGGTCTTCGCGCACCTCCAGGAGGAAATTGCGCATCGCCGGCTTGTCAAAATCAAGGATGAGAATATTGATGGCGGAAAGCAGGTCGGTGCCCACGCGCAACATGAGCGCCAGATATTTCGTAAGGAAGACCTTGTCTGCCGTGTTGATACCCCCGAACATCCCGTTCATGAAGCCGATCTTTACTTGGTCCATCGGCTTCACCGAGACCGGCCGCAATTGCTTGCTGCCAAGAAAACGCAGGACGTCGGTCAGTGTATCGGCCTCGTACTCCCCCTCCGTCATTTTTCCACCTTCATCGGCGGCAACATAATGGAACAGCATATCTATATAATAACACAGCCCAAAATATCATTTTAGGCCCGGAGTGGAACCACCGGTGTTCGAACCCGGTTCTTTGCGTGTCGACGGCAATGTTCTACCACATGAACTATGGTCCCATCATTTCCGGGTAGAAAAACCATAGCGCATATGCCATTAAATCTATCTTAAATACAAAAGTAAACAGCCATCTCAATGGCTGTTTACTCGACACGCAAAGATTTTTAGTCCTGCAGCTTCGCAGAACCTCGCCTCGTTAACAATATTAACTCCGCTGCAAAGAAAGTCAAAATTTTTTTAATGATTTTTTAATAAGTCGCGACCCCGAAAAGACAGTGTCACTATTCCCGCTATTCCCGGATGACGCGTAGCACTTCTTCCAATGTTGTTTGCGCGAGCTCAACTTTGCGCAGACCGTCCTCGAACATGGTCTTCATTCCTTCCACCTGCGCCTGATTGCGCAATGATTCCAAGCTGAACGTCGGCTGCACGATGATCTCTTTCATCTTTTCGTCCACCTGGAACGCTTCATAAATGCCGCACCGGCCGCGATACCCCGTCATGCCGCACGCGGAACATCCTTTGCCGGCGTACAGCGTTTTCGGAATGCGTACCTTGGCCGGATCGAGTCCGTTCTCTTTGAGCTGAATGGTAAGGGTCGCCTGCACCGAATCATCAAGGTCATATGAATAGATGCACGTCGGACAGATCTTCCGGACCAGACGTTGGGCGAGCACCAGGTTGAGCACCGAGCTCACCAGGAACGGCGGAATGTTCATGTCAAAGAAGCGCGGAATGGCCGTCGGTGCGTCGTTCGTGTGGAGCGAAGAAAGCAGCAAGTGTCCGGTGAGCGCCGCTTGCACGGCGATGTCGGCCGTCTCGGCGTCGCGGATCTCACCGACCATGATGATGTTCGGGTCCTGCCGAAGAAGCGCGCGGAGTCCAGACGCGAACGTGACACCCGCCTGCGGATTGATCTGCGTCTGGTTTACATAGCGCATATTGTACTCGATCGGGTCTTCCACCGTCGTCACGTTCACCTCCGGGCGGTTGAGCATGTTCATCAGCGCGTAGAGCGTTGTCGTCTTTCCGGAACCGGTAGGACCGCAGGAGATAAGCATGCCGAAGGATTTTTTAAGATTGTCGGAAACGATCTTGGAAACCTCCGGTGACATGCCGAGCTCTTCAAGTGAGAGCGGCTTCTGCGAGGATTCCAAAAGACGCATTTCCACTTTTTCTCCGTAGAACGTCGGCATCGTCGAAACACGGACGTCGATCTCCTGGCCGCCCAGCTCGTAACGGAAGCGACCGTCCTGCGGCAGGAAGTGTTCGTCGATCTTGAGTCCCGCGAGAAGTTTTACGCGTGCCACGATGCCGGGGTGCACGGCCTTCGTGATATCCATCACCTGGTAGAGAATACCGTCAACGCGATAGCGGATGAAGGTAGACTCCTCCAATATCTCAATATGAATATCGGACGCGCGCGACGCGAGGGCGTATGAAAGGATGTTGTCCACGATGCCGACGATCGGAAGATCCTTCGCCGCCTCGCCCGCGTCCTTGGACTGGCTCATGAGCGACGCCCGGACGTTGTCGTCGATGATCTTCTTGAAATCCTGCCCCAACTCGTAGCCATACACCGAAAATCCTTTGTTCAGATCGTCCTCGGACGCAAGGAACGGTTTTACTTTTCCATTGAGCCGTTGCGAAAGGAATTCGCGCGTCTCAAGGTCCGACGGATCCACCATCGCCACGTCGTACGTTCCATCCTCCTCCTTATTGAAGACGATGGCCCGCCGCTGGCGCGCGACGCCTTCGGCAAGAAGATTCACCGTATCCTTGTTTACCTTCATCGAACTGAGGTCCGCGCGCGGCACGCCAAGCAGCGACGCGATGATGTCGTCAAGATAGCTCCGCTCGACGACCTTCTCGGAGACGAGCACATCGATCACGTTTTGATTCTTGCGGTCGGCCTCCTGATAGAGCTGATCAAACCGATCGGGAGAGATGAGATTCTGCTCTACCAGTATTTTCTTAAGTTGATCCGGGGAAATGGGAAGTTTCATTGGATATGATTTATCCACTAATCATACCAAAGGCCCGGACAAAACAAAAAGCGCCGGGGAAAGCCGGCGCTTTTTGCGCTAACAGAAACGAAGCTGTTATAGCTGCATGTTCGAACCTTGTTCGTACGTGCTCGTGTTAGCTCCACCATCGCTTGAAACAACATCGTTGGTGCCGTTAAATCCATACTTTGAGCTTTCCATTTTTGTGGCAAGCTTGTAAGAAGTGGACGTGGCAGCATAGACGTAGATGTTCGCGCCGGAATTGCTGGGATCCACCGGCAACGATCCGAGTGGGGCTCCCGAGCTGATCGCGTTGAAGTTGATAGGCATCCATCCCGTACCATCGACTCCTCTGCTCGTGCTGGAAACTATTACCGCATAGGTATTCGTGCTTGAGCTGAAACCATAGTATCCATTCGCAGCCCCTATATAGGTGGCTGACGTGCTTGTAACAGCGCCAGACGTAGCGTAAAGGTGAACGGTGCTAGTGTTGCCGTACATCGCGGTCGTGGTATTCACGTCTTCCGCGTACAATCCGAGCGCGCTCTTCAGTGTTGCGAAGTCGGAGATACGGTTTGAGTCCCTTGCCTGACGCAAAAGCTCGGCGGGGTTCAACGTTAAAACGACGACCACGGCCAAAATCGCGATGATCGCGATAACGACCAACAATTCAATAAGGGTAAAGCCTTTCTTGTTTTTATTGTTTTTTATCATGCTTTTCTTTAAATACATACTGAGAGAAATTCGACCTTTCCATCTATTCTCTTACATATATTATACGACATCTGAAAAAAAGGCCTGTGGATAAGCGGGTATTCGCCCCTATACACGGAAACCCGCGGGGAGCGGCGATCCGAATTCAAAGCGGTTGCCATCGTCGTCAGCGAACGCGATTGCGCCGGCGTGGAGCATGAGCCGCTCCTCTCCGCTCGCGCTCTTTTTACTTCCATATAACAGGTCCCCCACGATCGGATGCCCGATACTCGCAAGATGTACGCGGATCTGATGGGTTCGTCCCGTCTTCGGATTCACCTTTAATAGAGTGCGGTCTTTTCCGGTTTTTACCACGGAATATTCCGTGACGGCCTCCTTTGCCATTTTAGAGGAATGGATGCTCCTCTTGAGCGATCCATTTTTGATGCCGATGGGGGCGTCAATGATCCCCTGTTTTTTTACCGGCACACCCCGTACCACCGCGAAATATGTTTTCTGCATCCGGTGTTCTTGGAATAATTTTTTGAGCCTCTCAAACGATGCCTGCGTTTTCGCGACGAGCATCACGCCGGATGTCGCCTTATCCAAGCGGTGTACGATGCCCGGGCGGAGCGTCGGATCATCACCCACATTCTTTATTTCCGGATGCCGCGCAAGCAACCAATCCACAAGCGTCGGCTCTCCTTCGCGCACCACGGCGCTGCGCCGCTTACTGCTCAACCGCGCCGCGTGCACCATCAATCCCGCCGGCTTATCAACGACGACAAAATCAGCATTCTCAAAAATGACCGTGGGCTCATTCATATTTTTCATTTTACCCTTTAAGCGCACCATAAGAAAACAGCCCTATTCGCCGAACGGTCATCTGCCTGGAGGCGAATAGGGCTGTTTTCTTATGGTGCGCGCAGAAGGAATCGAACCTTCGACCTTTTCATTATCAGTGAAATGCTCTACCACTGAGCTACGCGCGCGCTGGCCTACGCTCTGTGCGCGATGGAGGGATCGGACCTCCGGCCTTCACAATGTCAATGTGACGCTCTACCACTGAGCTAATCGCGCCGCATGCGACCACAGAGGCATGGTTTATAATACGGCCTCGCCGGCATTTTTTCAATAGTCACCACCCTCGGCAATCTAATTTCCCGAGGCAGACGATGTGGCAGTGATAAGACCCCGGAAATTAAGTCTTGATGCGCCGGCGAGATCGAACCCCGTGGCACTTTGCATCGGCGGAGCGATAAGGGCACTGCGAAGCTGCTCAACCGCATCGTCGACGGCCCAGGAATAAAAGGCAACGAGGGTGAGGAGGAGCACCACTGCAAGCGTACCGATAATGAAGTTGGGATATGAATGGATGATCTTTTTCATGGCAAATACTATTATCGGGAGAACAATGTTCCCTGTCCGGTTATTTTTTGATCGACCCCATCGCTCGTCACGCTGAACGATCCGAGGGTAAGAAGGAATCCGGATGACTTGGCATTCATGCTGTCCAAAAAAGCGGCGAGATTGTTCGGCAGTCCTTCGGCGCTAAATGAAAATTGTGCGGTGCCTGCCATAGTGCTCACAGCCTGTGTCGCGGAACCCTGCAGTACCGCATTGGTCGTCACGCTATATCGCGCACCTAACGCCGACAACCATTGCGGGAACGTCACAAGGGTGTACTGATCCGGAACAAGTTGATTGATCGCCGCCTGATATTGCGCCGCCTGCGGGACCGCCGCCTCAAGCTGTGCGAGTGTGGCCACCGCATCGGTCTTCTCTTGAATGACCCGCCGGTCGGTCGCGATGATATTCGCCTGAGCGGACATTTCGCCGGTCAAAAAGACCAGGACGCCGGTGGCGCCCCCAATGCTCACCAGAATGACCCCCAAACTTATCCAGAGTTGTTTTGTAAATCGATCCTTGACCATCGTACCTTTATTATAGCTAAAATAGGAAATTAAAACACGATTAAATGATATTTCATGATTTACTAAAAACCTGTTAGGCTCAAAAATCATTGTCATGAACGAGACACATTACTATCACGCCATCGCCATTGCGACGCAAAGCGGCTACGCTACGATGAGAAAATATCGCTCCGTGTCCGGCGGAAGCTGGGAGGCGGCGTACCATAGGCTCAAAAATAACTCAGCTCTGCTGCCGGAATATGCCGCGCCGCTTCCCGACCCCGAGGCGGCGTACGAACACATGGCATCGTTCGGAATACGGCTTATCTTGGATTCAGAAAAAGAATTTCCCGAAGCGCTTCGCAACATCCCCTATCCGCCGTTCGGCATATACGTGCGTGGCGGCCCGTCGGCGTCGCTCCCATCCTCGCGCGTGACCATCGCCGTCGTCGGCACGCGTCGCGCGAGCGCGGAAGGGAAGAAGATCGCGCGCTCGTTCGCGCGCGAACTTGCGGACGCCGGGTGTACGATCGCAAGCGGCCTTGCGTTCGGTATTGATTCGGCGGCGCATGAAGGCGCGCTCGACGCCGGTGGCGTAACCGTGGCCATCCTCGCCGGAGGATTGGACAGCGTCTATCCTCATTCGCACCGCGCGCTCGCGGAAAGGATCCTTGCGAGTGGCGGCATGCTCATCTCGGAATATCCGCCCGGCGAGCCGCCACTTGCATATCGATTCATAGAGCGAAACCGGATCATGAGCGGCCTCTCCCGGGGTGTACTCATCGTGGAAGCGCCGGAATCGTCCGGCGCGCTCGCCACCGCACGCTATGCCCTGGAACAGGATCGCGAAGTGTTCGTCGTGCCGGGCGCGATCACTTCAACACACTTCAAAGGCTCGCACACGCTCATCCGTCAAGGGGCGGAGCTCGTCACCTCGCCGGACGAAATCTTGGAGGCATATGGCATAGAAAAAAATAAATGCGCGAGCGGAAAACGCGTGGTGGCATCACCCGAAGAAATCCTTGTTCTAAAAGCGCTCACGGACATTTCCGTACCTGCCGATGTTGACAAATTGATCGCGTTGACTAGACTTGAACCTCGCATCGTCAATCAGACCCTCAGCTTCCTTTTGATCCGTGGAACCATCAAGGAATCGGATGGAGGGTATACAATATAAATAATTTACTCTATATTATTCGCACATGGACCTCATCATCGTCGAATCACCAACCAAGGCAAAGACCATCGGCAAATTCGTCGGCAAGGATTTTGCCGTCGAGTCGTCATACGGCCATATCCGCGATCTTCCCAAAAGTAAGATCGGTATCGATGTTGCCCACGATTTCGAGCCGAGCTATGCGATCCCAAAGAAAGCAGAGCCCGTGGTGGCCAACCTGAAAGCGCTCGCAAAGAAGGCGGACCGCGTGATCCTCGCAACTGACGAGGACCGCGAAGGAGAAGCGATCGCGTGGCACTTGGTGAACGCGCTCGATCTGGACGGCAAGAAACCCGCGAGGAAGGGTGGCGTTGCGATAGCGGCGAAACCGTACGAGCGCATCGCGTTCCACGAGATCACGAAGAACGCCATTCTGGAGGCGTTGGAACATCCACGCGCGCTGGATATCAATCTTGTGGATGCCCAGCAGGCACGGCGCGTGCTGGATCGGCTCGTGGGCTATGAACTCTCCCCTTTTCTCTGGCGCAAGATCCGCTACGGCCTTTCCGCCGGGCGCGTACAAAGCGTGGCGGTACGCCTCGTCGTGGAACGCGAGAGGTTGATCCAGGCTTTTAATAAAGAGGAATACTGGACGATCGAAGCGTCGTTTTTGCCGCCAAAGGGAAAGACTGCATTTCCCGCCATACTGAATTCCATTGGCGGAAAAGCAGTAGGGAAAATGGGCATCAAGAACGATGGTGAGGCAAACAATATAATAGAGGGACTCAAGGGCGCGGATTACCGCATTGTGGACATCGCAGTGAAGGAAGCGCACCGGAACCCGGCAGCGCCGTTCACCACATCCACGCTCCAGCAGGAAGCGGCGCGCAAGCTCGGTTTCAGCGCGAAACAGACGATGGTCATTGCCCAGCATTTGTACGAAAACGGCCATATCACCTACATGAGGACCGACAGCACGAACCTTGCCGCCTCCGCACTCGCGACGGCGCACGCGGTGATCGGCAAAGAGTTCGGCAAAGAATATCAACTCCCCTCTCCTCGCATCTATTCCACCAAGAGCAAGGGTGCTCAAGAAGCGCACGAGGCGATCCGCCCCGCCAATCTTGAAATGATCTCCGGCAGTGCGCTCGGCCTGAAAGACCGTGGCGAGATCCGGCTTTATGATCTGATCTGGAAACGCACGATCGCATCGCAGATGAAAGAAGCAACGCTCGAACAGACAGCGGTGGATATTGAAGCAAACACGCCGCGCAAAGAAATCTTCCGCGCCAACGGCCAGACCGTCATCTTTGATGGATTCATCCGCGTCTATACCGAAGGTAAAGATGACGATGCGAATGGCGAGATCGAGGGATCGTTGCCAAAACTGGAAAAAGAAATGACGCTCGCGCTCGCAAACATTGATGGAGAACAAAACCCAAAACCACTCCAACACTTCACCGAACCTCCCGCGCGCTACACCGATGCGACGCTCGTGAAAGCGCTTGAAGCCGAAGGCGTGGGACGCCCGTCCACCTACGCACCAACGCTCTCGACGATTCAAGAACGCGGGTATGTCGAAAAGGAAGATAAGAAATATAAGCCGACAGAGATCGGCGTACTCGTGAACGACCTGCTCGTGGAGAATTTTCCGGAGATTGTAGACATCAAGTTCACTTCGCGCATCGAAGAGGAATTTGACGAGATCGCCGAAGGTAAAATGAAGTGGACGGAAGTGTGCCGCGAATTTTACGGCCCTTTCAAGAAGAACCTCGCGGAAAAGGAGGCGAGTGTGGAAAAACAGGTGGAGATCTCCACCACGCCGTGCCCGCACTGCGGCAAGCCGATGCTCATCAAGTTCGGCCGCATGGGAAAGTTCCTCGCCTGCCCCGAGCCGGGTGTGAAGGTGACGCTCCCGATGCCGGAAGAAGCGGCGCAAATCAAGGCACTCACGGAAAAAACAAAGGACGAGCGCTGTCCGATCTGCGGCAAACCAATGAAGGTCACGCGCGGCCGCTTCGGCTTCTTCCTTGGCTGCACCGATTACCCAAAGTGCAAGGGCATTATGAAAATATGGAACAAGACCGGATTTAAATGTCCGAACTGCCTCGCTGCGCCGGAACGGCAGGACAAGCCCGGCGACATCGTGGAAAAGAAATCGCGCGGCCGCGGAAAGCCATTCTTCGCCTGCACGCGTTACCCTGACTGCACGTTCGTGATGAATAAGAAGCCAGAATCAGAAGAAGAATTGCAGGCCGCCCTAAAAAACTGGATCGAGAATCCACCCAAACCAAAAAAAGGCGCAAAAGAGAAGAAGAACGCACTTTAGTTATACACACCCCCACGATGGGTTTTTTGCTAGACTAAAGACAATGAACACTCACCGACGGGGCTTCACCATGATTGAGTTATTAATCGTCGTTGCCATCATTGTCATACTTATGATGGCCGTTTTCTACTACCTTAGTCCTGGGCAGCTAATTAAGGAAGGGCAGGACGGCAATCGTGTCGCAGGCATTGGAACGCTTAGTAAGGCGGTTTCCCTCTACTATTCGGATGCGATCAACAATCCGGGCACCTTGTTCATGGGGACGTCATCCATCATCTATATCTCGATCCCCGATCCCACCGCAACGACAACTGCGGGTACGAACTGTGCCGGTCTCGGATTTGCGTCGGGGACGCTCACCTATCATTGTGCCGCATCTTCCACGTATCTGAGGACGGACGGCACTGGATGGGTTCCCATCAATTTCGGTTCCTCAACGATTGGAAGTCCCATTTCTTC
>CAZXCH010000025.1:0-10707 GCA_964639165.1 uncultured Candidatus Saccharibacteria bacterium | reverse complement strand
TGCCGTCGTATTCCTTGAACGGACCGTCGGTTATTTTTACCAAATCTCCTACCTTCAAGTCAAGGATCATCTTCTTGTCGCCCTCGCCGGTGCGCGCGAGGAGGAAGTCCACCTCATCCTTGGAAAGCGGCGTCGGCGTCGTGTTATCGGGGCCGACAAATCCGGTCACGCGCGGCGTGTTGCGCACCACATACCACGAATCCTCGGTGAGGATCATCTCCACGAGCACGTAGCCCGGATAGATCTTCTCTTCAACCGTCGTACGCTTGCCCGCCTTCACTTTTATCTTCTTCTCCTTCGGTACGAGAATGTTGAATATCTTGTCGCCCATCGCGAGGGATTCCACGCGTTGCTTCAGATAGCGCGAGACCGCCTCTTCGTAGCCCGAATATGTCTGTACGGCGTACCATTGCCGTACCGCCGGTTTTTCGTTTTGCGTGCTTGAGTTCGGATGATTGAGTGCCATAGGTCTCTCTATATATTACGCTAAAATAAAATTCTTTATCAAGAACGAAAAGAGATAGTCGAACGCGCCCAAAAATATCGCGAGCCCAACGGCGATCCCGATGACGATGAGGGTGAGGCGGGTCGCCTCCTGACGGGTCGGCCAATTGACGTGGCGAATCTCCGTCTTTGCCTCACTGAAGAATTTTGTTATCCGGGCGAACATGATTTGCTGTTAGGCTGTTTTTTCCAATTAAAATACCGCTATACTCGCGGTTGGAGGTAATAAGAGTGTAGCACTGGCGGGGCTTGGCGTCAACTATACGTCCAGATTCTGCACCGTCGCGGCGTGTGACTGGATGAAGTTCTTGCGGGGCTCTACCGCATCGCCCATGAGCGTGTCAAAAAGCTTGTCCGCTTTTTCGGCATCCTCTACCATCACCTGCTTCATTAAACGGACCTCCGGATTCATCGTGGTCTCCCAGAGCTGTTCGGCGTTCATTTCGCCGAGACCTTTGTAGCGCTGGATATTCGGCTGACGCTTTCCATCGCCCTGGCCTTCGGTGACGCCCTCCGGCGACTCTTCAGAATTTTCCTCTTCCTCGTTTTCCTTTTTCTTCGCACTCGCCTTCTTCGCGGCAGCGGCGGCTGGCGCGAGCTTTTGCATCTCCACTATCACCTTATCTTTTTCTTCGTCCGAGAACGCGTACTTGATATTTTTTCCAAGCTGAATGCGATAGAGCGGTGGCTGGGCGATATACACATATCCGCCGTCCACTACTTCGCGGAAGTAGCGATAGAACAACGTAAGAAGAAGCGTGCGAATGTGGGCGCCGTCAACGTCGGCATCCGTCATGATGATGATCTTGTGATAGCGCAGCTTATCAATACTGAATTCTTCGCCGATGGCAGTACCGATCGCGATGACGAGCGAGCGGACTTCCGCGTTTGCGAGCATCTTATCAAGCCGTGCGCGCTCCACGTTGAGCGGCTTACCGCGCAACGGAAGGATCGCCTGGGTGTGCCTATTGCGGCCTTGCTTGGCCGTGCCTCCTGCGGAATCTCCCTCTACTATGAATAACTCGGACTCTGCCGCGATCTTGGATGTACAGTCAGCAAGCTTGCCTGGAAGGGTGAGCCCCTCGAACGCGCCCTTGCGCAACACCGTCTCGCGCGCCGCCTTTGCCGCGAGCCGCGCCTTTGCGGTCAGAATAACTTTCTGAATGATCGCCTTGCCCTCCTGCGGATGCTTCTCTAGGAATTCTTTCAACGCTTCGTTGATGACTGCTTCCGTAGCGGTGCGCGCTTCCGGGTTGCCAAGCTTCGCCTTCGTCTGCCCTTCGAACTGCGGATCGCGAAGCTTTACCGAGATGACGGCAATCAAGCCCTCGCGCACATCATCGGCCGTCAAGTTCTCCTCTTTCTCTTTTAAATATCCTTCGGTTCGCGCGAAGTTGTTCAGCGTGCGAGTGAGCGCGGAGCGGAATCCGGTGAGGTGCATGCCTCCTTCCGGCGTGAAGATATTGTTGGCGAAGCTCATCTCGGTCACGCGCACATCGTCCACGTACAGAAATGCGGCTTCGATATCCAACTTCTCCGCTTCCTTCTCTACGTAGAAAATATCTTCGTTCAAGCGATTTTTTTTCTGCGAAAGGAACTTTACGTACGAGAGCACGCCGCCTTCAAAGTAGAAGCCGTAGAAATACGGCACCGGCAGACGGCGATCGTAAAAGTTGATCCGAATGCCTTTCGTTAAGTATGCCTGCTGGCGCAAACGTTCCAATATCACCTTGTCATTGAATTCCACCTCGGAAAAGATCTCCGGATCGGGCGAGAAGGTGGTCCTTGTGCCATGACGCTTGGACGCACCAAGCTTCTTTACTTTATACTCCGGAACGCCGCGCTTGTATTCCTGCACGTACAGTCCCCCGTCACGTTCCACTTCAACCTTGACCCACGATGAAAGCGCATTAACAACGGAAGCGCCGACGCCGTGCAAACCTCCCGAAACTTTATATCCTTCGCCACCGAACTTTCCTCCGGCGTGGAGCACGGTCATGACCGTTTCAAGCGTAGACTTCTTTGTTTGGGGGTGAATGTCCACCGGAATGCCGCGGCCGTCGTCCGAAACGCGGACTTTGTTATCGGGCAAAAGTTCCACGGTGATGTTCTTCGCGAATCCCGCCATCGCCTCGTCGATGCCGTTATCTACGATTTCCCAGATCAAGTGATGCAAACCGGTTGCACTCGTGGAACCAATGTACATGCCCGGACGAAGCCTGACCGGCTCGAGCCCTTCAAGAACGGTAATATCCTTCGCGCCGTATGTCGCGCTTCCTTTGTTATTGTCTTTAACTGGGGCTTTTGACGCCTTTTTTACTTCCTTTTTTGGTTCTTTTTCAGCCATTGTTATCGGGATTTATGCTTACTTTTCGTTAAAAAATGCCCCTACGGCAATACAGATATTTTAGCATGTTTTAGAGAAGAAATCCAAGTGCCGAAGATTTAAAATAATTGACAAACTCCTCAAAAAGGTGTTAATTTATACACCGAGGTTCGCACATGAAAGGCAAGAGCTGGAAGACAGCAGCGATCGTCGGATTTGGCGTCGTCATGGCGTCAGGAATCCTGAACTTTTTGGCAGCAGCGCATATCATCCCCATGAGCGTGGCGATGATAAACGTTGTGAGCGCGGTGCTCGTCACCGCAATGGCATTTATGGCGTTCAGCTTTTTGAAAATCATCGAAACGCATCGCGCCGTCTAACCCCTCAACGAAGCCCACACCAAAAATGCGGGCTTTTTATCTATATCGAGGTCAAAATTTTGTCGTCTGCGGACTTCCCAGGCCTGTCACGTAGTCGTACCGCTTCCTCGCATCACAGTAATATGCGCACGCGCCATTGGAACCGCTCGTGATATCCCTGAAATATTTAAGCGTGCTCGTGGAAGCCTTATCGCTATAAAACCTGGCAAGCACTGCGGAGCCGCCGAGCGCCTGGATGGCGGCCCACTGCGGCGCACCAGCGCTCGTACCGCCGACCGTATCCCACGCGCCTTTTGCTTTGGCGCCGGTGCCCGTCGTTATGTAGATGGAATATCCGGATGCCGGATCGGCGTCGTATGAGACATCCGGGATCGCGCGCATGCCACCCGCCTTTGATATCTTATATGCCGTCTGCCATACCGGCTCTTTCTCATATGCGCTTACGCCACCGCCGCTCCCCGACCATGCGCTCTCGGCGATCAGCGCGCCGCTCGATGCGAGCGCGAGCGACGTGCCGCCAACACCGATCACATTCGGCGAGGAAGCGGGCCAGCTCGCTCCCGCGCCATCATCGCCGGATGACGCGAAGAACGCGGCGGCGGGATTCGCCTTATCCACGAAATGCGTATCATATGAAAGTTCGTCGGAGAACTCCGCGCCGCCCCAGCTCATGGAAATCGCGATCACATCCTTGCGCGATGTTGCGTAGTCGATCGCGCTTAGAAGATTCGCGCCGGAGGGCGTCTTCGCCTCAACGAGCAATATCTTCGCGGTGGGCGCGATTGCGTGCGCCCATTCCACATCAAGCGACGTCTCCATCGCCCAGCCGCTGTCGGATGCCGTCGAGCTCGCCATTTTATGTTTTTCAAAACATCCGTTTGCGGCAGTGCATGCAGGTAAATTGTACTGCTTATCGAATACCGCGAGATCGCTCTCCATGTTCGGATCATCGTACGCGTCAATGATGGCGATCGTCCCCTTCCCGCCGGTTGCGGGAAGGTTATAGACCTTTTTTATCTCCGCCGGTGACACGCCGGAAGGCTTCAGTTGCGCCGACTTGTACACGTGCACCGGCGGCCTTCCTTGGAAATCCGAAAAACGATATGCCGCATCGGCCGTACCTAATGGAACAAACGCGGAAGCGGTCGCGAGGAGCGCGACAAGCACCGCAGATAGTTTTTTATGGTTCATACCCCGGATCGTACTCTGATAGGCATTAAAACTATCTTAACTTTGCGCTTGCGGGGGCTAACCGTTTATACTTTACCCATGGAAAACAATAATCTGGGGACGGAGCAGGTGCGGTGGGATCTCAACGCGTTCTATTCGGGCGTTGACGATCCGCAGATAAACAAGGACCTCGCCGAGCTCGTAGCTCGGGAAAAGCAATTTTGCGAGGACTATAAAGGAAAGCTGGCGGAGAAATTGGGCGGGGCGATCGCAGAGCTCGCGGAGATATCCATGCGCGCGGAGAAAATATTCGTCTACCTTTATCTCAAGCAAAGCCTGGACGTGACCGAAAGCACCGTAAAGGCCAAGATGGCGGAAGCGGAACGGATATCGAGCGAGGCGGGCGGGAACTATCTCACCTTCTTTGATATCGAGCTCGTGGCACTCGACGATCCGACGCTCGAAAAGTCCTATGCGTCCGATGCGGTAGTGGCGCGACACCGACCGTGGATCGAACACGCGCGCGTCTTCAAGCCGCACCTTTTGAGCGAGCCGGTGGAAGCGGCGCTCGCGAAGCGCTCCCCGTTCGGCCCCGGCTCGTGGAGTGAATTTTTTGATGAGGTAGAGGCGGACATACGGCTTTCGTTTCGCGGGACGGAAAAGACACTCACCGAACTTCTTGACGTTCTCACTAATTCAAAAGATGCCGAAGAGCGTGCCGAGGCTTTGAAAGTGATCAACGAGGGATTGGGGGGATATTTTGCAAAATACTCGGCGCAATCGCTCTATGTTGTTACCGGCGAAATGGCCGTCGAGCGGCGCGAGCGCGGATATAAGAATCCGATGGATGGACGCAACAAATCAAACCGCATCCCGGACGAGGTGGTGGATGCGTTGCATGAAGCGGTCACGACGACAGCGGGTACGCTCGCACGGCGCTATTACGCTCTGAAGGCAAAATTATTGGGGGTGGAAAAATTGAAATGGAGCGACCGGAACGCGCCGATGCCGTTTGCGGATACGACGATCGTGCCATTCGATAAAGCCATGGAAACAGTCCTCGCGGCGTACGCGAGCTTCAGCCCGACGCTCGCGGGACTCGTAAAGGATTTTTCCATAACGCACCGCATCGATGCTCCGGTCACGAAAGGCCGGCGCGGCGGGGCCTATAACTACTCCATCGTGCTCCCCGGAGATCATCCGACCTCATACGTGTTCCTCAACTATCTCGGCTCCAACAACGACGTGATGACGCTCGCCCACGAGCTCGGACACGGCGTGCACGGCATGCTTGCCGGCGCGGCGCAGGGAACGCTCATGGCGCAGGCACCGATCGCGTACGCGGAAACCGCGTCGGTGTTCGGCGAGATGACGACGTTCAATTTTCTCAAGAAGCAGCTGCAGGAAAAGAACGATGACAAAGCGCTGCTTGCGCTCATCGCGGACAAAATAGAGGGAAACCTCAATACGGTGGTACGGCAAATCGGTTTCTCCAACTTCGAACGGCAGTTGCATGGCATGGATGCGGGATATAAAACATGGGCTGAGCCGAAAAAACTTTCCGCGGAAGAGCTGGACACGATCTGGTTGAAAACGCTCAAAGAACTTTACGGGAACGACGGGGAGATATTCACTTACGAGAACAGCGAACACCTCTGGACATACGTATCGCATTTCCACCGGCCGTTCTATGTCTATGGCTACGCATTCGGCGAACTCCTCACCCAAAGCCTTTATGCCCAACAGCCGTCCCTCGGGGATCGGTTCGAACCGCTTTATCTTGATCTGCTCCGATCCGGAAGCACAAAGAACGTCGTGGAGCTGCTTGCTCCGTTCGGGCTTGATCCCACCAAAAAGGATTTCTGGGAGAACGGTATCAACGTGAGCCTTGCCGCGATGATACAGGAAACCGAAGATCTCGCGAAGAAACTCTAAGCCACAGTATCGGCACCAAAGTACCTAGCCAAGTCGTATCGGACAGGGTATACTTTTCCTATAAAAAATCACCCGTCCATGAAGAAATACATCATCGCAGGAGTTCTTGTGCTCGCATTCGTTGCCTATGTTATATTCGCCAATAAAAATCAGCCGTCCGTAGCGGTCGCTCCGTCGGGAACGACATCGGGCACGCCCGCCACCACCGAACCGACCTCAACCCCGACGGCAACAAGCACCGGGACAACGATAGGGTCAACCGGCCAATATAAAAATGGTACTTATACCGGAAGCGTTGCCGACGCTTTTTACGGAAACCTTCAGGTGAGGGCGGTCATCCAGGGCGGCGTCCTCGTTGACGTGCAATTCCCGCAGGCTCCGAGCGGCGGCCACTCGAGCGACGTGAGTGCCATCGCACTTCCCCAATTGAGGCAGGAGGCTATCGCCGCGCAAAGCGCCAACGTCAACATTGTTTCCGGCGCCACGCAGGATTCCTAGGCATTCCAGCAATCGCTCACCTCGGCGCTTGCGCAAGCAAAGAGCTGACACGCATAGCTGCCATTGCGCAGCCCACAATTCCCATGAAGCAGACACGAGTCATGATGGGCATGCCCATCACCCTGGAGATCATCGACGCGAAAGCGGCGGACGATATTTTTAACGAGGTCTTCAATTATTTCGCCCACATCGATGAGAAGTTCAGCACGTACAAGGGCACGAGTGAGATAGAGGCCATCAATCGCGGTATGCTCGCGCTAAAGGATGCAAGCGAGGAAATGCAACTTGTCTTCGCGATGTGCGAAGAGACAAAACAACAGACGAACGGTTACTTTGATATAAAAACATCCGCCGGAACGTACGATCCGTCCGGACTCGTGAAAGGATGGGCTATCTGGAACGCCGCGAAACTGCTCGAGAAAAGAGGATTTGAAAATTTTTACGTTGATGCCGGCGGCGATATCCAGCCGCATGGATACAACGCGGACGGCAAAAAGTGGGTGGTCGGAATAAAAAATCCGTTCAACAAATTTGAAAACGTAAAGGTGGTGTATGTGAGCGACGAAGGCGTCGCCACTTCCGGCACCTATATCCGCGGTTTGCATATCTACAATCCGCGCGGCGGCAATCAGCCCGTGAGCGACATCATAAGCCTCACCGTGATCGGTCCGAACATCCACGACGCCGACCGGTTCGCCACCGCCGCTTTTGCGATGGGCCCCGCCGGCATTCGTTTCATAGAAGGTCTCCCTGGCTACGAAGGATACGTAATAAACAAGAACAAAGTCGCCACCATGACGACCGGATTTGAAAAATATACCGCCGCATAACCCTCGCTCAATAATATGCTCAATTTTGTAGACCGGTTTTTGAATAACATCACAATGTACCGCCTCGTGATGTATTACCTGATGATCCTCCTTGCGATCGCGGCGGTCTTCGGCGCGTTCGGCATCCTCCCCTACAGCCCCATCGCCATCATTTTCTCTACGCTCTTTTTGATCATTGTCGCATGGGCTGCGAACGGCATCTTCGCGCGCATCATGAAGGCACAACCGAACAGCGAATCGGCGTACATCACCGCGCTCATCCTGGCGCTCATTATCACCCCGGGCATGCCGACCGATGCCTCCACCGTGATATTCCTCACATGGGCTGCGGTGCTTGCGATGGCATCCAAATATGTCTTTGCCATCGACAAGAAGCATATCTTCAACCCCGCGGCATTCGCCGTGGCGATGACCGCACTCGCATTCGGCCAGACGGCAAGTTGGTGGATCGGCGGCAACCTACCGATGATGGCGTTCGTGATCGTTGGCGGCCTGCTCGTATTGCGCAAGATCCAACGCTTCGATCTCGCGCTTACGTTCTTCACATTCGCGCTTGCAAGCGACGTCCTGACGCACGCCGCGTTCGATCCGGTCTCTACGGTCCAAAAGGCGCTGCTCCACACCCCGCTCTTCTTCTTCGCATCCATCATGTTGACCGAACCGATGACAACGCCGCCGACGCGAAAGTGGCGCATGATATACGGTGCGCTCGTCGGCGCTCTCTTCTCACCGTTCATCGCTGTCGGCGGGATCAGCTCCTCACCGGAACTTGCGCTCCTCGTTGGCAACGTCTTCTCATATGTCGTAAGTCCGAAGGGCAAGCGCGTGCTCGCGCTTTCAAAAAAAGAGAAGGTCAGCAACGATATTTATCATTTCACCTTCGTGCCCGACAAAAAACTTTTGTTCCGGCCGGGGCAATATCTTGAATGGACGCTCGGCCATGACAAAGTGGACGGCCGCGGCAATCGCCGCTATTTTACGATCGCGTCATCGCCCACGGAAGACACACTCCAGCTCGGCATAAAATTCTACGACCCGCCGAGCAGCTTCAAGAAAAAATTGCTATCGCTCGCGCCGGGCGACACCATCGTTGCCGGACAACTCGCCGGTGAATTCACACTACCGAAAGACCCTGCACAAAAACTGGTGTTCATCGCCGGCGGTATCGGGATCACGCCGTTCCGCAGCATGGTGAAATATCTCGTCGACCGGGACGAGAAGCGCGACGTGGTACTCTTCTATTCCAACCGCACCGCCGAAGAGGTCGCCTATCGCCCGCTCTTTGACAAAGCGGCGCAAAAAATCGGAATGAAAACAAATTATATTATCACCGACGGCCCGAACGGCGAACGGCTCACCGCCGACGTCATCAGAAAAGATGTTCCCGATTATGCGGATCGCATGTTCTATATCTCCGGCACGCACGCGATGACAAACGCATTCAAAGACACGCTCCGCGGGATGGGCGTTCCGCGTTCGCACATCAAAACGGATTTCTTCCCGGGGTTCGCCTAGCGTCCCTCAAAAAATTTATCTATACTATCTGCATATGGCGGATACTCATGCAAATACGCGCGACTATTGTCCGGATTGCGGTCCGGAGGGCGTTTCCCATGCCGTTGAACGGTGGTCGGTCCGCGCCGGCGCGGTGATCGGGATCATGGAAGCACCGCCCGCGGCCGTCTGGCGCGGGATAAAGCCACTGCTTGCGAAGGCGCGGCCGGGACGGATTGCGCCCGCGACGGCGCGGCTCTTCGCGACACTCGGCCTGGGAGAGATCGTCACGCGCGCGGACGATAAGAATAACTGGCGCGCCCGGGTGCTCTGGGAAGAGGCAGAGCGCCGCGGCATCGTCATGCGTGAATTCCGGCCCTTCGGACTGGCGCGCGAGATCTTCTATGCCACCTATGGAACGGACACGCGCGGCTTTGACGGACTCCCCCGCCCGCGTACCGCGCACGAAGCGGCGCTCGATTGGATGGACGATAAGGGCGTCATTTTGAAAAAGTTCCGCGCGGCAGGCGTTCCTGTTCCGCGCGGCGCAAGTGTAAGCAACGTAAAAGACGCGGAAAAAATATTCCATTCGATCGTCGTCAGCGAAGATACCGCCGTCATCGTAAAACCGTCCATCGGTTCGCGAAGCCGCCACACCTACATACACATCACGGACGTTGAGGCCCTTCGCGTGGCGTTCAAAAAAGCAAAAGAACTTTCCCCGCGCGTCGTCGTGGAGGAAGAGCTTGTGGGCTTCGTGTTCCGCATCACGTTCGTGGGCGGAAAGATCGCCGGCATCATGCGCCGCGAACCGGCACACGTGATCGGTGACGGCACGCACACCGTGCACCAACTCATCGTGGAAGAAAATAATAATCCTCTCCGGCACGGCGCACATTTCCACGAACTTCCGCTCGGCGAGGAAACGATCCAAATAGTAAAAGAGCAAAAACTTTCGCTCGAGGACATTCCCGCCACAGGGCGCATGGTCATCGTTCATCCGAAAGTGAGCCGCTCGTATGGAGCATCAAACACGGAAATCACGGACGTGCACCCCGACAACGAGAAATTATTTTTGCACATCGCGAAAGTGCTCGATGATCCGCTGGTCGGCGTGGATTTTATGATCGACGATATGGCGCGATCCTGGAAGGAACAAAAATGTGGCGTGATCGAATGCAACAGCCTGCCGTTCATCGACCTGCATCACTTTCCATTAAAAGGCCCGACGCGGAACACGGCGGGTATCGTATGGGATCTAATCTTCAGCGAAAGCGGCAACGCCGGCAGTGACCGGGGAACCGATGGAAGCGCCAAAAAAGACTGACGCGGGAGTGGCGGGAACGATCCAATCACCCAACTCTTTTAAGAACTCCTTATGACGAGCCTCCATCCCGATCTCTTTCAAGTGCCATCGCGGATGGCATTCCGGGGTATATTCATAATGTCCGCGGATCTCTCCATTCTTGAAAACACGGATATGATACTGCCGTTCGAAGCTCTCGAGCTTCCTTATGCCGATTACCTCATCCTCATCTTTCCAGGCAATGAAATGATTGCCCCAATCCTT
>CAZXCH010000024.1:0-10971 GCA_964639165.1 uncultured Candidatus Saccharibacteria bacterium | reverse complement strand
AAGATCCACTTCCCCTCCGGAGAAGACCATGACGATCCTTCCTCCTTTGAAATTTTCCGTAGCGACGGTCCTGCTGAGCGGGCTGAAGATGGCGACCTCGTCGATGCTCATTTCGCTCGACGGGATGGTGCCGTGATAGCCGCGATGATCATGCGAGTGCCATCCATTTGGTCCTGAATGCCTCGCGATGATGCGAATGCCGATCGCGATGAGGATGACGGCGACAATGAAACTGCCGAGCGAGATGCCGGTAAGTGCACTGATGCCGATCAAGATAAGAATGATGCCGACGATGAGTCCTCCCATATTATTGTGTCGGCGCGGTCTGGATCGCCGAAACGACGTTGGGCGAGAGCATGCTCACAAGCGGCGAATCGCTCTTAACAAGACCATAAAAGATGATCACGATCAGGAATGCGAGCGCAAAGAGGAATAGAATGAACCGCGCGAACCAGTGGCGGCCAAGAATGATGCTCGCGCCCCACATAATAAGCAGGATCGGCCAGAACGGTAGGATCGCATGCCAGAACGGATGCGAGATGAGCCCCATCGTGTACAAAAGTGCCACGACGCCCGCAAAGAGCAATACCATTCCCCAAAAGATCCCGCCACCGCCGTGCCCGTGCTCATGATGCCATTCCCGGCGCTGCATCTTCCACTCCTGTCTGCGCTTGCGCCACTCTTCTTTGCTCTCGTCCTTATGCTTTGACCAATCACTACTCTTATCCCAGCCATCGCCGTTTACCTCAGCACCGAAAAGATGCACTCGAGGGCCGCTCTGACCGGCCTCCTGGTTGATTTCAGCGTTATGCTCCTGTTCCTTATTTTGTTCATCCATACCCCTATTATACCACTTTTAACAATTTTTTAATCTCCTCCGCGTTCAGTGTATATGCCCGCACAAACGAATCGTCCACGTGTGCATAAAGAGTGCCGGTCCCCTTTTCCTGCTCCACAAACTGACTCGCAAAAGTGATCGTTTGCGCGTGGCTATCTTGAATGAACGGCATGGACGAAGCCCAATCGATGCTGCCATTTTCATAATCGTAAATAAATAATCCCACCGAAAACATTCCATATTGTATTTTATCGCCAACTCGCCGATTCGCTTCTCGGCCGTTCAAAACGCCCAACAACTTCCCCTCGCCGACATCGATAAAACTGCTTGGAAATAACGGCCCCGGAGAAGCATGGCCGCCGATCCAGGGAATGTTTCGTTTCTTGGGATGAAAAACAGTTTCCCCAAATTTCCATGATTTTCCCATATCCTCTGCAATCGCAACACGCACCGTGGAGTAGATAAAATCTTCTTCTTTGATCGAGGACTCCACCAAATTATAGCGAAATCCCTGCTTATTTATGGGCGCTATAGAAACCTCTTTGGCTGCCTGATGAACCTTACCCATCAGCACCGGCATCGTCATTTCAAGAGAATCAAGATCATAGCCCACGGCATGCCCGAGATGAACCAGACCATTATCTTCGAGGCTCACGTCATGAAACGGCATTGTAAAGTATAGATGCATCAATCCCGTCCTTTTATCGATCCAAATATCCGGATCTTCTAGGCCGAGAAACTCCAATCCCGACACGCTCAATTGTTGTATAACTTCTTCCGCATTTCGAATCACCAATTGCTCGCCGATAGAGAAATGCTCCAGCGTGTCTCCCCGTACTTTATGCAACACACTTTTATCAACATAACCGGAAGCGGTAACATCGCCTTCGCGGCTTGTGATGCATCGAATGACACCGTCTTTATAGCCGGCGCGCGGATCGAGCGAGATCGCCATCACGTGCTCGAACCTTCCGTCCGTTTCCACCGCCTTCCCCGGATGCTCAATATATCCCTTCATATTTTTATTATACCGCCCTCATAACAAAAATCCCCGCTTTCGCGGGGATTTTTGCAGCTGGCTGCTAGACCATCTTGATCTCGATATCGACGCCGGCGGGAAGGTTCAAATTCGAAAGTGATTCGATGATCTTCTGGCTGGGGTTCAATATCTCGACGAGGCGCTTATGAATACGGAGCTCGAACTGCTCGCGAGCATCCTTGTGGACGAACGTCGAACGGTTGACGGTGTAATGCTTTGTTTCCGTGGGAAGCGGGATAGGACCCACAACCTTCGCATCGTTCCGCTCGGCGGCCTCGATGATCTGACGTGCCGAATTATCGATCAGTTTGTGATCGTAGGACTTTATGCGGAGACGCAACTTTTGTGGAGTATCAGTCTTTGCCATTTGAGTACCAAGAGAGTATAGCAAATCTGCCAAACCTGTCAACGCAGCTGATGAAGCCTCCTGAACGATGTTCGAACCGCCGCGCTATCCCCCGCGGAGATTCACTCGATATTGACGAATCAGGATGGTTTTATTTTATATTAAGGAATGCCACACCGCCAATAATAAAGATTATACCTATCAAATTCACCAGAGAGACGCGCTCGTGCCACAAGTAATAACCCATAGCAAAGGAAAGAACGCTCGTAAGAGCGGTGGTGATGAACCAGATGACGATAAAGTTCGGTGCTTTTTCATAGCTCCAGAGAAATAAGAACTGATATAAAAGAATAAATGGGATCGTGTAGAGGAAATTGCCGAAAAAATTACCTCTTAGGAAATATATCGTCCCGATCTGCAAAAGCCCGGCAGAAATTACTGCAAAAATATAAATGACCACAATTAAATTATATCACTTCTCTTTATTCACCGAGCAAAAACAAAACACCCCCTCCTTTTCAGACGGTCAGGTTCCTACCTGGCATTTCCGTCTGAAAAGGAGGGGGTGTTTTGTTTTTGCTACTTGATGATCTTCGTCACGACTCCTGCGCCGACGGTCTTGCCGCCCTCGCGGATGGCGAAACGCATCTTGTCTTCCATGGCGACCGGGGTGATGAGCTTGACCACAATCTTGACGGTATCACCCGGCATGACCATTTCCATTCCTTCCGGAAGGGTGACCTCTCCGGTCACGTCGGTGGTGCGGATGTAGAACTGCGGCTTGTAACCCTTGAAGAACGGAGAGTGACGGCCACCCTCTTCTTTCGAGAGCACGTAGATCTCGCCTTCGAACTCGGCGTGCGGGGTTACGGAACCCGGCTTTGCGAGCACCTGTCCGCGCTCCACGTCCTCTTTCTTGAGACCGCGGAGGAGCAAACCGGCGTTGTCGCCTGCCATGCCCTCATCCAAGCTCTTGTTGAACATTTCGATGCCGGTAACGACGGTCTTGGCGGTCGGTTTGAGACCGACAACCTCGACTTCCTCGTTGACCTTCACCCGTCCGCGCTCGATGCGTCCCGTGACGACCGTACCGCGGCCTTCAATGGAGAAGATGTCTTCGATCGGCATAAGGAACGGCTTGTCCAATTCGCGAACCGGGTCCGGGAAGTAGTCATCCATCGCTTTGATCAATTCGAGGACCGGCTTTGCGTCTTCGGAATCCGCCGAAGTTGCGTTGAGCGCCTTCAATGCGGAACCGCGGATGACCGGGGCCTTGTCGCCATCGAAGCCGTTCTTCGTGAGGAGCTCACGAACCTCGGATTCCACGAGATCGATCAATTCCGGATCGTCCACCATATCCACTTTGTTGAGGAACACGATGATGTTCGGCACACCAACCTGGTGAGCGAGCAAGATGTGCTCACGCGTCTGCGGCATCGGGCCGTCGGTCGCTGCAACCACGAGCACTGCACCGTCCATCTGGGCGGCACCGGTGATCATGTTCTTGATGTAGTCGGCGTGTCCCGGAGCGTCAACGTGCGCATAGTGGCGCTTCTCCGAATTGTATTCCGAGTGATGCAACGCGATGGTGATACCACGCGCTTTCTCTTCCGGAGCATTGTCGATCTGATCGACTTTCTCTTCTTTCTTTGCCCAACCCTTCAAAAACAGAACGTGGGTGATCGCCGCGGTCAACGTGGTCTTGCCATGATCGACGTGGCCAATCGTACCTACGTTAAGGTGCGGCTTGGACCGGTCGAACTTTTCTTTTTCTGCCATAGTGTTTAAAAATTAATGGTTTATTTTTTATACTGCATCCAGCGCATCCCTTTCCGAATAAAAACAGCTGCAAGAGCTGTGAAAATCTATAGCCAATCGACCTAAGTGACTTTCTTTTTCGTTCAGGGATTTACCAAGCAATTGTATGGGAATCGTCCAAGGTTGTCAAATGAAACGTGGAAAAGCTGTGAATATGGGAATTCTGGTATAAAATAAAGGGAATGAAACGAACCACTCTCGCCGTTGTCCTCTCCGCGATCGCGGCGGCCGTGATATTCGCCGTTACCTACATCTCGAGCGTATCGTTCCTGGGCGTCGCATGGATCGTCGTGAGCACCATCCTGACGATTGCGATCGCGCTCATCGCGGTACTTGCCGGATTTGTCGTGGTAAAATCGCTCTTTCTTATCGCCGCCGAGCTCTCGCTCCTCGTCTTCCTCGCGCAATCGTATTGCGCGGTCCCCGACTCCGTTCGCGGACCCGCCGGTAATGATGCGCTTCGCACCATTATATTCCTCGGCCTCATCTACATCGCATTCGCATTCGTGGAATCACTGTATGCCGCCATCAAAGAACGCTACGCAAAAATAAATAAAGGCCAGTGGGACGTTAAGAAGATCATCACGACCGCCGTATTCCTCACCTTCACCGCCATCTTCCTTGTGGAAATATATCTCGTGGTCCAGCCGATCTTTGCGGGATTGTGCGTGTACCGATAGTGTGAAGAAATAATAAATTGGGCCCGACGGAAGAAAAATCCGTCGGGCCCATTGAAGCTTGTCGAATACGCTAGAAGTTGAATGCGACCCTCATGCCGATGGTAGCGACCCCTCGCCGACCGTCAGCGGTGTGGGTGAGCGGCGTCTGCGCGTTGAGCGGAACCTGGAGAGAGACATGCTCCCCCATCTTCCAACTCGGTGTCAGCGTAGCCGTTCCGATGAAGCCCGGGTTATTGCCCAAGGCGCCCGAGTCCCAGACAGTCGCGACATCGAGAGCGGCGGAAAGCTTTGAGCCAAAGGAACGGGTGATGACCGCCCCTCCGTGCCCGAACCATCCACCGACCACGCCACCACGAACGGGCATGACTTCCCGCAACCACGCGTATGGTGCAATCGCGGCTTTCTTCCCAAGTGGCAGTCTTCTGCTCACCCGTTCAGAAAACTGGAATGCGTCATCCTCCGGAAGCCGAAAGACCGGCGAGAGGCCCACGTACGTGCCGCTTATGTCGACGGCGTTTCCTTTTACGGAACCGCTCCAACCAAGCGATACGTCGGTCTCGTTGCCGTAATTCGGATGATCATCCGTGTGGACGATCGATACCGAATTAAAAGTTCCGGCATACACCCCGCACGGCAGAGAAACCGTGAGGCTCGTCTGCTGTACCGGATGCCCCGAGAGCTTCTCGGCCGCAAGCCCCATGTAGTTCGACATGGTGCCCGTGGTGAGCGACCACTTGATCGGCTCCTTCTCGCACTCCTTGCCCGCGCCCGCGTTTGCAGCCAAGCACGGAAGCACAGAGGTCAGAAAAAAAGCTGCCCACTGCTGTGCCCGACGAAGCTGTGCCATGATGCTGATCTTTCTCGGATACCGGAAAAGTCCGACCTCCCAGACGATCAGCCACAGGACAAATGCCACAGGATTACCGAACAGCTCGTACCGCACCTTCATCCCAAGATCACGGATGCGGATGATGTAGTGACCGAGGATGAATGGCACCGCTCCAAACTGGAACCAGAGCCACCACCGCGTGAGATTTCCATCTTCCGAAGTGGACGGCATGGATCGATTGTTGTCCGGATCCATTCCGCTTTTTTCAAACTCATCTTGTGCCTTCTGCCATTCAGCAATTTGCGCAGGGGTCATGAACACGAGCCCTGTCCGTTTGCTTGCATAGGTATTTACGAGATCGTCAATCTGCCGAGGTATGTCGCGGGTGATAATCTGATCGCGATCGCCCTCCGGTGTGAGAACTACT
Organism: uncultured Candidatus Saccharibacteria bacterium; assembly: GCA_964639165.1. Taxonomy (GTDB): domain Bacteria; phylum Patescibacteriota; class Minisyncoccia; order UBA6257; family 2-01-FULL-56-20; genus JAKAGE01. The sequence continues at coordinate 4,994 of CAZXCH010000024.1, read as the reverse complement.
GGCAACTGATGCTGTAGTGCTTTCGTGGCAGCGCCCTCTAACATGTTGGCGCGACCAAGGTTGGCGAAATAGTCGCGTGGCGACGCCGGAGTGCGGGAAAGTACATCCTTCAAGGCCGCAAACCGAACTGCACACTCATGGTACGAAAGGGTCTCATACCGTTGCAGCGAAGCAGATTGATCCTTTTTCTCATTAAGGCCAGTCTGCCAGCATGCGACCGCAAAAAGCGTGCCGACCACAAGGACCGCGCCCGCATAGAAATGCACTCTCATCTTCACAGGAGTTCCTCCTGCGTATTCAGCTGTAAATCCGCCTTATACGCTGGCAATATTATAATACATTTGCATATAAAAAGCAAGTCCTGGAGAACGCAGTATTATCGGGGCTTGCAGTCAAAATCATCATATAAAAAAAGCTGCCGTGGTTGTGCCATGGCAGCTCTGCAAATCTTCAGTCACGATGGGCGGACTTCGTGAATGACCTTGTGGCGATCTCTCGCGTCCCCGAATTTAAAGAATTCATCCACGTCGGCATCTTTCCAGTCCTTCGGCGTCCGTTCATCAACCCACGCGCTTTTTGTTGGTTGCTCCAGGATCGCAATCAGGAACCAGAATGCAAAGACGACAACCGACGTCACGAAGACGCAGATCAATCCGGTCTCCACGTGCCGATACGGCCACAGACAGCTCATGCCGTCGAACGGGACCGATAGCAACGCTATCGTGAGGTGAACCGCAATGGGCGGTCGCTCGTCGCGATACCGAAGGTAGGTTCGTTTGTTTTCATCAAACAGAGTGGAGATGACCGTGTCATACTTCGTTGACGCGGCCGCGGCCGTCAAACTCATGAAAACCGCGTAGACAACGCCAAGGGCAGCCGCCGTCGCAAGGATTGAATTTTCATCGTCCTCGGGAAGGTGATATCCACGCACCCAGCATTGATACCAAAGCGTCGTGATGACCGAAGCAAGGAAGAACGTCTTAAACAGCAATACCGCATGCCGCTTAAAGGACCTCCACCGCCGCTTCGGGTCATTCTTTTTCAAAAGCGTCATACCGGCACCACATCCTTTCTGCCGGTATATTAAAACAAATTATGAAAACTGTAAAGATTCGGACGGCACTGCGCCCTCGCGAAGAATGATAAGACGTCCCCTCTGCACGCGAACGATTGTGGACGGGAGCGATCGCGGCAACATTCCGCCGTTCAGAAACAGATCGGGGCGACGTGCGGAAGTAAATTGTCGCTTAACGGCCGCGATCGTGAAACAGCCCGGCTTGCCCGATATGTTCGCCGAAGTGGCGGTGATCGGAGCTCCGGCGCCGAGCGCCAACGCCGAGGCGATGGCGTTCGCCGAGTAGCGCACCGCAACACGATCGCTTCCCACGGCCGCTGCCAGCTTTTTGGAACGTGTCTTGAGCACGAGCGTAAGGGGTCCCGGCCAAAATTTCTTTGCGAGCAATAACTCCGCCGGGGAAAATATAAAAAACTTCCGCGCCTGCACAAAACTACCCACGATCACCGGCAACAACTTTTCCCGCGGCCGGCGTTTGATGGCATACACCGCGCGCACCGCGTCTTTGTCCGTAGCAATAGCGGCAAAACCGTAGCGTCTCCGTCGGAAACACCACCGTACCGCCACGGGCGAGCACGTGCGCCGCGCGCGCAATCTCCAATTTCTTCATTGCCATAACCATATCACAGCATACGTTTCCCCCGCAGCTCCCGTCGGCGCGCCGCGTAGTCCGGTACCACGCTCCCGACGAGCGCCCAAAAACGGGGCGAGTGGCTAAGCTCACGCACATGCGCAAGCTCGTGCACGATCACATAGTCCTGCAAATCCACCGGCAGGAATAATAGTTTGTAATTAAAATTGAGATTTCCTTTTCGCGAACAGCTCCCCCAGCACGTCTTCTGATTCCGGATGGAAACGCGGCCATACGATACACCAAAACGCGGGGCGAATTCCGTAAGTTTTGAAGAGACGAGCGCCCGTGCTGCTTCACGATTTTGCAGATATTCGCGTCGGCCAAAGCGCGCGATCGGATCAAGCGGCGGAAGCCCGCGAAAGAACGCGAGCTTCTCCAAGAGCCACTGCCTCTGCCGGTACACAAATGATTCCGCAAACGAAAGCGTGGATCGCGCGGGCATCGTGAGCATCACCGATCCGTCGCGGCGCACCGCCAGCCGCATCCGCCGCGCGCGTGCGCTGCGGCGCAGGGCGTACGGGATTGTTTCGTCCCCAACAGTGATCTTTTTTTGCGTATCTCCCATTACGGATCAAGAATAGGTTTTTTCATTCCGGCGCTCGATAAGTAAAATTGATATCATCCCGCTATTTTTTCGAAATACAATACGAACATCTCCTTTTCTCACGCGAAAAATATCATCTCGACCCTGAAGCTTTTTTATATCCAATCCCTGTGCTTTATTTGATATCAATTTTTCAAAAACTTCCCTTACCCAACCACGCTCTTTTACCGTAAGTTTTTTGAGCGCTTTCTCTATCGCATCCATATGATCACGTTATAACCGCGAAAGCAGGTCCGCGATGGCAACACCGCCCTTTTTGATCTTTGTGAAATCAATGACAGACTCCCACAATTCCGCGTCGTCATCGAGCGGAGATATCTTAAATACCGGCTTTGATTTCCTGACCACCACAAAAGAATCCCCTTTTTCCACGCGGGAAATATAGTTATCAATATTCTCGCGCAATTCCTTGAGCCCCACGATGGTCTTCTTTTTCATATCTTCAAGTTTATCTTTAGATAAACTTGGTGTCAAATAATTAGTTTCCATCGCCGCATTATAGCAACCGCGGATTAAAACTATATTAAAAAAACCTCACAATCCTTACCGATTCATCGCCCACACCCGATAGTTCAAATATGACGCGAACGTCACCCATGACGCGTACGGCACAAGCAGCCACGCCGCAAGGAGCGAAAGCGGCGAAATGAGCTGGATCAAAAGCACGATCGTAAGATCAAGGAGAAGGCATACCCACAGCGCCGGCGCCGGCCGGTGCAGGTAAAAAAACACATAGCTCCAAAACACATTGAGCAGTGCGTTCAAAACAAATAGCGAAGCGACCATGAAAGGCACCGAGATCCCACCGGGCAAATTCCATACGATAAGCGCCGAGATCGCCGCAAGGATGTAGAGCACCGTCCACACCGCACCGATCACGCCACCCGGCGGTGTCCATGACGGCTTTCGCAAGCCCCGATACCACGTCTTGACCGACGTCGCCGTCAATCGCCCGCCAATGTACGCAACAAGGATCGTGACGAGTGGAATGAGGACGTAGGAAATGCGCATGGGCTATGTATCAGATAAAAAACGAAATAAGCACTACCGCGATGCCAATCAGCGCTGCATAGACAAATATCTGCTGAGCTTTCCGGCGATCCTTCGCACGGAACTCGGCCTGCGAGACGGTATCGGTCTTGCCGACGGAAGAACCGAAGTTGAAGACTCCCTTCATGCCAAAGCCCGCACAGAAATGCATGAAGCCCTGAAGAAATCCGTTCGCGGAAAAAAATACCGGGAGAAATAAGATGATCCTCCACGCCACCGGCAGTTGAAGCCACATAAGCAACGCCCAGACGACGATCGTTATTAAAATTCCCCACCAGCCGAGCCGCTTTCGCAGGCGGATCTCCGCAGGACCGATATTGCACACGCCGGGAATATATTGAGAAGCAGGTTGTTCCATAAATTCATTATACTGCGTATCATCGCCCTTTGCCCCTGTGGACCCGACGGGAATTGCACCCGCATCTTCGTTTTGGCAAAAAGCGACGTTCTACTCCTTAAACTACGAGCCCAAATCCATAGGGGCAAAAGCAGTGTAGATAATCACCGATTAAAACTATCTAAAACAAAAACAGCCACCAAAGTGACTGCTCTTGCGCCAAAACGAAGATTTTCGGTCCGTAGTCCAACAGACCGTCGCCTTGTAATCATGATATCGCAACCAGCAATGAAGTCAAAATTCTTTTAATGATTTTTTAATCTTCTGCACGCAGCGAATCTATCCCCAACTGAACTCTCTTCCAAAGTGTCCCCACGCGGCGGTGTTAGCCCAGCGCACGGAATCGAACTTCAAGAGCGTGGCGATGCCACGAGGCGTAAGGTCATAGCCCGAGATGGGCACCACGCGAACGCCGCCATCCCCCTCGTCCACTTCCGCAACCGCCATCACCGGTTCCGGCTTGCCGATCGCGTACGCGAGCTTCACGCGCACCGCGCGCGCGGACGAAAAGCGCGCCAGGTAATCCACCGCGATGCGCCGCGCGACGTACGCGCCTGAGCGATCCACTTTGGTATAATCTTTGCCCGAGAACGATCCCCCGCCCACGCCAATCTCCGGCCCATAGTTGTCGATGATGATCTTGCGGCCGGAGATCCCCGAGTCCGCGTCGAATCCGCCAAGCGACCATTCGCCCGCGGGATTGATCAGATATTCGTCCGCGGCGATAGACGACCGCACGAGCGCCTCAAGCGCGGCGGACGGCGCATTCTGAAAGCTTGCGACGACGCATGTGACGCGGTCGCCATCCACCGTTACCTGTGTTTTGCCGTCGTACGGATACACGGCATAGATCTTTTGGCACAGTTCCCGTGCCAACACGTACTCCAGCGGCAAGAACGATGGCGTCTCCCGCGTGGCATAGCCGATCATGATCCCCTGATCTCCCGCGCCGCCCGTGTCCACGCCGCGCCCGATCTCCGGACTCTGCCGCGTAAGGTACGCGTGCACCGCGTACGACGACCCGACGATACCGTGCACGATTGCCTCAACGTCCACCTGCGCCGCGCTCGTCACCTCCCCCGAGATCGTGATGTGCCCGTGACCGCCCATCACCTCCGCCGCCACGCGGCTCGCAGGATCCCCCGCCAGATACGCATCGAGCAACGAATCCGCAATGAGATCGCACAATTTATCCGGATGCTTCGGCGAAACAAACTCTGCTGTTTTCAAACCA
>CAZXCH010000023.1:1922-11006 GCA_964639165.1 uncultured Candidatus Saccharibacteria bacterium | reverse complement strand
AAAGCATGCCGACAGGCTTATTACGATGCGCTGCAGCGTCTGCAAGCGGCGTAATTATTACACCAATAAAAATAAGAAATTGGTTGAGCGGAAAATCGAACTGCAAAAATTCTGTGACTGGTGCCGCGTAAAAACGCTGCACAAAGAGGCAAGAATTACCGGAAAATAATCGATCACGGAAAATGCGCTTGCCTCCAACGGGGCAGGCGCATTTTTGTAATCTGTATTATTATTGAGAGGAAGAAAAGGGAGCTTAGTTAAGTGGTATAACTTCGGTCTCCAAAACCGATGTCGGAGGTCCGATTCCTCCAGCTCCCGCAGTAAGGTTGCAAATGAGGTAATTCTTGCTACAATAATATCCGACATGGCACTTGCATATACCGATCTAACCAAGGGCGTTTTGTTCATCATGGACGGCTCGCCGTACGAGGTCATCGAGACCCATTTTTTGCGCATGCAGCAACGCAAGGCCGTTGTGCAGACCAAAATCCGCAATCTCATCACGGGCAAGCTTTTGGACCGCAACTTCCAGGCGAGCGATTCGTTTGAAGAGGCGGAGATCGAGCGAAAGCATGCGATTTTCATTTACGAGAGCAAGGGACAGTATTGGTTCCACGCGGAAAATAACCCAAAAGAACGTTTTGCGCTCGAGGCAGATGTTGCCGGCGAACAGGCAAAGTTTTTAAAGCCGAATACGCGCGTGCAGACGATGGTGTTCAAGGAAAAGGTGATCCAGGTAGAGATCCCGGTCAAGATGGAATTCAAAGTGGTGGAAGCGCCGCCGTCGCTCAAGGGCAATACCGCGCAGGGCGGCAACAAAGTTGCGACGATTGAAGGAGGCGCAAAGATATCAGTGCCACTCTTCATCAATGAAGGCGATATGATCCGGGTGAACACACAGACGGGGGATTACGTGGAGCGGGTGTAAATTATGCGGAAGAAAACGGTTTTTGTTGGCATGTCGGGTGGGGTGGACAGCTCCGTCACGGCGCATTTGCTTAAAGAACAGGGCTATGACGTCGTGGGCGTGTTTATGAAGTGCTATAACATCGACGGCTGTGCCGAAACCGATGCCGAGGACGCGCGCCGCGTGGCGGAGCATATAGGCATCCCGTTCTATGTGTGGGATTTTGAGCAGGAATACAAAGATCGCGTGGTGCAGTACATGATAGAGGGTTATCGCGCAGGGATCACGCCGAACCCGGACGTGATGTGCAATCGCGAGATCAAATTCGGATTGTTTCTGGAAAAGGCGCTCGCGAGCGGCGCGGACTATGTGGCGACCGGGCACTACGTAAAGATAGAACAATCCGTGGACGGCGTTTTTAAATTATTCGAAGCGGCGGATTCCAACAAGGACCAGTCATATTTTTTGTGGACGCTTAGCCAAAAGCAACTTGCGCGCTGTCTTTTCCCGATTGGTGGGATCAAAAAACCAGAGGTGCGGGAGATCGCGCGCCGCGCTGGATTACCCACCGCGGAAAAGAAGGATTCGCAGGGTATCTGCTTTCTTGGAAAATTTTCACTCGACGACTTCCTTAAGCAATATATTCCGGAGCATCGCGGCGTACTCATGACGACGGCTGGCGAGAAGATCGGCGAGCACTCCGGTGCGGAGTTCTATACCATCGGCCAGCGGCATATTGATGCCGCCTTCGTCTTTCCGAAGACCGGTGTCGTGGGCGCGGCGCGCAAGCCGTTCTATGTGGCCTCAAAAGATGCAGCAACGAACACGGTGGTGCTCGCGGAGGGGAGCGACGATCCGGCCTTGCATCGCGACGAAGTTGAATTGACCCAGGTGAATATCGTTTCGGGTGTGGCGCTTGGAACTCCATCATTGTCTGTTCGCGCGCGTGTGCGCTATCGTCAACCGCTTTCCGAGGCGATACTTTCAAAACTTGAAACCGGCAATTATAAGCTGGTGTTCGCCTCGCCACAGAAATTTGTGGCCCAGGGTCAGTCGGCAGTGTTCTATTCCTCGGACGGTGAAATGCTCGGCGGCGGCATTATTTTATAGGATATTAAATTTTCATTAAAAGTTTTTTGACCTGGCCATGTGGTGCACGCTACCATGTTCACCAAAGGTCATTTTAATTAATTTTAATAAAACATGTTTATAGAAACTTGTGATGTGTGCGGGAAGACGGTTTCATGGAAGGATCGCATAAGAGTTTCATATCCTGCGGTATTCTCGCAATATGAGTTTTGCGAGGAGTGCGGCGCGATGTTTGTGGAGTTTTTAAAGGAAAAACGCCTTCTTAAGGAAGAAAAGCGTTTAATAAGATTTTAATCCGTGATAGGTATGATTGTTCCATGGAACAATCAGAAAGAGAGGAATTGATCCGGCAATTCGAGCTTATCGTCCACCGGGAGGTCGCTCCCGTGCTCGATATTCTCATGGACTACTTGGATATCCGATTCGACGAGATGGATGAGCGGTTTCTGTTCGTGTTCGGCGGGATCAACCAACTGATCGAGAGGCTTGGCGAGGCTTTGGATTCGCGCAATCCCGCCGAATGACCGTGCTGTGCTATTATTAGGGGATGAAAAAGGATGAGCTTCAATCGATTGCCCATTTCATCTATGAAGCGGGTATTTTGGCAAAGACGCCGCGCTCCGGCTTGTGGTTTCTGGGGACCGGTTCGCAGTCAGTGGCTGAACATCTTCTCCGCACCACCTATATTGCTTACGCACTTTCCTATTTGACGCCGGAGGCCGACCGGGCGAAGGTCGTCTATATGAGCATCTTCCATGATTTTGCCGAAGGCCGGACGTCCGATCTGAACTACGTTCATCAGCGTTATGGACGCCTTGCGGAATCACAAGCGTTCAAAGACATCGCCCTCGATGTTCCTTTTGGAAAAGAGATGGGAGCGTTTTATGACGAAGAGCAGGCCAAGCAAACACTCGAATCGAAATTGGTGAAGGATGCGGACCAGCTTGAATGGCTTGCGACGCTGCGCGAGGAAGAGCTGAAGGGAAATGCAAAAGCGAAGGCATGGCAGAAGAGCGCGTACGAGCGACTGAAAACAAAGCAAGGAAAGGCCGTGGGAAAGTATCTTCTTTCCACCCACTCCGATGCCTGGTGGTTTGACACCAACGATCAATGGTTCGTTTCCCGTGATCCAAAGTTAGCACGAAAGAAGAGGCGGAATAGCAAAAAATAGACCCGTCAATGGGTCTTTTTTTTAACCCGAAGAGGTGTTAAAATTGCCGTATATGCGCCAATCTCAACTGTTCACGAAGACCGAGCGGAATGCCCCAAAAGATGAAGCGACCGTTAACGCCCAGCTGCTTTCACGGGCGGGCTTCGTGTCCAAATTGATGGCGGGGGTGTACAGCTATTTGCCGCTCGGGCTGCGCGTTTTGAACAAGATCGAGAATATCGTCCGGGAGGAAATGGACGCGGTCGGCGGCCAGGAGGTCTCCATGCCGATCATCCATCCTAAGAGCATCTGGGCGACGACGGGTGGTTGGGAAAAGATCGATGTGCTTTTTAAGATCGAGAGCCGGACGGAAAAAGAGTACGCCCTTGGGCAGAGCGAGGAAGAAGTGGTGACGCCGCTCGTAATGAAATATGTGAATACGTATAAAGATCTTCCGAAGGCGGTGTATCAGATCAATTGGAAGTTCCGAGACGAACTTCGCTCAAAATCGGGCCTCATGCGCGGGGTGGAATTTCTGATGAAGGATATGTACAGCTTTCACGAGACCCAGGAGGATTTCGAGCGATTTTATGCGGAGATGAAGAAGGCGTATCTGCGCGTCTTTTCACGCATGGGTCTGACGGCAAAGGTGACGGAGGCTTCCGGTGGCGCGTTCACGCAAAAAGTATCGTATGAATTCATGGTGCTTACCGACGCCGGTGAAGACGATATTTTATATTGCGACTCCTGCGATTTTTGCGTGAATGTGGAAATTGCAAAAGAAAAGGAAAGTGAAGTATGCACGCGCTGCGGCAAGGGGACGCTCGCAAAAGCGCGGGCGTCGGAGGTGGGCAATGTCTTTGATCTGGGGCAGAAGTTTGCCAAGGATTTCGACGTGACTTATGCGGATAAGGAGGGCAAACGACAGTATCCGATCATGGGCTGTTTTGGTATCGGTATCTCGCGGGCAATGGGCGTGATTGTGGAGAAATATAACGACGAGCGTGGCATTATCTGGCCGGATTCGGTCGCGCCGTTCGCGGTTCACGTGCTTGCGATTGCCGGCGCGGATGGTGAAAAGACCTACGATTCTTTACAAAAAGCGGGCATCCAAGTACTCTATGACGATAGGGAAATGTCCGCGGGCGAAAAATTTGCGGAGGCCGATCTTGTCGGTATTCCCTGGAGAATCGTGGTAAGTCCGAAACTTGGTGATCAGGTGGAGATCAAGAAAAGGACCGAAAAAGAGCCTCGTGTTGTGAGCATAAAAGAAGCTTTGGAAATCATTAAAAATAATTAATTTTAAGAATCAGCGGACATATCATGGCACTCTTCGATAATGTATTCAAAGACATCGGCATTGACCTCGGCACGGCAAACTCGCTCATCTATTTAAAGAACAAAGGTATCGTAGTGAACGAGCCGTCTGTTGCGGCGATCAACACCAAAACAAACCATGTCCTCGCGGTAGGCGATGAGGCAAAAAAAATGCTCGGGCGCGTGCCTCCACATATCAATGTCGTGCGTCCGCTCGTGAACGGCGTCATCTCCGACTTTGAGATGACGGAAGAGATGTTACGCCATCTGCTCAGCCGCCCGAAGGCAAGCCCGATCATGTCGTATCGCCGCGCGATCCTCGCGATCCCGAACAATCTCACCGAGGTGGAACGGAAATCCGTGGAGGATGCGGCATTGAACGCAGGCTGTTCAAAAGTGTATCTCGTGGAATCGCCGACGGCGGCCGCGCTCGGCGCCGGACTACCGATCATGACACCGACGGCGAGCATGATCATCGATATCGGCGGCGGCACCACGGACATCGCGGTGATCTCGCTCGGCGGCACCGTTGTCTCGCGTACGCTCAAGGTGGCGGGGGACAAATTCAATGAAGACATCATCCGCTATGTTCGCGACGAGTTTCATCTTGCGATCGGTGAACCGACGGCGGAGTTCGCAAAGATCGCGGTCGGCTCCGCGATTCCGCTCGACGAGCGCATGGAAGTGCCGATCCGCGGACGCGACTATTCGAGCGGCCTTCCGCGCGAGGTTGGCATGAAGAACAACCATGTCCGTATGGCGATCTCAAAGTCACTTCGCCAAATCATCGATTCGGTGCACGAGGTCATCGAAGAGACACCGCCGGAACTGGCGGGCGACGTTCTCCGGCAAGGCATCGTGCTTTGCGGAGGTGGTGCACTTTTGCGTGGGCTGGATGAATTACTCGAGAAGGAGACGGGCGTTACCGTGACCGTGGCCGACGATCCGTTAACATGTGTAGTTCGGGGATTGGGGCAGATGGTGGATGATTTTGATGCGCATCGCGAACTGCTCGATAACCCACTGAAGCCGCTCTATATCAATCTTTAATGAAACCGATCAGTAATGGGGCGAAATCGCATATCAAATAGCCATTGGGTCTCCGGCGCGCTTATCGTCATTCTCGCACTGCTTATTTTTTTTGCACCTTCGTATGGATGGACGATCCGCGCGTGGCTGAGTCCGGCGCTCGGTAACGTCGGCGCGGGCGTCTCGCAGACGGATGCTCAGAATCTTGTGGCGGAGAATGATGCGCTCAAGGCTCAGCTCGCGACGTTGCAGGTGGTGGCATCGCAGTTGCCGACCTCAACGCCGAATACGATCCGCGCGATGATCTACTCCCGCTACCCGATGAACTTCAGGAATGAGTTGCTGGTGAGCGTCGGATCGAACGAGGGCGTCGCTACCGGCGCGGCGGTCACGTTCCAAGGGATGTTGCTTGGGGAGGTAAAAGCGGTCTTTCCCGAAACCTCATTGGTACAGACCATCTTCGACAACAGCCTTAAAATGCCGGTACGGATCGGTTCCGGCGGCGTGAACGGGCTTTTGCAGGGCGGTTCGGACCCGATCGTGGGATCCATCACGAGCAACGCGGCGGTTATGCCGGGAGACATCGTCTATTCCGCCGCCCCGGGTATCCCATACGCGGTGCCGGTCGCCCAGGTGGTCGCCACGAGTACTTCCGCGGACAGTCTCTTCGAGCAGGCGACCCTCAGTTTTCCGTACGACATCAATAATGTAGAAACAGTGTTCATAGCAAAATAAAATGCGACTCAGATCAATCCTTGCCATCCTCATCCTGCTCCTCGCGTGCGCGCTCCAATTCTGGTTCGCGTCGGCGGGGACATTCATCAATTTCATCCTCGCTACGCTCATCGTGTTCGCGTTCTATATCGATATCTGGGAATTGCTCGTATTCGTCCTCTTCGGGATATTCGTGGTCAATTGGCAGCCGGCGGTGAGCGCCGATATTTTCATATTCGGCATTATCCCGATCGCGGCATATGCGTTCCATAAGGTATTCGCGTGGTCGGTATGGGCGGCGGCGCCGGCCGCGATCGTCTGCGGATTTTTTCTGCTGTATCTCGCCATCGCGCCCGGAGCATTTTTGGCAAATGCGGAATTGTTTTCGATCGACGTGCTTGGCGGCCTGATATTCGGAGGCCTCGTATTCTTCGTCTTCGACCGGCTAAAACTTTCGTAACTTCGTGTGATGAAAAAAAAGCCGGAAATTCCATTTGAAGATTCGCTGAATGACGACTGGAGCCGCGATCTCGATATCGTGGAGGTGCCACTCGGTGCCCGCCCGCTTATCGTGCTCGGCGGGGTCATCACGTGCATCGCGCTTATCGTGCTTGGGCGCGTCGCATATCTCAACTGGTCGGGCGGAACCTACTATGCCTCGCGGGCGCTGGATAATGCGAGCCAGGCGCAGGCGACGCCCGCGCCGCGCGGTATCATTTATGACGCCGAAGGAGACCCGCTTGTGGAGAATAGGGCGGTGTTCGATGCGATTCTCAACGCAAATCTTTTCATTTCCGATCCGGCATTGCAGAGTTCCACTCTCGCCGCCGCGCAAACCATCCTCGGTGTCCCTTCGACGACCGTATGGTCGCTCCTCGCCGAGAGCGAAGCGCAGCAATTTTCCACACCCGTGATGCTCGCGCAGGACATCGATCAGTCCGAACTTGTGAATCTTCAGGCGCTCGGATCGTCCACGATAGAGGTCCGGAGCGATTTTGAACGGTATTATCCAAACGGGCCGGTTTTCTCGTCCGTGGTGGGATATGTCGGGCGCGTGAGCCAGAGCGACCTTGCAAGCGATCCAACGCTTACCGCTGATGATTTTGTGGGAAAAACAGGCATCGAAGAGGAATATGATATGGCGTTGCAGGGTACGCCGGGCGTCAGCATCAAGTTCACCGACGCGAACGGAAAGGTGCTGGGGGAGGAACAACGATCCGCTTCCACCATCGGTTCACCGGTTCATTTGACGATAGATGGGGGATTGCAAACCGAATTTTATCAGGATATCCAGCGGGAGCTTGCGGTGCTCGGTCGGCAGGTTGGTGTCGGGCTCGCCATCGATCCGCAGACCGGCGCGGTACTATCGCTTGTCAATCTGCCGGGATTCGACAATAACGCATTCATGTCTCCGGCGAGCAATACGGCGGAGATCGAGAATTATCTGACGTCGCCCGATAAGCCGCTTTTTGACCGCGCCATCTCCGGACAATATCAGCCCGGGTCGACCATCAAACCACTCGATGGTGTCGCGGCGCTGAAGGAGGGCGTCATCGCGCCGGACCGGCAGCTCTACTCGCCCGGCTATCTTATGGTCCCCAATCCCTATAATTCCTCCACTCCTACCAGATATGCGGACTGGGAATCGCATGGGTATATCAATCTTGCGTCTGCGCTTGCGCAGTCGTCGGACGTCTACTTCTACATCGTCGGTGGCGGATCGCCCGAATATACCACGCCGCCGCTCAACGATCCGGTCGACTACGGGATCAACGGACTCGGTGCGGCAAAATTGTACGATTGGTGGACCACGTTTGGGCTGGGGAAGAAAACGGGTATCGATCTGCCGAGCGAGGCGGTGGGATTTTTGCCGACGCCTGCATGGTGGGGCACTGTCTCCACGCGGCCATGGTCACTTGGCGATACGTATAACATTTCCATCGGGCAAGGTTCGCTCGCCGTTACGCCGATCCAGCTCTTGAGCTATATCGACGCCATTGCGAACGGCGGCACGATCTATAAGCCGTTTTTGAATGCCAGTTCCACGCCCGTCACGAGTATCGATCTGACGTCGCTTCTGCCCCAGATCCAACAGGTGCAACAGGGGATGCTTGAGACCGTGGCGGATCCGCGCGGCACTGCGTACACAATGAACGGTCTCCCCGCGCAGGCGTGCGCGAAGACCGGCAGCGCGCAGGTACAGAATAACCAGGAGGAGAACGCGCTTTTCGTCGGTTATTTCCCGTGTACGAACCCGCAAATCGCCCTTTTGATCCTGATAGAAAATTCCAGACAAGGAAGCTTGAATGCCGTCCCTATCGCAAAGAACGTTTTTGATTGGTACTATTACAATAGGATGGCAACCGCGAAGTAACAAGATTACAGAAAGATACTATGAGTGAATTACGACAAGACCTTACATCGGGGGACTGGGTGCTCATCGCGCCTGGGCGCGCTTTGCGTCCGAAATTTTTGGCGCAGAAAAAAAAAGTACGTAAACCTACCCCAAAAAACATATGTCCGTTCGAAGACCTGAAAAAATCTGATAATTGGCCGCCGCAGTTCATCTATCCGAACGAAAAAAATTGGGAGATCGCGGTGATTCCGAACAAATATCCCGCCATTGAGCGTAGCTCGGTGTGTTCGGTGCCATTCCGCCGCGGGATCTATCACGTCCGCACCGGGGTGGGTACGCACAATTTGCTGATCACCCGCGATCATAATAAACACTTTATCGACCTTAGCCGAAGTCAGGCGGTAAAAATATTCGAAGTATTCCGGGCGTTCCACGAGATGGCGGCGCAAGACAAGTGCGCAGCGTACATCGCCACGATCTAGCACTCCGGTCCGAGCGCGGGGGCAGCCGTCTGGCAACCGC
>CAZXCH010000023.1:0-1912 GCA_964639165.1 uncultured Candidatus Saccharibacteria bacterium | reverse complement strand
GAGCGAACGATTATTATAAGAAGTTCGGGCGCTGCGTGCGGTGCGACATCATAAACGTGGAACGCAAAAAGAAGATCCGGGTGATCGTGGAGAATGAGCACGCGATCGCCATCGCGCCCTATGCATCAAAGCGTCCGTTTGAAGTGACCGTATTGCCGAAAAAACATTGGGCATCGTTCCGGGAGACGTCGCCCGAGGCGGTTCGCGATGTTGCGCTGGCCCTTCAGTCGGTGATGCAGAAGATGAAGAAACACCTTGACGATCCCGATCTGAATTTTTTCGTGCACGATACGCCGCTCGATCGTAAAAACTATCACTATCACCATTGGCATATCGAGGTGATACCAAAGACCGCCGTAGAGGCCGGATTTGAATTTTCAACGAGGATCGATATCAACGTTGTCGACCCGGATAATGTTGCCGTTATTCTAAACGGGAGAAAAACGGGATCCGCCCACTGATATGATCGGAAAGATAAAGAAATATCGCCTTGTGAGCCTTCTTTTCCTCGCATCCTTCGCGTTCGCGGCAGGAGGATTTTTCTGGGCGCTTGATGTCTTGCGTCGCGCCGCTTCCGGACCGATTATCCTTCATTTCAACGATATGCACGGGATCACCCATATCGGGACCTTTGGCGATGTCGTGCTCATGGGGATCGTGGGAATCGCCATTGTGCTCGTGGATTTTTTTATTGCCCTTGACCTTGAGGCGCGGGACAATGTTTTGGGGAAGATCGTCGCCGTATTGACGCTCGTGATGGCCGTCTTGCTATTTCTGACGTTTGCGGCTATAATCAATGTCAATTAAACGTATTAAAACCATGGCAAACGACTTCGCAGTGATCGAAACGGGCGGCAAACAGTATCGGGTCTCCGCCGGCACCAAGCTCAAAGTGGAAAAGCTGGATGTAAAAGCAGGCGATAATGTGGTTTTTGAAACCGTCCTCTTGACGTCTGTCGGCGACGCAGTCAAGGTGGGGGTGCCATACGTCACCGGGGCAAAGACGGAAGCAAGGGTGCTCGGCGATGGCCGGGGAAAGAAAGCAATCGTTTTCAAGTATCACCCGAAGACCCGCGGACGCAAGAAGAAGGGTCACAAACAGGAATATACGGAGTTGGAGATTATAAAGATATAGCAGCAAATTCCATGATTTTAAGAAGAAGGGGCTTCGAAAACGAGGCCCTTTCTTCTTGTGGTATAATAATCATATGAACATATTAAACTCGGGGTTGGGATCGACGGTCGGCGCGGTTGGACCGTTGCTGCTCGTTATCATCGTCTGGAGCTTGTTCTGGAAGGGGCTTGCGTTGTGGCATTCAGGAAGACGGGGGCAGGCATGGTGGTTTGTTGCCATGCTTGTGTTGAATACCATCGGGATCCTGGAAATCATCTATCTTTTTGTGGTACTCAAACTGAAGTTCTCGGAGCTGTTCAAGAAGTAAAAACTAAGAAAACCAAAAGGGTCTCTTAGTCTATATAAAAGATATCAGCGCTCGGTGTGCCCGCGGGTATGCTGCTCGTTTGATCGGGCAAGACATAGTGGATGTTCGCGGCCGCCGCATCGGCGTCGGTGAAGGAATGCGTGATGAACATCGTTGTTTCTGCCGGAGTGGGGATGCCTCGCACGGGAACGCCACCGGCATTCACGACCACATATTTCGGTGTGCTGGTCGGAAGCGCATTGATCTGTCGTCCGATGTCAACGTAGTTGGTGCTGAACGCGCCTTGAACATTCGGATTTTGTGCCCAGACGACAAAATAATCATAATAACCCCATCCGGCGAGGATGATGATGAATACGGCTATAAGTGATTTCGCGAGAGCCGCGCTCCAGTGTTTTTCAATGATGCGGTAAAGCCATATGCCGCCGAGCGTGGCAAAGATGAGCTCCCACTCGTCGATCCGCCGGCAG
>CAZXCH010000022.1:0-11075 GCA_964639165.1 uncultured Candidatus Saccharibacteria bacterium | reverse complement strand
ATAGATTTTGTAACGATGAAAGGAATGCCGTCAGATAAGAACCCTCTTGATTTTGTGAGCACCGAAGAATATCGCTGGCTTCTAAAAAATGCGCATCGATTTGGCTTTTATCTTTCTTATCCCAAAAACAATAAGGATGGCATTATGTACGAGCCGTGGCACTGGCGTTTTGAGAAGTGATGTCCGGAGGGCTCTCCGAGAGGTCTAGCGGGGGAAGCGTTAACAGAAAAATCCCGCCAATCTGGCGGGATTTTTATTTGAAAATTGGTCATGTATAGAAGCGTTGATAGCAACGCGAAAGAGCTAGTTATGCCCTGAATTGCATTGACAATTGGCTATTTAAATTATATAATCTCGGACGGAACATTGTCTTCAGAAATTTGGGGCAATTTAGCAAAGATCACAGAGAAAAGAAAGAAGGAGGAGTTCTATGAACAAGAAGTTTGGGATTGCCATCATCATTGCGATGATGAGTATTCTTGCCGTCAGCGGGTGCAAGAAGTCTGCTCCCGCCGTCGATGTCGTCAACGGTGTCACCCCGGTGTCCGACTCCATGTCGGGCGTGCGGGTGACCATGGAGCAGCTCGCGCAGCTGCCCGCCACTGAACGGGCGGCACGTCTAAACAAGGACTGGCCGCATCTCTCCGAAGACGTGACCTACTACGCCAAGGTCAACGGCTTGATTCCGAGAAGCGCAACCGTGAATCACGTGGACTTTCTTTTTGGATCGCTGAAGAACGTCCGTGCCGGCGACCACAACGGCGTCCAGCATACGGGCTATGCAAACAACCAGTTGGTTGCTCGCATACACCTGGAAGGGCAGGCACCCATTGATCTGTTCGTGCTCTGCTTCAATGGGATGGTCGCCGCTCCAAAAGATATGGAGGATTTGCAGTTGCTTGGCTCAGCCATGCCGATCGAGCAGTTTACGATCGGCAGGCGCCAGGGACTCGTGCCGTATGTGGATTATCCCGTGGCGATCTCGCTCGCGGAGAAATTCCACTTGCCGCTCTACCAAGGGCGTCAGCAAACGGCAGGCCGTCTCATCAGTCCGGAGCAGGCCCGACAAATGGAGCCCAACACGGCCCGCGTGCAGATTACGGTGAAGGTTTATCCGGGCGACCGGTTCGACCTTGCCGCCGGCACATATTCGCCAGCGGTACGCCCGAGCGCGCACGCACGGCACAAAGCGCTCCACAAGACGGGCAACAAGCAGAATAAGCGCAGCCATAAAGTGCGCAGAGTAAGGAAGTAACACCAGCAACAGCCATGTTCGAAAGAACCTCTGGCTGTTTTTTTATTACGTCTCCATATTGACAAGGACATCCGCGATGCTTCATTATCAAACACAGCCATGAAATTCGCGGCGAGGAGGTCCCATGGAATTGGCTCATTTTGGCGAAGACGTGAACAAGGCCGATATCCTTGTTAAGCTGGCGGCCAGGGAGTTTCCCACGCGGCTTCTCACCGCCGAGGAACTCGGCATCGATTTCTTCCTTCAATCATTCGAGTTTCCCGTGGTCGTTCTGACGGAAAAGGGAGCGATTTGCATCCTCCCACATCCGGGATACGAGGCCTTGCATCCGCAGTTTTGCTTTGGGAGATGGAGCAGCGTCTGCCGGTTTCCGGTGGTCAAATGCTCGTAGCTTTTTCTTTGTTATGGGGCGCGCCGTAGATCAGCAATGATCATGCGACGCGCCTTTTTTATATTTTAACCACCTCATCAACTCGAGGAGGAGCCTATTCTGTTATGATTAAACAATGGAAAACAATTTGGATGATTTTGTTGTTCACGCCTGCGAACAAGTGTTGCGGTTTACCCAAGTTGAACAGTGGGATGACCTATCGGAGGAAGTGAAGGTTCAGCTCGGATTTAATATGGGGGTTGTCGCACTCGGTTTGAAGCTGAATAAATCAGATGGGTTTCAAGCTCTCGCCGACGCGCGAGAGGGACGTGTATCAATGAAAGCTTTCAGGGGCCATTTGCATTCGTTGGTTGTCTCGCGGAAAGTCCCAGTAGACGAAGCGAATATTATGCGTCCGTTTTAATGAAAACATGATAAAATGAGGGCAATATGAAAGGAACCATTCTTATTACCGACAGCCTCTTTATCCATAAAGAACATGAAGACCAGCTTCGTGCCGCTGGCTATGAGATCGAGCGTCTCGATAAGCCAAAGGCGAGCGAGGAGGAACTCATTTCCGCAATAAAAGGTAAGTCTGGTTATATCCTCGGTGGTATCGAGGAAGTAACGGAAAAAGTGATTGACGCTGCGGATGAATTGAAGGTCATCGTATTTACCGGCATCGGGTATAAGAATTTTATCCCGGCCTGGGAATATGCGACGAAGAAAGGGATTGCAATCGCAAACGCTCCCGACGGGCCAACGCATGCGGTTGCAGAATGGGCACTCACGGTGACGCTGGCGATGAATCGCGGTATCTTCGATCTTGGCCGCACTGGGCAAAAGGATTTTATGACGACGAAGGGTGTGGAAGGGCAGAGCGTCGGCATCATTGGCCTCGGAAGGATTGGGGGACAGATCGCAGAGATGATAAAGCTGTTCCATCCGGCTTCGGTTTCGTATTATAGCAAGCATCGGCACGAGGATAGAGAGCCGTCGCTCGGTATTCTTTATAAAGAACTGAACGTATTGCTCGCCGAGAGCGATATTATATTCGTTTGTGTTTCGGAAGATGCAGGGAGGGGTTTTATCGGACAGAAAGAATTGGCTGTTATAAAAGATGGAGTATTACTCGTAAGCTTTATGACGGAAGGCATCATTGATGATGACGCGCTACTCAAAGAACTTACCTCCGGTCGTCTCCGCGCCGCGTCTGACCATCCGGGTAAAAGCGAGGAGTTTAAGAAACTTCCCTTGGGAATTTGGTATTCCTCTAACGGTTCCAATGCTTTCAACACCACCGCAGCGTTGAAATTAACAAGCGATATGGCAACAAGTTCACTATTGAATATCTTAGAGACGGGAAATGATCAAAATTTAGTGAACCCTGATTATAAAAAGGAGTAGGCTGTTTTCTCAATGAACATAAACGTCGGCTCAAAAAATAAGGTGAAGGTGCAAGCGGTGGAGGAGATCATCAAAGATTATCCGCATCTTAAAGATGCTCGTGTAACGAGCTTGGACATTCAGACGGGCGTTGATGATCAGCCGAAGTCATTGGAAGAAACGATGCGGGGCGCAATTAACCGGGCCAAGGGTGCATGGAACGATTGCGATTATTCGATCGGCTTGGAATCGGGATTGATGCAAGTCCCTCTGAGTAAAACGGGGCATATGGATGTCTGCGTCTGCGCCATCTACGACGGTAAGGAGTTTTATTTTGGGTTGTCTTCTGCGTGGGAGATCCCTAGCAAAAAGATGCTTGGGTATATGCTGAATGAGGGGATGGATATGAGTCAGGCGATCAACAAGGCAGCACTTGTTAGCGACCCCAACGTCGGTTCCGAGAATGGCGCGATAGGTATTTTTACCAAGGGTCGTCTTGACCGAAAAGCATATACGAAAGAGGCGCTGCGTTCCGCGCTGATTCATTTGGAGCCGGGCATATAATTTTTTGATATACTAAACGCATGAAATTAAAACTTCTCTCTTGGAACATCTGGGGCGGGACATATCGAAAAGAAATAATTGATTTTTTAAGAACCGCCAATCCGGATATCATTGCTCTGCAGGAGGTGATAGAAGATGAGAACGGCAATACGGCCATAACGATCGCCAAGGAGCTTGGATACGAATCCGTTTCTGCGTTGGATATGGAGACATCATCGCGCTGGTCTGATCCAACCAGAGAGAGGGAAGAGATCATAAAATTTGGCAACGCAATCCTCGCGAAGCCAACATATAAAATAGTGAATAGCCAAGCGATCGTACTTTCGGAGAGCGAGCGCCGCGTAGCGATCCAAGCCGACATAATAGTAGGGGATACAAACCTGCATGTGTTTAGTGTTCATCTTAAACACGACCATCCCAAGAAAAGCGACCCGAAAAACGTTGCATTACAAAAAGAACAAACGGACAAGCTTCTCAGCGTAATGCCATCGGAGAGGGTCATCGCTATGGGCGATATGAATAATATTCCGGGCAGCTATGCGGTAGATACTATGAGCAAGGTCCTGCAAAACGCGGGGGAGCATTCCGATGTTCCGACGTGGAGCCTCTATCCCGATACGTGTGATATCTGTCCACTGAATGGCGTCGAATATAAATTCGATTATATTTTTACGAGCAAGGATATGAAAGCCGATTCGTTTGAAGTAGGGCAATCGAAAGGGGCGGATCATCTGCCTGTTTCCGCTGTTATAGAAATATAGGCGAAGCGCTCGGCCCGCGGCGCTCCCTTTGTATTTCTGTGTCATTTGTTGTCTAATATAAACATGACATACATATTGGTAGTGTTGGTGGCAATCCTTCTTGGAGGCATCCGCGTGGTGCAGCAATATCAAAAGGGCGTCGTCTTCCGTTTTGGGAAGATCGTAGGTATGCGGGAGCCTGGGCTTACATGGGTCTTCCCAATTTTCGAGTCTTTGCGGAACATCGACTTTCGCACCGTCACGTTGCCGGTGCCGGCACAGAAGATCATCACAAAAGATAACGTGTCCGTGGACATCTCAGCGGTGTCGTACTATCAGATCGTGGACGCGGTGAAGAGCATCGTTGCGATCCAGGATGTGCGTGAGGCGATCGACCAGATCGCGCAAACGTCCCTGCGTAACGTGGTGGGAAAATTCCAGCTCGATGAGATCCTCTCCGAGCGCGAGACGATCAATGCGGAGATCACGAAGATGCTGGATACGTTCACCGAGCGGTGGGGCGTGGTCGTGAGCGCTGTCGAGATCAAAGATATCCAACTGCCGGATGATATGCAACGTGCGATCGCCAAGCAGGCGGAGGCCGAACGCGAGAAGCGGGCCAAGATCATCTCCGCGGAAGGGGAATTCCTTTCGGCGCAGAAACTTGCCGACACTGCGGACATCATGATGGCCCATCCAATCGCACTCCAGCTGCGCAATCTGCAAACGCTCACCGAGATCGCCACGGAAAAGAATTCCACGATCATCTTCCCGGCCCAGTTGATGGGTACGGTGACCGACATCCAGAATTTCCTGAACGAGGAAAAGATCAAGAAAGCAAAGAGCGCCGTTTGATCCGGTCAGCCGCTTTTAAGCGATAGGCGCCTTTTTTATACTGTGGTAACATACTCGTTATAGATTTATGCAAAGAATGCTGCGCAAAAGAGGTGTTTCGGTCACCTTCATCGTCCTTTCACTGATTACCATTGCCGGGATCGGATTGCATCTTTTTCGCATCGGCTATCCGGCGCAACCGGTCTTTGATGAGGCGCATTTTGCCACGTACGCGGCCGATTATGCCGCGGGGAGGGTCTTTGAGGATATTCACCCGGCGCTCGGGAAGGAGCTGTACGCCATGGTATTGCGGTTCTATCCCGCGGAAGTGTTGAAGGACGCGACATTCGGTAAGTTGGAGCTTTTGTCCAACGGGAACCTTGCGCTCATCCGCCCCGAATTGGATTATGGGAATTTTCCCTACACTGCACTTCGGATCCTAGCGTCGCTCTTCGGCGTTCTTCTGCCGCTCATGTTGTATCTGCTGATGCGTTCGTTGAAGGGGGGGCCCGTGGCGGCAACCCTCGCCGCATTTTTTGTGGCCTTCGATAGCGCGTTGCTCGTGGATACACGCCTTATTTTTCTTGACGGCATGATGATCGTGTTCGGCATCGCCGCGCTTGCGTGCTACTTCGGCATCCGTGGCCGTCGCCGGCCGATCCTTGCGGGATTGTTGTGGGGCGCCGCACTCTCGGTAAAGCTCACGGCGATCGTCTTTGCCGGCCCGATCGTCATCGCGTTCCTTTTGGCGTTCGCGCCGCCGCGCGATGAAGGACCGGAGGGCAAGTCATTGCTTAAGTTCGTTGGTATGGGATTCGCGGTATTGGCGTTGGTCGCGTTCGCGGGCTCGCTTGTGTTCGCGCCCGCGGCGCGCATCAATGCCATTTCGCAGATCGAAGATGTCCAGGGCTTACCGTCTCTTGTATGGCAGAATGCCCATCCAATAGCGTCCTATTTCATCGCCGATTATTTGGAACTGAGCTCTTCGATCTTCAGCTATACTACCGGGCAGTTATATACCGACAATTCAAGCCCCTGGTATCTCTGGCCGGCCGGGCAGATTCCCATGCCTCTCTACGTCAGCAAGGGAAAGGCGATCGTGCTCGGGGGAAATTTGATCCTATGGTTGGCATCGACTCTCGCGATCATCTTTGGTCTCGCCGCGCTTGTCCGCTACATAAAGGACCGATTTTTGGGCAAGGATCAACGACAGGCATTTTTCATATTGCTCGGGGGATATCTTTCCGTCATGATGCCATTCATACTTTTTATCCACCGCAATACGTATATCTATCATTATTTCCCCGCACTCATCTTTGCCTTCGGAATGCTCGCTTGGTGGGTCGCTCGGGCGTTGGGGGTTGAGGAATGGCGCGATATTACGCTTAAAAAAGGAATCGTGCTCGGCCTGGTCGCCGCCGTGGTTTTGATCGGATTCTCCGTGACGCTCCCGCTGGTGTACGGGCTTTAGTGTCCGCATCGGCGCCCTTATAGTGTATAATCAGAATATGTCGGCTCCACGTCCATTGCGAATATTGGTGGTAGATGACGATCGGGTCTTGAACAACGAGGTGGTTGCGCGCCTGACCAAGTCGGGGTTTTTCCCCGAACAGGCGTTTGACGGTGAGTCCGCGTTGGAAAAAATGAGCTCGCCCTTCGATCTCGTTATTCTCGATCTGGTAATGCCCGCCATGTCGGGCTTCGAGGTCTTGAAGGAAATGCAGAAAAGGAACATCGTTATGCCGGTCGTGGTACTTTCCACGCTTCGCCAGGAGGCGGATGTTCAGCGCGCGGAAAGTTTCGGCGCGCGCGAATGTTTAGCCAAGGCAACCCCCAACTTCATGGACGCTGTTGTGGCATATGCCGAAAAAGTGAGCATAGAATAAAAATCCGGTTCTCCGGAGTTTTTATTATACGCTTCCCGCGGGAACCCCGGCCGAAACTTCCGCGTCTTTCCATGCCTCTATAATTTTCGCGACGCCATGAAACAACGATCCGGGATCGGCGAGCTGGCGTTCCGCTTCCACCCAATCGAACACTCCACGTACCGAACGGCGCGTGTCGCGCTCGTTCGCTTCCATCAGGATATTTTCCATACCGATCTCGTCCCCGTAATAAATAATGGGGGAGCCGGGAATGCTGAAGAGCATTTCGAACGCGCGCAGGATATCGCGCTTTTCGCCCCTGAACATCGTCGCCGTTCGGAGCGAGGTGCCGAGGTTGAACTGATATTTCTTTTCCGCATCAAAATGATCGAAGACCTCGCCGCGCTCATCTTCCGGAAGTAAGGCGAGTGGCATCTCGTCGTGATGGCGGAGGAGCGTGACCCATTGTGCCTCTTCCGGGATCTCCGCCGACTCGGCGAGCATCGGTTCGAGCACGCTCCGGTCATCCCGCTTGAGCGCGAGGACGAGTTTCCCGACAAGCGGGAAGTGATACATCAAATGACATTCATCGCCGTCGCCGAAATATGATTTGAGCACCGGTATGGGATCTTCGCCGTGCGCTTCGCCGAGCAGCGCCACGCCGGGATGGTGTTGATCGAGATATGCGCGGACGCGTTTGAGCACGATATGTGTCTCGGGAAGGCTCACGCACCCGGTCCCTTCCTTCTTTATGAGATGCGCTGCGGCATCCAGCCGGAAACCGTCCACGCCGCGCGCGGTCCAGAAGTCTATAACGCCCATCATGGAGGCAAAGACCTCGGTGTTGTTCCAATTGAGATCCGCCTGTTCCGGGTAAAAAGTAGAGAAATAATAGCCTTCGCCAGCCGGATTCGCGATCCTATTACTGGTCTTGAGGATGGAAAAAGGGTTGGCGGCGCCAGCGTATTCATTCCCCGTATCGCTCCACAGATAAAAGTTCCGTTTTGGATTTTCCGGCGAGGCGCTCGCTTCAATGAACCACGGATGTTTCGTGGAAGTGTGATTGAGAACAAGGTCGATCATCACCCGAATTCCATGCAGGTGGGCCTCTTCGGTGAATTTCGAGAAATCCTCCAATGTGCCGAGCTCCTTCCGGACATTGCAATAATCGGAGATATCATAGCCGTCGTCTACGAACGGCGAGGGATAGAACGGGAGGAGGTGTACGCAGCCGACGCCGAGGCGGGTCAGATAGTCGAGTCGCTCGGTCATCGTGGCAAAGTCGCCGGCAAATTTATCAACGTACGTCGAATAAATAACGGTCTTTTTCCACCAATCGGTGGCAGTGAGTAGCTTGAGGTTCTGTTTCTGATCCATTAACTATATTTACATGATATATACTCTGTAACGAGCGGGATGATAAAAATGTTTCACTTCTGTATAATGGGAACAAGGTCGAAGGTCAGGGGAGTGGTAGTAATTAACATATATTAAAAATATGAAACAAATGACATGTGCGCAGATGGGCGGTCCGGCAACGTGCGATGCGGTGGTCGTGGGGAATACGCCGGACGAGATGATTGCCAACGGTATGAAGCATCTTCAGGAGGTACATCCTGATATGGCGGAAGGGATGAAGACCATGTCAAAAGAAGCGACCGATAAGTGGACGGCGGAGTTCCAGGCCAAGTGGGCCGGCATTCCGGACTCGCAATAACAAAAAGCCCCTCTCTTTTTGGACCGTTATTCTTATATCTAGGTCCAAAAAGAGAGGGGCTTTTTGTTATCCCACTGTGATAAGATAAAGGAAAGGCCGAATCCGGAGATCGTTTATTAATTAATCATTAAATAATACGTTTATGGATATTTCGGTTGTCATTGCCCAGGTATTAGGCATCTTCTTCGTGGTTGTGGGCATTGCGATGGTGGCCAGCAGTAAGGCCACCGCAAGCGCGATAGAGGAGTCGGTGGCGCACAAAGGGATCGTGTTCATGTGGGGCATGGGAGCGCTGTTCATCGGCGCGGTCATCGTGGTGCTCAATAACGCGTGGACCACCGGTTTGCCGTTGCTCGTTACCATTCTCGGATGGTTGGCGCTCATAAAAGGCGTGTTCATCATGCTGGCGCCGGGCGCCGCAGTGGCGCTCTATCGGAAGTTCGGCAAGAGCGGAATGCTCGTGTTTTGTGGGGTGGTGTGTTTCGTGCTTGGCCTGATTCTCTTGTACTGGTAACAAGTGAAGCATCTCATCATAAAGATTTACGGCGATGTGCAAGGTGTTGGATTTCGCGACGCCGCGTATTGGACGGCACGGAAGATGCACGTCGCCGGTTTTGTGATGAACGATCCGGATGGGTGTGTTTATATGGAGACGGAAGGGGAGGAAGCGGCGCTGAACGATTTTTTAACATGGTGCGGGAAGGGGCCGGTCACGGCAAGGGTGAGCCGCGTCGAGACCGAGTGGTCCGATGCCCCCGGAAAATTTACGGGCTTCCGTATCGCGTAGGAAAAAGACAAGGGCTATTTTTTTGTGATAAAGTTTCAAGATGGCGACGAACATCGGGGTCATCATCATTCTTATCACCGGGCTTGGGTATCTGAGCAATTTTTTGAACTGGCGGTATCTCAATAACGGCGTCATCCGTTTTTTATATTATATCGGTGCGTTGGTGCACGAGACGTCGCACGCGGTGCTCTGTATCCTTACCGGCGCCAAAATAGAGGAATTCACGATTTTTTCGGATCAGCCGCGTGTCGTACATCGAAAATCCAGGATACCGTTGCTTGGTGAACTGCTGATCTCCGCCGCTCCGATCGCCGGCGGCCTGCTCTTTCTTTTCCTCGTCAACCGCTATCTTTTGGGGAATTATTTCGCGTTGACGCCCGCGGCATTGTTGCATCTGAATCTTTTGCAATGGCAGAGCTGGGTGATGATCCTACTGCTCTTCAACGCCGGCGCGATGCTGGGACCGTCAACACAAGATCTTAAAAATGTCTGGCCGGTGTTGATCGTTCTTTTATTCATATACTACGCGCCGATCGCGGCGTTCGGATTGATGGCGCTCGTTTTGATCGCGGCGAACATTGTGCTTCAGATCATCGCCATTACACTGATTTTTTTATTACGCCGTTCCCGCGTCGCGGCGATCGTTTTTGCCGTGGTGGTCGCCGTCGTTCTTATCGTTCTGTTCTGGCGAGCGACCTATGTGGTCAAGGCGGCCCCCATTCCCACGGGCCTCGATCCGAACTTCATCACGCAGGTGGACGATTGTTTCTTGCCGACCGCTGCAGTGTATGGATATGACCTGCGGATCACGTCCGGATTCCGGAGCATAGCGCAGCAGCAGCAAATTTATGACCAGGGAAGGTTGGAGGATGGGACGGTCGTGAGCGAGGCGCCGCCGGGACACAGCCTGCACAATTATGGGTTCGCCGTGGACATCGTTGATCGAACAAAAGGATACGATGTCGACTGGTCTCAGCTCATCGCGATCGGCGCGTATTGCGGATTGGGCAATGGCGGCGTAGGGGATTATCCGCATTTTGAATATCGAGGCGGCTTGGATACGGATCAATTCGCGGTGGGGATGCGTCCCGCGCCCCTCACGCTGCCGTGTCCTGCCATGGCCACCCGCGCCGCCGCTGGCCAGGTGCTTACACTGCAGGATCTGCGTGCCTGCGACGCTCCGAGCCTATGAAACATTTTCGTCATATTGGACGTATGTATATCATGAATGCGCGGTAGGGTTCTGTGGGTCGAAAAAGGACCCGCTACGCATGTAAATGGAGCGATTATAAATTAAAATTATAAAAATATTATGGTGAAAGTTTTAAGTACGGCTTCATGGGTGGGCGCGATCGTTCTCGCTTCAAGCCTGGCGGTCGTTATGCCGGCGCTCGCGCAGACGAATGCGGTTGTCAGCGTGCATGGCGGCGTTGAGGATGGGGCGAATGGTGGTATGCAGTACGGCGGTATGCAGGGCGGAGGCGGAATAATGGGTACGGTGAGCGCGATCAATGGGAACACGCTTACGGTGACCTCCGTTTCTCGACCGGCGCGTCC